>NZ_JABBYJ010000001.1:630696-946044 GCF_012932565.1 Sneathiella limimaris
TTCCTTTTAAGCTCTGGCCATTTGCCTTGTGCTTCCTGAACTCGGTTCTCCCCAAATACTCGATGTCCTGCTTCCAGCGCCTCAATGACGCGCTCGATAGGTTGTTGCTTGGAAACAGCTATTAAAGAGACTTTAGCCGGGTCCTGACCCCATTTTTCTGCTCTTTTCTTGATCCGGGCCTTGATATCCTGAAGATTAGCGGCAACGTCCGACATTTGAGACCTTTCTACGTGATTGGCTGATCCATTCTGCAGATAGCAGAGAATGGACATAAAAAAAACAGGTAGCTCATGTTTTTACAGCGATCTTCTGAAACGATAGACCCATTATTTCCAAGTGCTTTCTATTTCACTGATGACAACCGGTCCACGGATCTGCCCTCTGTCATCGCCCGCTTGCCCAGTGATACAGGTGTGATTTTTCGCCACTACGACCATCCAAAAAGAAAAGAGCTAGCAGCAGTCATCCTAAACCAATGTGCAAGAAGACAATTACCATGCTTCATCGCAAAAGATGCAGCCGTAGCCTATCTGATGGGAGCTGACGGCGTGCATTTACCAGAGTATATGATCCCAAGGATTCCGCTCCTAAAGCATCGTTATCATGGCCTTCTCATCAGTGTCGCCTGTCATAATAGGCGGTCCCTCCTGACAGCCGAGAGGCTCGGCGCTGATCTTGCTTTCCTCTCCCCCCTATTTCCCACCAAGAGCCACCCGGGCGCACGAACCCTGTCTCCAATTAAGGCTTCAACATCAATTAACTTATTGAAAAATATGCCAGTTTATGGACTTGGCGGCGTGACAGCAAATAAGCTTAAACGCCTAAAACTGGCTGGCTTTAAGGGCTTTGGAGCGATTTCACTTTTTGAGGAAAGTTAGTAGCCTTCTGGTAAATAACCAAAATGCTGCATCAAGGGACGGTTGGTCGAAATGATACGATCGACTTGTTCAGAAGTCAGCTTGGATCGCCATTGTCCAGTTTTACCGCTTCGGAAGAAGCTTTTGCTATGTTGCGACCTTTCCGCAAATCCATCTTTCTTTTCCATAGCCTTTAATGACTTAAAAGATGACTGACGAATGGCTCTTTGAAGCATTTTCTCATCGAGATTTACGCCTAGAAATTTCAGTGCATTGCCCATGGTTTTGGTAGGATCGGCATGAAGATCTTCATACCGAATTACCCAAACCGGAAAAGGAGGACGCTGCGTCCAACTCGCGATGTTATTAGCCCAGGAGCTAAAGACTTGCCGGACCATAGTCTCGTTAGGTGCAGTACTTCCACTTTGGTTATTCATAAACTCTATAGCCTGATCAAGAGAGAGCCCGAAATGATCGGCTACAGAAATTACGGTATCCAGTGGATTTCGGAGAATGTAAAACGCTGATCTCGTGACTTCAGGCGTGATGAGTGGCACCCCGTGCAATGTATTCAAAAGGTTATGAGTTTTTACAAACTTCAGCCCTGCCCCTCTGGACGCAATAAAAGCATGGGCTTTTGGGGTCAGCTTCATAATGTCTGGATCAGTCAGTTTATCCACATCTTCGTCAGTCACGGCCCGGTATGAAGATTTGCTAGAACCTCCAAAAGTAGACAAATCCAGACTATTTAGATCCTGTCGGTTTTCTCCGCCGAGAAAATAGTTATTTAATAGCATCCGAACCCAGGTATTCCCGGATTTTGGATAGGATGCAATCCAAACAATCGAAGGCATCTAGACTTTAACCCCCTTTAAGTAGCCATATTCTGCCATTTTCTCTCCGTGCACATCGACAACACGCTTGACCTGCTCCTCTGTCAATTCCTGCCGCCAGCCACCCGCCTTGCCAGACCTAAAAAAACTCTCTGCCTTATCAGATCTTTCTATAAAGCCATCCTTTTTCTCCTGCTCTTTTAGAGACTTGAAGGAGGAGTTCTTAATGGCCTTGGCGAGAATATTTTTTGGGGGGTTTATGCCCAAAAATTTTGCCAGTTTTGAAAATGTCGCCCCAGGTTTAAAAAGCATATCTTCGTATCGCATACGGTGCAGATACTGGGGATTGAACTTCTCCCAACTGGCCACATGGCTGGACCAGGTTCCATAAACTTGCGCTAGTTTATAGTCATCTTCCGGGGTTTGTGCGTCTGGGTTGTTCATGAAATCAATGGCTTCATCGATCGAGAAGCCGAAATGATGTGCAAGGCTGATGGATACATCTAACGGATTTCGCACAATATGGATCGCGCCCGCCGTTTCTTCGGCTGTAATAAAAGGCACATCCCAATTTTTACCGAGAAAGTTGTGGGTTTTAACGAATACGGATTGAGGTCTGGAGCGGGTCATCAAATGATGAGCTTTCGGGGTCAACTTCATGACCTCTTCGGGACTAAGTCCATCAAGCTTTCCGCCAGCAGCCTGTTCATACCAATATTTCTGGCCATCCCCATAGGCAAACTGAGATAGCTCGTTGATATGGACAGATTTTGCTGGGTTTAAAATCAGGTTCTGCAAAAAAGACCGAACCCAAGTATTTCCTGATTTCGGATACGATGCCAGCCAGATGATACCACCCATAAAACTCTCCCTTTGAACCTGGACAACTTAAGGGAAAAGCCGGCACTGCTTCAATAAAAAAGGGGCGGCGAAATCGCCACCCCTCAAAGTCTCAACTTGTACTTCTAAGATTAGAAGGACAGAGATGTACCTACGAAGAAGATCGTAGCGCCATCACCAACAGTTGCGCTTTCAAGATCGTCTTCTGCATCCCAGAACTGTACACCACCGAATGCAGTGATTCCTGGGCCAAGAACGTACTGACCACCGACTACTACTGAGTCAAGGTGTCCGTCAGAAGCGTCGTCAAGATCTACACCAGCGTACTGTACGCCGATTTTCCATGGGCCCTGACCATAAGTCAGACCAACGTTGTAGTCATGACGTTCTTCGTCATCAACGTTACCGTCGTTGTCTGTGAATTTGTATGCAGCACCGACAGAGAAACCTGCAACATCAATAACGATACCACCAGCGATTTCGTCCTGATCTTCAGCAGTGTCGCTTGTTACCAGTTCGTAACCGAGAGAAGCTGCTACACCAACGCTTGAGAATTTGCCTGTGTAGTTAGCAGCAATAGAGAAACCTTCGTCAGATGCGCCTTCGTCTTTGATGACTGCGTAAGGAGATGCACCTGTACCTGTTTCTTCGTCAGAGTCTGGAGTGTAAGAAACACCCAGCTGGAAGCCGGAGAAGCGTGGTGTGAAGTATGTGATTTTGTCAGCGTCGCTGATGTCGTTGATGTATGTGGATGGGTTAATGCCCAAGCCAGATGCATCAGCGTTAGGAGATACCAAGCCCCAAGCTGGAACTGGTGATGGTGATGCATAATGCATCAGGTAAGCAGCTGAGTTTTCAGAACCAACCAGAACACGACCAAAAGAACCGTCGATGTACATGTAAGTTTCGTCAACCTGGTCGCCTGTTGCACGAGCTTCCAACTGAACGTTGACACCGAAAGTCAGGCCGTTGTCCAGAGTTGTTGAACCCATGAAGAAGACTTCGCCTTCGTGACGGATGTCTGTTGGCAGCTGATCGCCATCATCGTAGTCAGCAACTACGAATGAAGTCTGCAGGTAACCACCGAGGCCGAGTTTGATTTTTTCAGCAGCAGAAGCTGTGCCTGCTGTGAGTGCACTAGCAGCTACCAAAGCTGTTGTGCCCAAGATTACTTTTTTCATTTTGTCTCCCCTCTGCTCATGAAAGCTAGAGAAAATAAAGTTTGAAATAAACGACGCAAGGCACGGTGGCCTTGTTAGCCAAGTGAAATAAAAGACTTTAACCCCCGAACGGTCAAGCAATGGACCTTCTGGGTTTTTCCTGTTTTGGATGAACTGTGCTGAAAAAGTCACAAAGTGCGAACCAGAAAGGGGGTCCTTAATCGATAGTTTTTAGTCAAAACCTCTAAAGAATGTGTTTCTGAGCTGAAAAGCACCTATATTTTGTGTTATGTGGCCAAAATTTGGAAAAACAACGAAAAGTCGCTCTTTCGGTTATTGTCGTTGCCTATAACCTGCTTTAGACTGGCGCAGCTTTTGAATCCATTGATTTTTGGGGCCACAAAATGACCGGCTTCCAAATTTGGATTAAACGAAGGAAACGAGGGATCCGACCATAATGAAATCGAAGACGCAGAAATGCAGTTTTAAATTTGCAGCTTTCGGGTTTTTAAGCCTTTTTCTGCTTTCCAGCTGCAGCAGTAATCTAGGTACGGATTCATCCTTTCCTGAATCTGGTGCTTCTGGTCAGGTTTTTCCCGCAGGTCGCCCGAAAGAACGTGAAACCATTTTCGGAGAGGGTGGGATTCTCGGTGGTGGAAAATCACTTGAAGAAAACCAAGGTGGAAGTGGTATTGGCGTAAATGGGTATTTGTGGCGGGCATCTCTCGATACACTCTCCTTTATGCCTTTAAGTTCCGCGGATCCGTTTGGCGGTGTGATTATCACAGACTGGTACACACCCGCTGAGTCTCCAGGAGAACGTTTTAAAGTGACCGTTTATATTCTGGATCGCCGGCTTCGTGCTGATGGGATCAGAGTTTCTGCGTTCAAGCAAAATCTTGACAGCACTAATAACTGGGTCCCGGTAGAGCTCACCCCCAAAACAATCACAAACCTGGAAAATGCAATTCTTCGGCGTGCGCGCGAACTTCGGATCACTCGCGAAGGCGAATAAACATTCCTTTTCAGCTGAGTTAAATCCTCAGAATTATAGAGACAGTATAAATAGAGATACGGACCCGATAATACAGATGTCCCGGTACAATGCGAAAGAGGTTGAAGCCAAATGGCAATCAACCTGGGAAACCAAACAGACCTTCAAATCTGAAACAGATAAATCTCGGCCCAAATATTACGTGCTGGAGATGTTCCCATATCCGTCTGGCAATATTCATATCGGACATGTCCGAAATTATACCATGGGTGATGTTGTTGCCCGCTTTAAACGAGCGCGCGGATTTAATGTTCTTCATCCGATGGGTTGGGACGCATTTGGCCTTCCGGCTGAAAATGCAGCGCGGGATAAGAAGATCCATCCAGCAGAATGGACTTATGCCAATATCGCAAACATGCGAAGAGAGCTGAAATCTATGGGTCTTTCCCTGGATTGGAGCAAAGAGCTTGCGACCTGTCATCCAGGCTATTATGGCAAACAACAGAAACTCTTCTTGGATTTTCTGGACAAAGGTTTGGTTTATCGAAAAGAAAGCTGGGTCAATTGGGATCCTGTCGATATGACAGTTCTTGCCAATGAGCAGGTTATCGATGGTCGAGGGTGGCGCTCTGGCGCCTTAGTTGAAAAACGCAAATTAAATCAATGGATGTTCCGCATTTCTGACTATAGTGAAGAATTGCTGGAAAGCCTGAAAACCCTCGATCGTTGGCCTGAGCGTGTTCGCCTAATGCAGGAAAACTGGATTGGCAAATCCTCAGGTGCCCGCATCAATTTCAAGATCACAGATCGGGATGATGCACTTGAAATTTACACAACGCGCCCAGACACCCTTTTTGGTGCCAGCTTCATGGCCGTTGCAGCTGACCACCCATTGACTCAGGAACTGGCGAAAGAAAATCCAGCGATCGCGGAATTTGTCGCAGAATGTCACCGCATGGGGACTAGCGAAGAAGCGATCGAAAAAGCTGAGAAAAAAGGCGTTGATACGGGTCTGACAACAGATCATCCTTTCATTCCCGGCAAAACCTTACCCATCTATGTGGCCAACTTTGTCTTGATGGATTACGGAACTGGCGCCATTTTCGGCTGTCCTGGCCATGACCAGCGCGACTATGAGTTCGCTACAAAATATGGTCTCGATATCACCCGAGTAGTTGCCGGCCCTGATGGGGAAACCGGCCCGCTAAGCAATGAGCCCTATATTGGGCCTGGTGAGATCATCAATTCGGAATTCCTCAATGGGTTGGATGTTGAGGCCGCCAAGAAAGCTGCAATTTCAAAACTTTCTGAAGATGATATCGGATCCGAAACGATTAATTACCGTCTTCGAGACTGGGGAATTTCCCGTCAGCGCTATTGGGGCTGCCCAATTCCGGTTGTCCATTGCCCCTCTTGCGGCACTGTTCCAGAAAAGGCAGAGAACCTTCCAGTTGAGCTGCCTGAGGACGTTACCTTCGATAAGCCGGGGAACCCGCTGGATCATCATCCTACCTGGAAACAAACATCCTGTCCGTCTTGCGGCGCAGACGCAACACGTGAGACAGACACTATGGACACCTTTGTTGACAGCTCCTGGTACTTTGCCCGCTTCTGTGCTCCTCGGGATGAGGATCCAGTTAATCGGGAGGATGTAGATTACTGGCTACCGGTGGATCAGTATATTGGCGGTATCGAGCATGCGATCCTTCATTTGCTCTATTCCCGCTTCTTCACCCGCGCGATGACAGAAACTGGCGCTATTGACCTGGCAGAGCCGTTCGCTGGTCTCTTTACGCAAGGCATGGTGACACATGAAACCTATCGAAGCGCATCTGGTGAATGGCTTTTCCCTCAGGATGTTGTGACCAACGATGCTGGTGAGTTTGTTCATGTGGAAACAGGCGAAAAAGTAACCGTTGGCGGCGTCGAAAAGATGTCCAAATCCAAGAAAAACGTTGTCGACCCTGCGGAAATTATCGACAAATTCGGTGCGGATGCGGCCCGCTGGTTTGTTCTATCAGACAGCCCGCCTGATCGGGATATGGAATGGACTGATGCTGGTGCAACAGGCGCCTGGCGCTTCAAACAGCGTCTTTATCGCTTTGTTACAGAAAATCTTGATAAAGCTGCTCCGGTTGGAAGCGAAGCCCCATCAACTATCGACGGTGATGCGCTTACCCTCCGTAAAGAGACCCATAAAACATTGAGTCTCGTGACAGACAGTATTGAAAAGCTTCACTTCAATACAGCGATCGCCAGAATTTATGAGTATATGAAAGCTCTCGCTGAATTTGTTCCCTCTGATGAAGGCGGTGCCTGGGCATTGAGAGAGGCTATGGAAGTCATGGTGTCCATGGTTGGACCAATGATGCCCCATTTGGCAGAAGAACTTTGGGAAATCCTGGGTCATTCAACCTTATTGGCTGACACAACCTGGCCAACGGCAATTCCAGAGCTGACGGTCGACGATACGGTTACAGTAGCTGTTCAGGTCAAAGGTAAGCTAAGGGGTACTCTTGAGGTTGCCAAAGACGAAGACAAGGATAAGGTGGAAGCACTCGCACTTGAAATTGAGTCGGTTCAACGCGCTATCGGCGATAACCAAATCCGTAAAGTCATTGTGGTTCCAAACCGGATTGTAAACATTGTTATCTAGACTTGCGATACTCTTTGTAATACTCCTTTCGGTTGCAGCTTGCGGCTTTCAGCCCTTGTACGGTCGGCAAACGCAAAATGCCAAAGTCACAGCTGCACTCGATCAAACTTATGTACTTCCCATAGAAGGCAGGGTGGGTCAAATTGTTCGCAATGAACTTCTCGATCGCGTCAGCCCCAAAGGGTTGCCAAGCCGCTCACTTTACCAGCTGAAGGTTAAATTACGTGAGGTAAAGCAAGGTCTAGCGATTGACAAGTCTGACTCGACAAACCGTTATAACCTTACCCTCATCGGACAGTACACCCTCCTCGATTCTTCCGGGAAAACAGCTGTCTATAAAGGAAGTGCACAATCTGTCGCCTCTTACAATGTGGTTGATTCCGATTTTGCAAACCTGGCTGCAGAAAAAAATGCGCAGAAGCGTTCAGCAATCGTTGTCGCCGAAGAAATCCACCGCCAGTTGTCTGTATTCCTGTCCCGGTAAGATGAGATGGAATTCAAAACTGGTCAACTGAACAGCTTTTTGAAGTCCCCAGACAAGTCTCTTCGGGTTTTTCTTTTCTACGGACAGGACGATGGGTTGGTAAGAGAAAGCGGCAAGAAGATTGCGCTTACCGTTCTTGACAGTCTTGATGATCCCTTTGCCTACAGTGAGCTTGATGCCACTCAATTGGAAGGTGATCCAGCCCGAATTCGCGACGAAATAGAGGCAATTTCCATGATGGGCGGGGAGCGGGTCGTCCGTCTGCGGGCTGTCTCAAATACCCATGCCAAAATGATCCAGGCCACATTGGATGCCGATTTTTCCAATACCCTCTTTATCATCGAGGCCGGAGATTTAAAGAAAACGGCAGCACTCGTTAAATCAATAGGGGCCCTTAAATTTGGGGTCACTATGGCCTGCTACCATGACCGAGCACAGGACATTGGCAGTCTTATCACCGAGGTTCTTGGAAAAGCGCAAATTACTGCTTCGCCAGACGTTCAGGAATATTTGAGGTCCTCCCTTGGGAACGATCGTGCCATATCCCGTCAGGAATTGGACAAGCTTGTTCTCTATAAAGGGAAGGATAAAACCCCCCTACTCCTTGAAGAAGTCCGCCAGGTTATCGGAGATAGTTCTGCTGAGAGCGTCTTCGACGTTCTGGATGCCACCCTCCTTGGGAATCTGGCCGGGCTGGAGAAATCAATCGATAAAGCTTTTTTTGCAGGCGAGTCCCCAATTACTTTCCTTCGTTTGCTGCAGGGGCAGATAAAACAGCTTCATAAGGCAGCTGCCCTAAAGGAAAAGGGAAACCCGCTTAATATTGCTGTCAAAAAAGCTGGGATTGCACCTTTCAATCAGAATAAGGCACAAAGCCAAATTGGAAACCGGCCCAGTCTGCATTTTGCCAAATGCCTTGAAATCATTCTACAAGCAGAAATAGAATGTAAAAAAACAGGCGCACCAGCAGAAACTTTATGCAGACGCGCCTTAATGCGGGTATCTATGGCAAATAGAAATCGGTAACTATTTGAAAATTAATGAAAATCCTCATCTAGAGCGGAAGATGGATCCTCATCAAACTCATCCTCCTCATAAAGTTCATTTACCGTATTACGGGTAAGTCTTCGACATATATCATCAAGCTGATCGAGATGATCGTAAGCAATTGTGATCTGACCGACACCACTTTGCTTATGAGAAATGGAAACTCTCATGCCAATTGCAGCAGATAAATCCCCTTCTAGAGCGAGCGTATCTTGATCTTTCGTACTCCGGGACGGTGAGCTCGCTCTATTTGAGGGTTTTTTACTGACGATTTTCTCAATTTCACGAACAGATAACCCTTCCTGAATAACTTTCCGGGCCAATGCCTCTGGATTATCAGCCATTAAAATGGAACGGGCAGCACCTGCGCTGAGTTCTTTTTGATTGACCATCTCCTGAACGCTGGCTGGCAATGAAAGAAGACGCATCGTATTGGCAATATGTGATCGGCTCTTACCGAGATGTTTGGCCATTTGATCTTGAGTATAGCCATATTCATCGATCAAACGCTTATATCCTTCTGCCTCTTCGATAGAAGACAGGTCTTCACGCTGGATATTCTCAATGATCGCGATTTCCATACTGTCGGAATCGCTAAGATCCTTGATAATAACCGGAACTTCATGAAGCTGAGCGATTTGCGCTGCACGCCAGCGTCGTTCACCAGCAATAATTTCAAAAGTTCCATTACCGCTCGGGTCCCGCCGCACCAAAATGGGCTGTAACATCCCTTTTTCAGCTATCGAATCCGCCAGGCTCTCCAGCGCTTCCTGATCCCAAAGCTGGCGGGGCTGAAACGGGCTCGGATGAAGCTGTTCGACCGGAACTTCCTTAGAAGTCCTGATTTTATCCAGTTCAGTGTAATCTGCAGCGACATCATCGCCTAGCAGAGCCGATAAACCGCGTCCCAATTTCTTTTTTCCTGCATCTTCAGACATGAAAATTCGATCCATTTATCAAGCAGCGAACTGACTTTTTTCCCGTTTTATCACTTCACTGGCCAGTTTGATATAAGCCTGGCTACCAGCGCATCTGTGATCGTAGATCAAGGCTGGCTTTCCATGACTTGGAGCCTCAGAAACCCTCACATTTCGGGGAATAACAGTCTGATAGACCTTATCTCCCAGATAATCGCGAACATCCTGGGCCACCTGATCAGATAATCTGTTGCGTTTATCGAACATGGTCAAGACCACGCCTTGAATTTCAAGCTCTGGATTAAGGGTAGATTTGACGCGCTCTATTGTCTTCATCAACAGGCTCAAACCTTCCAACGCGAAAAATTCGCATTGCAGTGGAACAATGACGGACTGTACCGCAACCAAGGCATTAAGTGTTAGAAGGTTCAAGGAGGGCGGACAATCGATCAGGATATAGTCATAATCCGATTTAACAGCCTGCAGAGCCATCGTTAGACGGTGGCTGCGATGTGGCATCTCAATCAGTTCCAGTTCCGCCCCTGTCAGATCTGCGGTCGAAGGAACCAGGTCCAGGTTGGGGATGACGCTCTTACAAATAGCCGTTTTCATAGGAATATCGCCCATGATCACGTCGTAAACGTTTTTCTCTCGCGCATGACGATCAATACCAAGGCCCGTGCTGGCATTTCCCTGCGGATCAATATCAATGATCAGGACGGTTTTTCCAACCGCTGCCAAGGCTGTTGCCAGATTGATAGCAGTTGTTGTTTTACCAACCCCGCCCTTCTGATTGGCAATTGCCAGAATTCTTGAGGATCCAACGATGCGAAGTTCTTCCATACTCGCCCCCTGTGCTAAAGCGGGCGGACATTCCTCAATTGCAGAACGCAGCCCTCAGAACTGGATAAACTGGAGTGTTTAACAGCGTCCATATTCCAACATTTTGCGGCATTGGTCAATTCCGCATCTACATCTTGTCCCTTTAAAAACAAAAATGTTGTTTTTTCGGTCGCAAATTTATGACCCAGATCTAGCAGTTTTTCGAGTGAGGCAAGCGCTCTAGCAGAGATAACATTAGCCTTAAACGGCTCAATTGCCTCAATTCTTTTGGTATGAACTGTAATTGGCGTGGATGTTTCACGTGAAACTTCACGCATGAATTGACACTTCCGAAGATCACTTTCAATGACATGAACATCGTGATCTGTTGCCATGGCTACCACTAATGCTGGAAACCCAGCCCCACTTCCCAAATCCACCCAGATGGATTTTTCTTTGGGTCCGTATTGAATAACCTGATAGCTATCCAGAATATGTCGGATCCAAACATCGGGAAGTGTAGATTTACTGACCAAGTTGATCGCCTTCTGCCACTTGTTCAGAAGCGCAACATAGGTTTCCAGTTTTTCCAGTGTTTCACGTGAAACACCAGTCAACTGTTGGAATTCCTGTTTAGACATGTTTAGTAGTTATCCAGCGATTTTCCGATGGTCGCCCCGTTTGACGTAGGACAACAAGGCCGTAAGAGCTGCAGGGGTGACACCTGAAATTCGGGCCGCCTGACCTAAAGTGTCTGGTCGGGTGTCTTTTAGCTTCTGACGAACCTCTGATGACAGCCCACCGATTTTATCATAGTCCAGATTGGTTGGCAGGATCAGGGCTTCATCCTTTCGGAATTCCCGAATGTCAGCCTTCTGTCGGTCCAGATACCCCTTATACTGAGCATCGATTGCAACCTGCTCCAATATGGTTTTATCAAACTGCGTAGTCTCTGGCCAAATCTCAGCGATCATTTCAAGATCAATATCCGGATAGGCAAGCAAATCAGAAGCAGATCTTCTCACACCATCCTGATTAACATTGAGCCCTTTCGCACGGGCCTCATTCGGTGTCAGCGTTAGATCTCCGAACAGAGTTTTAGCTTTTGCCAAATCAGCCTGTTTAGCTTCGAAGGCTCTTTTGCGATCCAAGCCAACACAGCCGATTTCTAAACCCAGATTTGTCAGCCGACTATCAGCATTATCTGCCCTGAGGACGAGACGATATTCAGCCCGGGAGGTAAACATCCGATAAGGCTCCTGCGTGCCACGGGTCACCAAGTCATCAATCATGACCCCCATATAGGCATCTGCCCGATCCAGGATAAAGGCCCCATCACCACCAGCAGCACGGGCTGCGTTGATCCCCGCCAACAGACCTTGTGCGGCCGCCTCTTCATAGCCGGTCGTTCCGTTTATCTGTCCCGCTAGATAAAGGTTTTTCAGACGCCGGGTTTCCAGCGTATGACGCAGTTCACGTGGGTCAACAAAGTCATACTCAATGGCGTAACCAGCCTGATAAAATTCAACTTTTTCCAATCCGGGAATTGAACGGAGGAATGCGACCTGAACATCAGCCGGTAAGGATGTGGACATACCATTCGGATAAATCGTATCCACATCCAGCCCTTCTGGCTCCAGAAAAATCTGGTGACTAGACTTATCCGCAAAGCGTACAACTTTGTCTTCAATTGAAGGACAATAGCGCGGACCCGTTCCTGTAATCTCACCTGAATACATCGGCGCCCGATGTAGATTATCACGGATAACCTGATGGGTTTTTTCCGTCGTGTAAGTGATATGACAACAAATCTGAGGGGTCGTAATTTCCTTCGTCAGGAAAGAAAATGGAACTGGTTCATCATCCCCCGGCTGTTCTTCCAGAACGGACCAATTGATAGTTTTCCCATCCAGTCGTGCGGGTGTCCCTGTTTTCAACCGACCCAGTTCAAATCCAGCCCGCTCAAGTGTCACCGATAGTCCATTTGACGGATCATCACCTATCCGGCCTGCCGGGATCTTTTTCTCACCCATATGGATCAGACCCCGAAGGAAGGTACCAGTGGTGAGGATAACTTTACCTGAGCGGATTTCGGTTCCATCAGCCGTAATCGCCCCCAGAACTTCTCCATTTTCGACAATAAGATCCTCAACAGCCGCAGCCTTGATCGTCAAGTTATCCTGCCCATTAAGAGCATCTTGCATAGCGGCTTTGTAAAGCTTCCGATCTGATTGTGCCCGGGGACCGCGAACGGCTGGACCCTTCCGACGATTAAGCAGACGAAATTGAATACCGGCAGCATCAGCGACCCGGCCCATAACCCCATCAAGCGCATCAATTTCACGCACAAGGTGACCCTTGCCCAAACCTCCGATCGCAGGGTTACAGGACATGGCACCAATGGTATCAAGCTTGTGGGTCAGTAAAAGGGTATTTGCCCCCATACGGGCAGAAGCGGCAGCGGCCTCACAGCCAGCATGTCCACCCCCAATTACAATTACGTCATATACAGTCATGAGCGCCAATTTAGGAATAGAAATTCAAATGTCAAAACAATAATGGGAGGGATAAAGAATTGGTCACTGTTTCACGTGAAACAGAATAAAAAACCCCTATTTTCCAATACAAAAATCCCCAAAAACCACGTCCAGAATATCTTCCACATCAACCCGTCCCGTGATTCTACCCAGCGCCCGAACCGCAAGTCGCACATCCTCCGCCGCCAACTCCGGATCAGGCGCCTGGTCAAAACGATCCAGAGCCTCAATACAGTCTTCAAGTGACTGACGATGACGAAGACGTGTTAAAGATGGTGCCCCCGAAACATCCAAGCGGTTAACCACATCTTCTTCCAGTTGCTGAAGGAAGAGATCTAATCCCTCCTCGGTCTTCACGGATAAATAAAAATGGCGAGGGTGATCCGTAGGTCCCGGTTTTTGAGCCCCCAGATCTGCCTTATTGTAAATCCGGTAACTTTCATCTGTCATCAGATCGGAAAATTCAACCGGTGCATCAGATCCCATTGCGGCCTCTGTCATGAAAATCAGAATATCCGCCGCTTCAGCACGAGCACGGGCACGGCGCACGCCTTCACGCTCCACCAAATCAGTAGCATCACGAATACCTGCGGTATCAGCTATTGTCACAGGATATCCAGCTAGGTCCAAATGAACTTCCACAATGTCCCGGGTTGTTCCTGCTTGTTCAGAAACAATAGCCGCTTCTTTTCGCGCCAGTTTATTCAATAAACTGGATTTCCCGATATTCGGAGCGCCCAAAATAACAACATCCAGACCTTCCCGAATTTTTTCACCCCTATGGCCATCGGCAAGATGCTGTTTCATCTCCCCTTTCAGCCGGTCAATCTTGGGACGAATAGCGCTGGCTACCCCTTCAGGCAGATCCTCATCCGGAAAATCAATGTCCGCTTCCAGATGCGCAAGGCTTTGAATGAGTTCTTCTCTCCATGCTGTGTAAATAGCTCCCAGTTCACCCCGCATTTGACGTAGGGCCTGCTGATGCTGGGCATGGGTCTCAGCATTGACAAGATCGCCAATACCCTCCGCTTCTGTCAGGTCAAGCTTACCATTCTCAAATGCACGACGGGTGAATTCCCCTGGGTCAGCTGGGCGAAAGTCTTCTAAACCGCTCAAATTATCAAAAAGGGCAGTTACCAGGGCTGGACCGCCATGAAGATGGATCTCGACCACATCTTCACCCGTGAAGCTTTCCGGCCCCTTAAATAGAAGAACGAGTGCCTCGTCGATCAAATAAGATCCATCCAGCGACCAAATTTCCCTGACTGATGCCATTCGAATGGCAGGCAGAGTTTTTTTGGTGAGCTTTTCAAGAGCCGTAAAAGCAGAAGGCCCTGAAATCCGGATGACAGATACACCCGCCCGGCCCCGGCCACTGGCCAGTGCAAAAATTGTATCCATAAGGTATCAGATCCGTTTTTTAATCTTCAGACTTGTCTTTCGAACCCGAAAAGGAATTCCAGAACATATTTTGCATCTGATCAAATCCCTTCATTCCTGCTGGGAACCAGGTCTTCATCATGTTTTCTGGATCCATGCGGGAAATATTTTCCATCATCTTTCTCTGGATCTCATCCATCACGGCCTTTTGCATGGGTTCCACATCGGGCAGACCAAAAAATTTCCTTGCTTCCTCTGGTGTACACTCAATATCAACGTTAACCTTCATGGACAGGACTCCTTGTATTGTCCGCAAGAGAACGATATTGAAGGTAAGTGAAAATCTGAGGTGGATCAATCAGATGGATGTGTTTCACCCAAAATAAATAGGAAAACCCATGGAAAATGTCCTGGATCAGGAAACAAGCCCCTATTTGCTGCAACACAAAGACAACCCAGTCCACTGGCAGCCGTGGGGAGACAAAGCCCTGGATCAGGCAAAACGAGAGGGAAAGCCCATTCTTCTGAGTGTGGGTTACGCAGCCTGTCACTGGTGCCATGTCATGGCCCATGAAAGTTTTGAGGATCCAGAAGTCGCTGCGGTAATGAATGACCTCTTTGTCAATATCAAGGTGGACCGAGAAGAGCGTCCAGATATTGATAACATTTATCAGACTGCCCTCGCCCTTCTTGGAGAGCAAGGCGGTTGGCCGCTCACCATGTTCCTTAATTCAAAGGGAGAGCCTTTTTGGGGCGGAACCTATTTTCCAAAGGAAAGTGCTTATGGACGGCCAGGTTTTATCCATGTCTTGAATTCTGTCTCTGAGATTTTTAAGAACGAGCCTGAAAAAGTCACCAAAAACCGCGATATTCTGAAAGAAGCGCTGAAAAATCAAAATAGTATACCGGATGGAGATCGCCCAAAACTCAATTCTGAGGTTCTGGATCGCATAGCGCTCCGATATGCGGATGAAGCTGACTTAGAGCATGGTGGAATAGGTTCAGCTCCTAAATTTCCTCAGACCTATGTTCTTGAAAACCTGTGGCGGAGCTATGTCCGTACCCAAAATGAGACCCTTGCTGATATTGTCATAAAGGCCCTCACCCATATGTCCCAAGGGGGTATTTACGATCATCTTGGAGGTGGTTACGCCCGCTATTCAACTGATCAGGAGTGGCTTGTCCCACATTTTGAGAAGATGCTCTATGACAATGCATTAATCCTGGATCTGATGCTTCTGGTTCATCAGGAAACGAAGAGCGATCTGTTTAAAGAGCGTATCTATGAGACTGCTGATTGGCTAATTCGAGAAATGATCGGAGAAAATGGGGCTTTCAGTGCCACCATCGATGCCGACAGTGAAGGTGTTGAAGGAAAGTTTTATGTCTGGGATCTAGAGGAAATCACTGAAATCCTTGGGGATCAAGCGGCCCAGTTTGCAGAAATCTATGGGATTGAGGCTGAAGGAAATTGGGAAGGCAAGAACATTCTTCACCGGCTTCACTATCCCACCTATATGGACCCAGAGACTGAAGCCGCACTGCTGCCTTTGCGAGAAAAATTGTTTGAAGTCCGGAAAACCCGGATTGCGCCAGGACTTGATACCAAAATCCTGACAGATTGGAATGGGTTAATGATAGCAACCCTTGCCAAGGCTGGGGATTATTTTTCTGAAGTTCGCTGGGTGGAACAGGCTGAAAACGCCTTTACCGCCATCACCACAACCAGCATGAACGATGATGGACGCCTTTTTCATAGTTACCGCTTGGGCCAAGCCAAGCATACCGGCATGCTGGAAGATTACACCAATATGGCGCGAGCCGCCCTCACCCTATTTGAGATTACGGGTAAAACCTTTTATATGGAGCGGGCCATCACCTGGGTTGAAGTGCTCAACACTCATTTCTGGGATGATAAAGAAGGTGGTTATTACCAAACAGCAGATGATGCCTCCGATTTGATTATCAGAGCCAAGTCCGCATTTGATAATGCTGTTCCCTCTGGCAATGGAACAATCCTAGAAGTTCTTGCCAAACTCCATTACCTGACAGGCGAACGGGCTTATTTTGAAAAGGCGACCGACATTGTTCGCGCGTTTTCCATTCAACTTGGACGGAATTTCTTCCCACTTGCCACTTTCCTCAATAATTTTGAAACCCTCGTCGAAGGGAAGCAAATCATTATTGTTGGAGGACGTGAAGAAGCTGAAGTCCAAGATTTACTTAAAGAAATTCGAAATTTCAGTCTGCCGGCAAAAGTTCTCAATATCATTCCAGATACAGAGAACCTGCCTTTTGACCATCCAGCCAAAGGGAAAACTCGAATTGATGGAAAGCCTGCCGCATATGTCTGTACAGGTCCAGTATGCTCACTCCCGGCAACAACGCCTGTTGATCTCAGTAATATCCTGAAAGGGAATTAAACAAATGGCTCAGCTTTCCATGCATAGCCCTGTTGGGGATCTCACAATTACTGAAGAGGACGGCGAGATCATTTCCCTGGATTGGGGTTGGATCCCTGCGGAATGGCAAAGCGAAACACCCTTGCTGAGGGAAGCTATCGAACAACTAAATGACTATTTCGATGGCAATCGCGTGGATTTCGATCTTCCCTTCAATCCCCCCGGAACCCCTTTTCAGAAGGCGGTCTGCGCAGCTATGTTGAAAATTCCCGGTGGGTCGACCAAATCCTATGGAGAGCTCGCCGAAGAACTCGATAGCTCTGCACAAGCCGTCGGGAATGCTTGCGGACATAATCCCATTCCCATCCTAATCCCCTGCCACCGTGTGTTGGCTGCAGGACGAGAAATGGGAGGCTATTCCGGTGACGGAGGCCTGCAAACCAAAAAATGGCTATTGGCCCTTGAAAAGGCCTTGCCGCCACAACAAGAAGAGCTCAATCTTTAAATCATATTTTTAGGGCGCATCCTATAGTCAACAAAGGTATCAAAATGACAAAAGCCATTACATTTAAAGAACCAGGAGGACCGGAAGTTCTAAAATGGGAGGACGTGGAAGTTGGAAAACCGGGACCTGGTGAAGTCCGGATAAAACATTCCGCTGTTGGCCTCAATTACATTGATGTCTATTTCAGAACCGGTCTCTATCCAGCCCCCCTCCCCAATGTTCCTGGTATGGAAGCTGTTGGAATTGTTCAAGAAATCGGCGAAGGTGTTAAATATGTAAAGGTTGGTGACCGGGTCGCTTATGCGGGACGTCCTATCGGGGCTTACGCCGAAGAACGTGTGATGCCAGAAGATGGACTGGTACAAATTCCTGATACTATTGATGATGAAACTGCAGCAGCCATGATGTTGCAAGGAATGACCGTCGAATATCTTCTACAGCGAACGTTTCACGTGAAACAAGGCGACACGATCCTCTTTCATGCCGCAGCCGGTGGTGTTGGACTGATTGCCTGCCAATGGGCAAAACATATTGGTGCAACTGTCATAGGAACTGTCGGATCAGAAGAAAAAGCTGAACTTGCGAAGGCTCATGGCTGTGACCACACCATTAATTATCGCACAGAAGACTTTCAAAAGCGGGTAATGGAGATAACCGATGGTAAAGGTGTACCGGTCGTTTATGACAGTATTGGCAAAGACACTTTTATGAGCTCTCTGGACTGTCTGCAACCTCGAGGACTGATGGTTTCCTTCGGAAATGCAACAGGTCCTGTTGATAATCTGGACCTTGGAACATTGGCTGCTAAAGGCTCACTTTATGTCACCCGGCCTACACTGATGACTTATAACGCTGAGCGTCCAGACCTCGAAAAATCAGCAGCTGATCTGATCAAATTGGTCAGTGACGGGACTCTAAAAATCAGCATTGGACAACGGTATCATCTGTCAGAAGCTGCAAAAGCGCATGAAGATCTGGAAGCCCGGAAGACTACAGGATCCACGATTTTCACACTCTAATTTAAAAAACAGAGTAAAATCTGAAAAAGCATCTCCATATTTTGGAGATGCTTTTTTGTATTAATAAATTCAACTACTTAGTATTTAGTAATTACATAAATAATAACTAAAATTTGACACCTATTATCGACCAATTTTTGTCAATTTATTCATAGGCAATTTTCTAATCAGAATTCAGTGAGTTACATGAAGTTAGCTTTCGATCTAAATCCAGTTACAGGAATTATATTCCATGAAAACAAAGGATGATTTGATTTCATTTCTGAAGACCCATCAGACCCTGTTCCCGCTTTTAAGACAGGTCGCTTCTGTGAAGAGAGTGAACTGTTGGATTAGCGCAGGTGTTATTCGAAATGCAGTTTGGGATCATCTTTTCGAAACTAACGAAATCTCTTCAGCAAGATCAGATGTAGACGTGATTTATTTTGATCCGAAAAAAACCGAACCTCTCCAAGATCGAGAAATTGAGGTCCAACAGAAAACTGAATATCCAGGTGTTAATTGGTCAGTCCGTAACCAAGCTCGTATGCATCTTAAAAATCAGGATCCAGCCTATCAAAGTTTGGAGAACGCCCTGGAGTATTGGCCTGAAACAGCAACCGCTATAGCAGCCCGCTATGAAGATAGAGATATAGAGATTATTGCGCCTTTTGGAGTTGAGGATCTATTGTCTGGGATCCTTCGCGTAAATCCGCTACATCCTTTGAAAAGAACAGATTTTGAAGCAAGAAAAAGGTCCAAAAACTGGCAAAAACGATGGCCTGACCTAATTTATAGGGATTCTTGTGACGATGCCTAACAAGAAGTATTAATTCCATAAAATCAGTTATTTAACATATGTAATTACATAAATTATTACTAAAATTTATGGATAAAAAAGCACTCAATTTCAGCATATCTGCTTCAATTTTTAAGCTTAACCATATTTGGAATGTAAAGCCGGCTAAACAGTGGACTTAAACTGAAACGGAATGGCATTTTTCTGGAAATAGCCAATTAGAGACTGTTCCGTATGTTGCTCTGTAGCAAGGTCATTAAAAAACTCTGCCACTTCCTCATTTGAAACATCCAGCATTAAACCATTCCGCCGAAGTGTAATCATGGCAAGCGCCATCGCAAGAGATGCATTTCCTTTTGGCGCAGGTTGCTCTGATAGGACACCTGTAAAAAGCGATGACACAAGTTCAAAAAGATCGACTGATTTATTTGCTGTGATCATCATTCGAGGCCAGGCGAGTGCCGCCCCCAATTTCACATCATCAAGATCCAGATTCTGATCAGCCTCAGATCCATACTGACGGAGCTGCCGCCGGTAAACTTCCCGGATAACTGATCGTGTTGGCAAATGCATCAGTTAAGCCTCATCGGAACAAGCGTTTCAGGGATGGTTGATAGTGAACTGCAATTTGATCATAGAGTGCCATGAAGTCATCAAATTCAGGATCGATTTTTCGAATGGCCAAACCATCCCCATCAATGGTCACCCGCAACGTGTCTCCTATCTCATAACCAAGATGACGAAGAAATTCTGCCGGGATAGTCACACCAGCTGCGCTCCCGGTTTTGCGGAGTTTGGTCTCAAATGGATTGAGATCCTTTTTCACCATTGTCTCTAATCCCTAAATTTAAAGGATAATTTTAGTAATAACATACGTAATTATAAACATATAGCCTTAATCTTGATATGATCTAAGGAATTGAAAATGCAAATAAAAAGGCGCCAGCCAAAAAAGCTGACGCCTATAAAAATTAAGATTTTTGAGGAATCACTAGGTATTCATACTATCGAAGAAATCATCGTTCGTTTTACTACCGCGTAGTTTATCGAGCAGGAATTCCATCGCATCCGTGGTACCCATTGGATTAAGAATACGGCGAAGAACCCACATTTTCTGCAAGGTTGGTTTATCGACCAGCAGTTCCTCTTTCCGGGTACCGGATTTGGTAATATCGATAGCTGGGAAGACCCTCTTATCAGAGAGTTTCCGATCCAGAATAATCTCGGAGTTACCAGTGCCTTTAAATTCTTCAAAGATCACTTCATCCATACGAGAGCCTGTATCAATCAGAGCTGTCGCCACAATTGTAAGAGATCCACCCTCTTCAATATTCCGGGCAGCACCGAAGAAGCGCTTAGGGCGTTGCAGGGCGTTGGCATCCACACCACCGGTCAAAACCTTACCACTGGACGGAACAACCGTGTTATAGGCGCGGGCAAGACGGGTAATACTATCCAGGAGGATCACAACATCCCGTTTATGTTCTACCAGGCGCTTAGCCTTTTCAATCACCATTTCTGCGACTTGTACGTGACGGGCAGCTGGCTCATCAAAGGTTGAGGAAATAACCTCTCCTTTCACGGAGCGCTTCATATCCGTCACCTCTTCCGGACGTTCATCGATAAGAAGAACGATCAAATAGACTTCCGGATTATTTGTGGTGATGGAATTGGCGATATTTTGAAGGAGAACGGTTTTACCGGTTCTTGGCGGCGCTACAATCAAAGATCGCTGCCCCTTGCCTTGCGGCGATACCAGGTCAATAACCCTGGCAGAACTGATTTCTTTGGTTGGATCTGGTGTTTCGAGCTGAATTCTCTCTTCTGGATAGAGAGGTGTCAGATTATCAAAATTAATTTTATGACGGGCTTTTTCTGGGTCTTCAAAGTTAATTTTTTGAACCTTCAGAAGGGCAAAATACCTTTCACCGTCTTTAGGGCTTCGAATTTCACCTTCAACTGTATCCCCTGTTCGAAGGGAAAATTTTCGGATCTGGCTTGGGGAGACATAAATATCATCCGGTCCTGCCAGATAGTTAGCATCCGGTGATCTCAAGAAACCAAACCCGTCCTGCAGAATTTCAAGAACACCACCACCGGTGATCTCTTCCCCCTTGTCAGCTTCGTGTTTCAAGATGGCAAACAGAAGTTCCTGTTTACGCATGGTGGAGGCATTTTCAATATCGAGAGCTTCTGCTGCTGCGAGAAGTTCTGGGGGAGTTTTCTTTTTCAGTTCTTGAAGATTCATGTAAATCTCTGAGGATTAATTAGACACAATTGAAATAGGAAAGGTAAATATTCTTACGAAGGAAAAGTAAGGATAACGCTGATTTTCAAGCGATTAAGATGTTTCTATTGAGTGGAACCAATTAGGTTGAAACAACAGGTCCCGATGATAGGGAGATCATCGGTTGAGGAAAAGAAATGCCAGCATACTCCTGGCAAGTCAACAGGCTAAAGTGAAAAAAGATCAAATATTTCAAAAAAATCACATTAAAAGGGCTTCACCACAACCATCACGACAATAATGATCATCAATACCGTCGGAATTTCATTCACATATCGATAAAATTTGGCTGACCGCGTGTTGGAATCGCTTTCAAACAGCCGGCGCCACTTGGATAAAGACCCATGAAAACCGCCCATGACGAACAACATGGCAAGTTTGATCCAAATCCAGGCGGAAGACCAATCCACAATCCCTGGAATACTGAGCAACAATCCCCCAAACAGGAAGGTCATAAACATTGCAGGGTTAATAATGCCCCGAAGCAGGCGCCGCTCCATGATTTTGAATGTTTCAGACTGAACTGAACCGGGCTCTGCATCAGCATGATAAACGTATAACCGTGGCAGATAAAACATACCTGCCATCCAGGCAATCACAGACATAATATGCAGCGCTTTGATCCAGAGATAGTAATCAGCGAGAAAATCCAAAATAGTCCCCCAAATATCTTATTTGCCGGCAATCAGTGGGCAGCCGATAGACCCGGATGGACAGATAATTTGCCCCTCACTACTCGTCATCTGTCCTTTTTTCCGGTTCTTTACCAGATTTGACAAACCTTCGATAAATCGATCATGAACTGTCACAGTAGGAACTCGTTTATATTCGGGTACCCCTGCCTCGCTGGCAAGTTCCCCATATTCGATATCCAACTCAACCAGGGTCTCTGAATGCTCGGACACAAACGCGACCGGAATAACAACAAGCGGTTTTTTCTCCAATCCCGCTCGTTTGATCTCTTCTTCTGTATCCGGCCCGATCCATTCAAGTGGACCCACTCGGCTCTGATAACAAACAAGATGCTCCAGATCGGGACGGTTCAGTTTCTTGACAATGGCAGCTACCGATTTTTCTACCTGAAACGGATAAGGATCACCCCCATCCACAATCTTTTTCGGTAACCCATGTGCAGAAAAAAGAAGCCTTGGCGCTTCGCTTGTCATTTCTTGTAAAGACAACTCAATGAGACTTGTATAGGCATGTACAAACCCTTCCTCAGCTGGATAACAGCAAATAGAGGAAGCTGGAGCTGTCAGGCCTTCTTTTTTGGAAGCTTCCTGCCATTCTTTTAATGATGACGCACTTGTAGTCGTGGAAAACTGGGGATAAAGCGGCAGAAGTATAACTTCATCTGGAGCAAATGCTTTAACCTTCTTCACAACATCAGAGGCCCGCGGATGCCAATAGCGCATCGTGATAAAAACTTCGTACTCATCGTCTTCAGTTGATAACAGGTTCTGAAGTTTTTCAGCCTGGCTCTCTGTTTGCTCGAGAAGCGGAGATTTTCCGCCAAGATGTCCATAAATCTCGCGAGCGGTCGGTCCCCGACGGCGCGAAATCAGTTTAGCAATTAAATATCTAAATGGTTTGGGCAATCGGATAATCGCCGGATCATAGAAAAGATTGAATAAAAAGGGCTCTACCGCTTCAAAACTGTCTGGTCCGCCCAGGTTAAACAAAACGATTGCTTTGCGAGCCATTGTTATATTCTCCTCAAGCTTTCCAATTCTTTATGGTTTCTGCCAGTTTAGCTACATTTTCCGGCGGGGTTTGGGGAATTATGCCATGCCCGAGATTGAAAATATGGGGTCCCTCACCCAGCATCTTCAAAATGTGATGAATGCGATCAACCATTGCATCACCACCGGCAACCAACAGGATTGGATCCAGATTACCCTGAACAACGACCTTGGGCTGAATTTCCTTTGCAGCCCAACTCAACGATTGGGCTGTATCCAGACTGACCGCAGTAACACCAGTCTTATCAACAAAACTCAACAGATTGGCACCAACCCCCTTTGGAAAGCCAATAATTGGAAAGCCTGGATGAATATGGCGAATTTTTTCAACAATCTTGGCAGTCGGTTTGGTTACCCATCTTTCAAACTTGTCATCGGGAAGCACACCTGCCCAAGTATCAAATAATTGTACTGTTTCGGCACCTGCTTCAATCTGCTTCAGAAGATATTGAACGGTTGCCTCAACCAACAGATCGATTAATTGATCAAACCCTTCAGGATCAGAATAAGCCCATTTCTTGGTTTCTACATAATCTTTGGACCCTTTTCCTTCCACCATATAGGTCGCTACGGTCCAGGGAGACCCAGCAAAGCCAATTAAGGAACAATGAGCTGGGATGGAGCTGCTCAGACGATTAACGGTCTCATAGACAGGCTCCAGTCGATTATGAAGTGTCTCCAGTTTGAAAGAGGATAACTCTTTTGCCGAGCGAACAGGATCTAAGACAGGTCCCTCGCCCTCTTTGTATGCAAGAGGCTGACCTAAGGCATCTGGGATCAATAGGATATCAGCAAAGAGAATTGCAGCATCCATATCATATCGGCGAAGCGGTTGAAGGGTGACTTCTTCTGCAAGCTTTGGGGAGTAGCAAAGATCTAGGAAAGATCCTGCATCTTTTCGGGTTTGGCGATATTCAGGGAGATATCGACCTGCCTGACGCATTAGCCAAAAAGGTGGCCTGTCCAGTTTTTCTCGGTTTAGGGCTTTTAGAAATCGCTTGTCAGATGACATTGGAACTGGTCCTGCCTTTTCTCAAAAAGTTATCCCTCCCAATATATATTTATAAATAAAAGGAGGTAGTAGTTGTTTATCCCTGTGAATAACGGGGATCCTATTTCTTTCACAGCGAAAATTCAAAATTTGTGGAAAAAAACTGGTGAAGTGAGTGACTAGGGATAAATACGGTATATCGCCAAAATTAGATCGCCTGAATTATGGGGATTATGGGGATAACTTCAGAAAGAAGACATAAATTTTGTTTTATCCCCACTTTCAGATGAGCTTGTCTACACATGTCCAGAGGTGTGTGACAATCTTGTAAGAACAGGAATAAACATGAGTAAAGTTTCTGGAAGTCATGAAAAGCTCGTGTTATCCCTGTTATCCACATTTTCCACAGGCAAAACGGGATGATCTAAATGGGGGATCTTCATCTTCATCTGGTATCAGATTCAACGGGTGAAACTTTGCAGTCAATTACCAAGGCAGCGCTGGTTCAGTTTGAGGCAAAAGATCCGGTTGAGCATGTCTGGTCAATGACACGAACAATCCGTCAAATTGATGATATCATTGATTCTATTCAGAAAAATCCTGGTCTTGTTTTATTTACTGTTGTGAATAAGGAACTTAGGGCAGCATTGGAAAAAGGTTGCCGTAAGGCCAATGTTCCTTGTGTATCAATTCTGGATCCGGTAATGGCCTCACTCTCTCAGTATCTGGGACAGGAAAGCCGGGGTTTACCAGGTCGTCAGCATATGCTTGATCAACAGTATTTTGCCCGGATTGAAGCCTTGAATTACACAATGGCGCATGATGATGGCCAAATGCCTGATGGTCTGGAAGATGCAGATATTATTCTTGTTGGGGTTTCCAGAACCTCTAAAACACCGACTTCCTTCTATTTATCCCATCGCGGGATTAAGACTGCGAATATCCCCATTGTTGTTGGATGCCCCCTACCGCCGCAGCTTTTTGAAGTAAAAAAACCCTTTGTGGTTGGGCTAACCTCCAGTCCGGATCGGTTGTCGCAAATTCGTAAAAACAGACTTCTATCGCTCAAAGAGACCCATGATACAAACTATGTAGATATGGAAGGGATCAAGAATGAAGTTCTGGAAGCTCGGAAGCTGTGTACGAAACATAAATGGCCGGTAATTGATGTTACCCGGCGGTCAGTTGAAGAGACAGCAGCACAGATCATTACGTTATTCCATAAGCGCCATCAAAAAGAAGAAAGTCGCATTATATGAGCGAACAGGATAAGCCACTGGTTATTCTGGCCTCAGCCAGCCAGTCACGGAAAATGCTGCTGGAAAATGCTGGTCTTCAGTTTGAAACAAAAGCTGCAAACGTGGATGAAAGTGAACTGAAACATTCTCTTCAGGCTTCGGGTGCGAACGCCAAAGACACAGCAGTTGCACTTGCTGAATTAAAGGCGCTGCGAATTTCGAAGGAATTTCCCAATGCACTGATCATTGGGGCGGATCAAATGCTTGAATGTAATGGGGTCTGGTTCGACAAGCCTGCAGATATGAGTCATGCCAGAGCTCATCTTTTATCCCTGAAGGGGAAAAATCATCACTTACAAACAGCAGTTTGTGTCGCTAAAGCAAATACAATTATTTGGCACTATACACAAACAGCGACGCTGGAAATGCGGAGTTTTAGTGATGAATTTCTGGATCAGTATCTAGATCAAGCGGGGGAGGAAATCTTGCAATCTGTCGGCGCTTATCAACTGGAAGGACTTGGTGCCCAGCTTTTCAATAAGATTGAGGGTGATTTCTTTTCAATCCTCGGGTTGCCCTTGTTGCCGTTGGTTGATTTTTTGCGGGGTCATAAGGTTTTTAAGTCATGACGAAATGTGCTGGTTTATTGGGGTATCCTGTTTCTCATTCGTCCTCTCCTCGCCTTCACGGGTTTTGGATTCAAAAATATGGTTTGGATGCCAGTTATGAAGCGCATGAAGTTCAGCCAGACGAACTAATGTCTCAAATTGCTGATCTCAAATCGCACATAGAGCAAACTGGAAATGAATTTCGGGGATGTAATCTGACACTCCCTTTGAAGGAAACCATTATTCCCTATATTGATCAGCTTGAGCAGGCTGCATCGGAAATCGGGGCGGTAAATACGCTGGTTATCAGTGAAAATGGCGAGCTTCAGGGAAAAAATACAGATTGGATTGGATTTAGGGACAGTCTAGGAGACCATCTTAATTTAGATCGTTTCGTTAACGGAACAGCTTTGGTCCTAGGCGCTGGAGGTGCCGCCCGTGCTATTCTTTATGCGTTGAAATCAATGGGGTTTTCAAAAATATTTCTTACTAATCGTACCCAAGCTCGTGCCCAGCACTTAGCAAACGAAATGAAGAATATCCCTATTGAAGTCGTTCCTTGGGATGAAAAGGAACAAATGCTTTCAAAGACCGATTTACTTGTGAACACGACCAGTCTTGGCATGAAAGGGCAACCACCCCTGATACTGGATCTTACAGATCTAAAGAAAACCGCTGTGGTAACTGATATTGTTTATGCCCCTCTTGAGACAGAACTCTTGAAACAGGCGCGTTTGAAAGGCCATAGTGTGGTGGATGGTCTTGGAATGCTGCTTCATCAGGCAAAAGCCGGATTTGAAGCCTGGTTTGGGGTCTATCCTGAAGTGGATAAAGACTTGCGTCATCATGTCTTGGAAGGACTGAAGTAAAAATGGGTCTAAAAATAATTGGACTGACGGGTTCCATCGGGATGGGAAAATCAACCGTTGGCAAAATGTTCGAGGCGGAAGGGATCCCCGTCTATAATGTGGATGCGGAAATTCATAAATTTTATCAACGGGGTGGCCGGGCTGTTGATGCCATCCGCGAAGCCTTTCCAGATGCAATCGTTGATGACCAGGTGGACCGGCCAAAGCTGAGCAAACTGGTTGTGGGTAACGAAGACGCTATTCGTCGGCTGGAAAAAATTGTTCATCCCATGGTTGGTGCCCACCGGGCAGAGTTTTTGGCTGAGGCTGAAAAAGATGGTCATGACATGGTTGTTTTGGATGTACCTCTGATTTTTGAAACCAATGGGGAAAGTAATTTCGACACGATTGTAGTTGTGAGTGCCCCAGCTCATTTACAGCGGGCAAGAGTTTTGGCCCGGGATGACATGACGGAAGAAAAGCTGGATACTATTTTATCCCGGCAGCTACCTGATGAACATAAACGGCAAAAAGCCCATCATGTGATTGAAACTGGCTGTCCCGAAGAAGAAACACGGATGCAGGTAAAGACCTTGATCAAAAGCTTGAAGGAAGAGATCTAGATGCGGGAAATTGTCCTGGATACGGAAACAACAGGTTTTGATCCTTCGTCAGGTGATCGGATTGTTGAGATTGGCTGTGTTGAGGTTGAAAACTATGTCGCCACGGGTCGGGTCTATCATGTCTATATTAATCCAGAACGGGATATGCCTGAAGCGGCGTTTAAAGTTCATGGTCTGAGTGAGGAGTTTCTGAAAAACCACCCGGTCATGGCAGAAGAGATTGATAACTTTATGAATTTTATTGGTGATGCCAATCTGGTGATCCATAACGCTGAATTCGACATGAAGTTTATCAATGCGGAACTTATCCGTTTAAAGCGTAAACCCCTGCCCATGAGCCGTTCAATTGATACGGTGGCAATGGCCCGCAAAATGTTTCCAGGTGCTCAGGCAAACTTGGATGCGCTCTGTCGCCGGTTTAAGATCGATAACTCAGCCCGAACCAAGCATGGTGCGCTTCTTGATGCGGAATTGCTTGCAGAGGTTTATCTGGAGCTTCGCGGTGGACGCCAAACCGGGTTCTCTCTTGCAGCTGAAATTGATGATGAAACCATCAGTCAGAAGCGGATAGAAGTTCGTCCCCCCCGGCCACATGCGCCAACAGACGAAGAACTAGCAGCGCATACTGCTTTTCTGAATAAAATCTCCGATCCTATTTGGAATAGCTAGACATTATCGAGAGATAAAAAAAGCCTCCGAAATTTCGGAGGCTTTTGCATAAGTTCATTTTGCTGTTAGGCGTTGCCAGCAGCTCCATTTTGGCTTTCCTGTGCTTTGTGCGCTTTGTAAAGACCAGCAAAGTCGATTGGATCAAGCTGCAGCGGGGAAAAACCGCCATCGCGAGTTGCATCCGCGATTACCCGACGAGCAAATGGAAAAATCAACCGTG
Organism: Sneathiella limimaris; assembly: GCF_012932565.1. Classification (NCBI taxonomy): domain Bacteria; kingdom Pseudomonadati; phylum Pseudomonadota; class Alphaproteobacteria; order Sneathiellales; family Sneathiellaceae; genus Sneathiella; species Sneathiella limimaris. Next base: position 659,154 of record NZ_JABBYJ010000001.1, read on the forward strand.
GGCATTCAATCATACAGATCTGTTCCAAAGCTTCCGCTGGGAAGTTTTTCAGAAGGAACAAACCGCCATAAACCAGCTCCAGAATAAAGGCAGTATTATCATCATGCTTGGCATTCGCCTGAACCCTTAGCTCAATCTCATAGTTTTCAGGGGTCAGAGCTTTGGCCTGAACATTGACAGCCAATTCGACAGATGGCTGGGATAATTCCGGGTTCAAACTGGCCGGAGCATTTGGATTTTCAAAGGAAATATCTTTCACATATTGCGTAATAATAGACAGAATAGGACCCTGTTCCGCATTGGCGGCCTCATGGGCATCAATATCCACTTCGTTTTCAGCCATAATAAAGCGTGTCTCCTGACGAGTTTGTTTGGCAAATTTATCCACTGGCTAGCACGGTTTATCGCGCTGAACAAGCCGCAAGGATATTAGTCGTCCTTGTTTTTTGACCACGGACTGCTTGAATTGGGATCTTTTGGACCACTTTCCAAGTCATCGGCGTCCTCAACCACATGATATTCGCCTTCTATGATCGGCTCACTTCGGTATTGACCATCAGAGTGATGAGAAAAAACGGTCTCACTCCGGACGAAACGGCTACTGGAAGCCAGTTGATTGGCGATTAGACTGCGAAGGGGCGGAAGAAACAGCAAAAATCCAATTGTATCTGTTACAAATCCTGGGATGAGAAGAAATAAACCCGCAAGTGCCAGCATGATCCCGCTAAAGATTTCGCGAACCGGGGACTCCCCTGCATTGAGACGGGCTTGCGCCTGGGTTAGAACAGATATCCCTTGATAGCGCAGCAGTGCCATACCGATAATAGCGGTTAATATTGTCAGCCCGATCGTATTGAACGCACCAATTTCGCCGCCAATTTCGATAAAAACAGCGATTTCAACAACAGGAATCCCTATTAAAAGGGCAAAAAACAACAATGGCAAACTTGTTTATCCTTCTTTGAGTTTCTATCTACGTATATGCAGGCAAATAAACTTCAAGCTTTTAGAAAGCTTCTAGACCTGACCTCCTATTGAGGTTACGGTTGATTAATTGCCTGTTCAAGAGCGGGTTTTGGCATTTTTTAACAAGAGTGGTGCGATTTACTAATTATGGGAAATGGGTTCGAGTTCCTGGATATTATTTTATTGGTAATGATTGCAGCCTTCATTTTCCTGAGGCTGAGAAGTGTTCTTGGTCGCCGTATGGGACATGAACAATCTCCCCGTGAAGATATATCCCGCAAAGAATTTAAAAAACCGGAAGCCAAGTCTATTGATGATAGTGGCGATAATATCGTTCCGATGAACAACGATATTGATTTCAATCGAGATGACATCCTGTTTCAGGCGGATACTCCTTTGGCAGCAACTTTGCGAAATATTCACGCTATTGATGCCAGTTTCGATCCGTCTGCTTTTCCGTCTCAAGCTGAAATGGCTTATGAAGCGATTGTTCAAGCCTATGCAAATGGGGATCGATCAACGCTGAAAGATCTGCTGTCAGAGGATGTATACAATAACTTTGTATCTGCCATTGAATCTCGGGAAAAGGCGAACGAGGTTATGCATACCGATATTCTGAGTGTAAAATCCTCTGAGATTGTGGGTGCAGTGCTCAATGGCAAGGATGCAGAAGTCACAGTTCGTTTTGAAACAGAAATGATTTCTATGACGAAAGATGAAGACGGTGTTGTGGTTCAGGGTGATCCTCATCCCCACACAGTCCGTGAGGAATGGACTTTCGCACGTCGCTTGAAATCCAGAAATCCAAACTGGCTGCTGATTACCACTAAAAGCGCAGAATAAAAGTAAGCACCGGGGGCAAAATTGCGAAGCTGGGAACGGATCTGGGTCACCTGTCTGGCAGGTCTTGTTTTGTTGTCAGGCGTTGGCGTCTGGTATTTCTTCTACTTTGAAAAGGAAGCGCTTGAGGATCAACGGATCCTGAAGATATCTACCTATTCGGATCTACCGGGTTGGCAGACAGAAAACTTTTCTGGCTTCATGGCGGCACTTTCGAAATCCTGTAATAAACTCAGTACTTTACCAGATAATAGATCATTAGGTGCAGGGGGTATAGCTGGGGCTGTAAGTGACTGGAAGCCTATCTGTGAAATCGCGCTGGATCTGTTCGATGATCCAGACCAGATCCGTAGCTTTTTTGAAAGCCAAATGATACCTGTGCAGGTTTTGAATAACGAAGATGAAACGGGTCTTTTCACGGGTTATTATGAGGCCAGCCTAAAAGGGAGCCGGACAAAGTCCGACCGCTATCATACGCCGTTATATATGCGTCCCGACGAGTTGGTCATGGTGCATCTTGGTCGTTTTCGGGAAAGCCTGAAGGGCCAGCGAATTGCCGGACTTGTTAAAAATGGAGAGCTTTATCCTTTCGCAGATCGCAAAGAGATTGATGATGGCGCTCTTGCTGGCCGCGATCTGGAAATCGTCTGGGTTGATAGCGCCGTTGATGCCTTTTTCCTTCATATCCAGGGGTCTGGTTATGTGGAACTCGACGATGGATCATCCTTGAGAGTTGGATATGCTGGGCAAAATGGGCATCCCTATTATGCGATTGGGAAGACACTGATTGAATCTGGGGCTGTTCTTCGGGAGGATATGTCCATGCAGGCGATCCGCAGCTGGCTGGAGACGAACCCTGATAAAGCGGAAGCCCTAATGCAGGAAAACGCGTCCTATATCTTTTTCCGGGAACTGGAAAAATCAGGTCCTGTTGGTGCTCAAGGGGTTGAGTTGACCCCGGGCCGCTCTCTTGCGGTGGATCGAAAATGGATGCCCCTTGGGGTGCCGATTTGGCTGGCAACAGAGGCTCAGGAAGAAACCACAACTGCAGATATTGGTCCCATTCAGAGGCTTTTTATGGCACAGGATACAGGCGGGGCCATTCGAGGACCTGTTCGCGGTGATGTGTTTTGGGGTCATGGGGATGAAGCTTATGAAAAAGCGGGTGCCATGAAATCCAAGGGACAATATTGGATGCTGCTGCCTATTGGGGTTGCTGAGCGACTGAAATCTCAAAACAATTCATCAAGCTGACTGGCGAAGCGATAAAAGGTCCAGTATAGTCCTTCCACTGAGCTTGGGAGAACGTATACATGTCCAATGAGACAGACAAAATCGAAGTCGCTTTATTCGTCACCTGTCTGGTGGATATCAACCGACCTTCCGTCGGATTTGCCACCGTAAAATTATTGGAACAGACGGGTTGTAAGGTCGTTGTGCCGGATGCCCAGACCTGTTGTGGTCAGCCAGCCTATAATTCAGGGGATCGCCGGACAACCAAACAAATCGCTGCAGATGTCATCAAGGCATTTAAGGGGTTTCGGTATGTGGTTGCGCCGTCTGGCTCCTGCGCCGGTATGATTAAGAAGCATTATCCCGAATTATTTGCTGATGATCCTGACATGTTGCTGGAAGCTGAAGATCTGGCTGCTCGTACCCATGAGTTGGTCTCCTTCCTGGCAGATGTACGGAAGTTCAAAGTGGATGACGTGGAATTTGAAAAGAAGGTGACCTATCACGATAGTTGCTCAAGTCTCAGGGAAATGAAGGTTAAGGATCAGCCGCGGTCCCTTCTTGCAGGTGTTGAGGATCTGGAACTCATTGAAGCTGAGGATCGGGAGGCTTGTTGCGGGTTTGGCGGAACCTTCTGCATCAAATATTCAGAAGTTTCAGAAGAAATGGTCGATCGGAAAATTGATAATCTTCGGGCGACAGGCGCAGAAGTGGTCACAGCCGGGGATCTGGGTTGTTTGATGAATATCGCCGGGCGGCTCTATCGTCAGGGCCATAAAATGAAGGTTTTACATATCGCAGAGATCCTTGCTGATATGGGTGATAAACCAGGAATTGGGGAGGAGCGTCGCTAATGGAAGTCACGAGCCGCCAGTTTAAGGAAAATGCCCATGAGGCCATGCAGGATGAAAACCTGCGGGCAGCCCTTGGTCGCGTAAAGACGGGTTTTACGACTGCCCGCCGGACGGCAGCGGACGCCTTGCCGGAATTTGAGGATTTGCGGGATCAGGCCCGGGACATCAAAAACCATGTCCTAGATAACCTGGATTATTACCTGGAATATTTTGAGGATCAGGTCACTCAACAGGGCGGACATGTGCACTGGTGCTCAACTCATAAAGAAGCCCGGGATGCGATCCTGAAAATTTGCCGGGATGTGGATGCCAAAACCGTGACCAAGGGTAAATCCATGATCACGGAGGAAATAGCGCTCAATAAATTTCTCGCTGCAGAAGGTATTGAACCCATCGAAACAGATCTGGGGGAATATATCATTCAGCTAGCAGATGAACCGCCAAGTCACATTATTGGACCGGCTGTTCACAAAACCAAGGATCAGGTTACCGAGCTGTTCCACGAGCATCATCAGAAATACGGGTATACCGAGCGGGAAGAAGATGCGGAAAAACTGGTCGGGGAAGCCCGGGCCGTTCTTCGGCATAAATATGTAACCGCGGATGTTGGGATTACGGGTGCCAATTTCCTTGTGGCTGAAACCGGATCTACAGTCATTGTGACTAACGAAGGGAACGGGGATTTGACTCAATCACTTCCCAAGACCCACATCGTTGTCGCAAGTCTGGAAAAGGTGATCCCGACCCTTGAAGATGTCAGTACGGTGATGCGAGTGCTTGCCCGCTCCGCCACTGGTCAGGAAATGTCAGTCTACACAACCTTCTCAACAGGCCCAAAACGGTCAGACGATATTGATGGACCGGAAAATTTCCACGTTGTTTTACTCGACGGTGGCCGGTCTGAAATGATTGGAACTGAGCTGCAGGAGCTTTTGCGGTGTATTCGCTGCGGTGCCTGTATGAACCATTGCCCGGTTTATCACGCTGTTGGTGGTCACAGTTATGGCTGGGTGTATCCAGGGCCAATTGGTGCTGCGCTTAATCCCCAGATGGTCGGGCTGGAAGAGGCTTATCATCTACCGAATGCCTCCAGTTTCTGTGGCCGCTGTGAAGAAGTATGTCCGGTTCGTATTCCAATTCCCAAAATACTTCGCCACTGGCGGGAAAAGGCTTTTGAGCAACAAATCGGACCGAAACCGGACCGCTGGGGGATTGAAATATGGGGCTTTTTTGCCAAGCGCCCAGCTCTCTATCGGTTGATGACTAAGATCGGTGCTCGGGTTCTTTCAAGTCTGTCTGGTAAGAAAGGTCGGCTGAAAAAGCTACCGTTTAATAATGGATGGACCCGTTGTCGCGATTTACCGGCACCACAGGGCAAGACATTTATGGAACAATGGGCAGCTAAAGGCGGACGAGGAGATTGACCATGGATGCAAGAACAAAAATCCTTGGCCGGATCCGCGCCCAGAAAAACCGGGATAGCCTTTCAGCTGATGAAAAGAACCTTCTGGAAACCCGTATAAAAAGCCATCAGAAAAATCTGATCCCTAAACGTGGACAAATCCCGTTGGAAGATCAGATCTCCCTTTTTGTCGAGAAAATTGAAGGCTTACAGGCAACTGTCGATCGTGTGAAAGACCCCTCTGAAATTCCGGAAAAGATCCGTGATTACCTGAAAGGGCGAAACCTGCCAGGACGGATCAAGGTTACCCCATCCAAAGAAGTTTCAGGTCTGGACTGGTCTAAAACACCGAACCTGGAGCTGATTGAAGGGGCTGGTGCTGAGGAGGATGAAGTTGGTCTCTCCCCAGCCTTTGCAGCGATCGCAGAAAGTGGAACCTTGATGATGGCATCAGGTCCGGATACACCCTCAACCGTGAATTTTCTGCCGGAAAACCATATTGTCGTCTTGGATATCTCCAGAATGCGGGGCTCTTACGAGGAGGCTTGGGATCTACTTCGGGAGAAAACTGCGGACAAAGGAATGCCTCGCACTGTGAATTTTATTTCGGGTCCGTCACGAACTGCGGATATTGAGCAAACCTTGATTATGGGTGCTCATGGTCCAAAAAGTCTGCATGTGATATTGGTGGGTGATGGCGCGAAAGGGTAAAATATCTGGATCGGGATCAGGCAGCAGACGAGATAGAAGCAAGTCTTTGTCATCTGAAGACCAAAAACTTTGGCAGCATGTGACCGGTGAGATTCAACCTATTTCCAGCAATCGATATACCCCCTTTGAAGATGAGCTAAAATCTACGACGGCAGTTCCAAAAAAAGTGGCAGGAGCCAAAAAAGCCGGTGAAAAAGAGGTTCAGAAGCTATTAAAAAAGCGATTGGGCTCTGGTGGAAAGGCCAGCACTGCCCTTTACAGAGGCCTTGAAGAGGCGCTTGAAGGTCATAGTGCACGCAAAACGGTAGATGGCATTGATCGCAACACCTCTGAGCGCCTTCGCCGTGGTAGGATGGAGATTGAAGGTCGGATTGATCTACATGGTCATACCCGAAAAGAGGCTCATAGCCGGCTGAAATTTTTCCTTCATAGCTCCCATCGGCAGGGTAAAAGATGTGTTTTGGTGATAACCGGAAAAGGGTCTTCTCTTCGCCAGACTGACGATGCGGATTATATGGGTGGAAATCGTAAAGGTGTGCTTCGACAGGAGTTTCCCAGATGGCTGAAAGAGCCGGATCTGGCCAGATATATTCTGGATGTTCGCCCAGCCCAACCCCGCCATGGTGGCGGTGGTGCTTTTTATGTATTGTTAAGACGAAACAGGCAATCGGGGAGTAGTTAGGATGACACCCTTCGGCGTTCGGGTCAGAGCCTTGCGCGAGGCACAGAATGTGTCCCTAAAAAAGATGGCAGAAGACTTACAGATCAGTTCTGCATATCTTTCAGCGCTGGAACATGGACATCGGGGACAGCCTTCCTGGTCTCTTGTTGAACAGATTTGTTCTTATTTCAATATTATTTGGGACGAGGCGGAAGATCTTCATCGGCTGGCAGCCCTGTCCCACCCTAAAGTAACCCTGGACACAAGTGGACTTTCCCCTACCGCCACTGAGTACGCTAACCTGTTGGCCAGGGAAATCCGTAACCTTTCAGAGCCCCGACTTGGGGAAATGCTGGAATATTTGAAAAGTTCTACCCCTGTTCGATCATGACAGTTGAGCGTTCAGATAAAGGTATCCGGCTCGCTCGAGGCGTACAAACCTTGTTTGAGGCCATGGGCTATGCCGTGATGACAGAGGTCAAACTTCGAATTCGCAGGCGCGTTGACGTCATGGGAATAAACGACAAAGGTCATATCCTGATTGCGGAAGTCAAAAGCGGCGCTGCCGATTTTCGCAGTGATTCCAAATGGATGGAGTATTTGGACTTTTGCGATGGGTATTATTTCGCTGTGGATGAAACTTTCCCGACAGATCTACTTCCAGAAGATCAGGGTCTGATAATTGCAGATGAATTTCACGGGGAAATCATTCGTCCCAGTCAGGATTTTAAGCTGAACGCTAGTCGCCGTCGGAATGTTACCTTGCGGTTTGCCCGGCAAGCAGCTTTACGCCTTTCTCAAAGTTCCAAGCCGGAACTGTTGTTCTAGTCTAGCTCTGGATGACCTGCGAACTGTTTCGCCCCATCTGAAATCTCATACCAGGATGGTTTCTCACGCACAAACTCATGAAACTGGACCGTTAATTCAATATCGCCATCAAGCAGATTAGCCGGAATTGGAAAACTGTCCTCCTCAGAACCAATCTCTCCAAGAGACGATCCACAAGTTTTGCAAAAGGATCTTGTGTATTTATATCCTTCTTCCGGCACGTATTGGGAAATATTATCTTTTCCCTGAAGCAGTTTGAAGTCTTTACGCTTAACAAAAGCGATAGTACTAGCGCCAACTTTTCGGCAGCGACTGCAATGACATGTACCGACAAGTGAGGGTGGTTCGCTTAGTTCAAACTTCACAGCGCCACAACAACAGCTTCCTGAAACCATTTTGTTCTCCTTATGTTCTTATTTGAGAATAGGAGTAAGAGTGTTGAGTAGTCAACAGGAGATTGAAGCTTAGGTAGATTGGCAGTCGTTTTCGTTACTTGTTGAGCTGCCAGCCATAGCTGTGATCAGAAATGGTGTTCCGGCTGGATAATTGAGTTTTTAGAGGCTCTTTTGCGTATTTTATCATGTGGTTAAGGATCGACTGATCTGAGTTGCCAAAGTCTTCGCTGAACCAAGAATAGATGCTGGAGACAATTACGTCCCCATCAACAATACGAACAGCACGGGGGTGATTGATGAAATCTGATGCTGCTTGGTCTAAGGTTTCATCCAATTTTTTTGGATCAATAGCGGTCGCGGGTAAGTTCGGACACCCGAGAGAGGCACAGTTGACAACATAATGAATTCGGGGGTCCTTCCAGATAGGCCTAAGGATACCGTGCTCAATATCATCCAGTGATAAGTCGAACCCTTCAATTGTGATCAGTTTGGCGCCCCATGGACCCGTGGAGAGAAAGCCGGGAGAGATATTAATCTCCCGGATTGTGTTCACTGGAAAGTAGTCCAGTACGACCTTAAGGGTGAGGCTGTTATAGAGGTTGACCCAAAATGCAAATTGCTGGTCTCGATCCAGTTTTGAGACTTTAACTTGCTGCAAGCTTTCGAGGTAATTGGCTAAGTTTTGTTTGTCGTCTTCAGTAACTTGATCATAGGCAAACCGGGCAACCCCATCTTTCCCCATAGTTCTATATGTTCTGAGGAGTTTTGTGAGCCCTGAATGGTCAATATGAATGTTATTACTTATGTTATTACTAATCCAATGAGCATTATGAAGTTTGGCTTCCGGTGCAGCTTTAGCCAATAGGGGAAATAACCCTAATAGGATGATAAATAGTAGAAATTTTAAAAGTTGCGTCACGGTGCCAAAACTTCTCAATAAGATACCTGCTTCTATAGACTTATAAATCTATTGGCGGATTAGAAGTGACGTTTGTTCACAATTTCAGGAGCGGTTAGAGATAGGGGTCTTCCTTGGCCAGATAGCTTTGGACATAGTCAGCGATCCCATCTTCGAGTGAATAAAAATTGCCGCCATAACCGGCAGCCCGGAGTTTTTGCATGTTGGCTTCAGTGAAATACTGATATTTGTCCCGAATGCTAACAGGCGTGTCGATATACTGGATATTTGGATCTTTTCCTGCGGCCTTATAGGTTGCAAGGGCAAGATCTTTGAAGCTTCTTGCGCTTCCTGTTCCCAAGTTGAAAAGACCACTAACCGAAGGTGTTTCCAAAAGCCATAGGATGACTTTTACGCAGTCTTTTACATAGACAAAATCTCGAAGTTGCCCCCCATCTTCATAATCCGGATGATGGGATTTAAAGAGAGTTACAGGCTCTCCTTTCGCAACTTTGGGATAGGCTTGGGCAATTACACTTTTCATATTGCCCTTGTGGTATTCGTTGGGGCCATAAACATTGAAGAACTTCAAGCCCGCCCACTGTGGTGGTGTCGGTCCAGATTTAGCCTCTACCTGTGCCACAAACTTGTCGAAGGCATGTTTGCTATAGCCATAGAGGTTCAAAGGCTGCAGATTAGCTAGTGCATCGCTTGACTGATCATCATCAAATCCACAATTGCCATCCCCATAAGTGGCGGCGGAAGACGCATATATAAAGCTGATCTTATGGGCCGTGCACCAATCCCATAATAGCCGAGTTGGCCGAAAATTCCGTTTCAGGATTAAATCCCCGTCTGTTTCCGTTGTGGCGGAAATAGCCCCCATATGGATGACGGCATCAAGCTTGTCTGATTTTTTAAGCCAAGCTTCCAGATCGTCAGGATCGACAAAATCGGTTACCACATGCTTGGCCAGATTTTTCCATTTATCCTCAGTTTCCAGCCAATCACAGACGATAACCTCATCCCCTCTATCGGAAAGGGCTGCAACTATATTGGAGCCTATAAAGCCTGCTCCGCCGGTTACCAGAATACGCCGTGAAGAACTAGTCATGGGTTGTTTTGTCCATATCCAGAAGTTTTTGTATGGTGCGGGTCGTGCTGTAACCTTCTTTCAGTTCAGCAAGGAAAACTCTGCCTCCGTAAGCCTGTACAATATCTGCACCAACTACGGTTTCAATTGTATAGTCAGCCCCTTTTACCAAAACATCCGGTTCCAGGTTTTGAATAAGGTTGATGGGTGTATCTTCTGCAAATGGTACCACAAGCGATACATCTTCAAGGCTGGCCAGAACAATAGCTCTTGAGGTTTCGTTGGTGACAGGTCGGTCAGGACCTTTTAAGCGCTTGATACTCTCATCTGTATTCAAGCCAACGATTAACCGATCACATTCCGCTCTGGCTTGCCGGATTAGGGAGATGTGTCCAGGGTGAACCAGATCGAAACAGCCGTTGGTAAAACCTACTTTAAGGCCCCTAGCACGCCAACCATCAACAATTGATCTTGCCTCGCCGAGTGAAGTGATTTTTGTATCTGCGCTCTGGATTTCAACATTATGGAGGGCTGCGATCATTTCATCCTTTTTAACCGCAGCAGTTCCTGTTTTAGCAACAACGATGCTGCCAGCTAGATTGGCAAGGAAGGTTGCGTCTTTGGCTTCGCCCCCTGCTCCAATAGCCAAGGAAAGACAGGCAATGACACTGTCTCCTGCTCCTGAAACGTCAAAGACCTCTCTGGCTTGTGCCGGTACATGATGAAATTCAGTTCGGGTTGCCAAACTCATTCCGGCTTCGGAACGGGTTATGAGCAGTCCGTCAATCTGGGTGTCTTTAAAAATCTTAAGGGCAGCTTCTTCTACTTCGCGATCTGTCTCGCATGGGGACCCTGCAGCCGCGCTCATTTCCTTGCGGTTAGGGGTTAGTAGGGTTACCCCTTCATACCGGGAGAAATCCGTAGATTTTGGATCTGCGATTACAGGAATATTTGCTGCACGTGCAAGGTCTATAACGGTTTTCAATACTTCGTCGTTAAGAACACCTTTCGCATAATCTGAAAGAATAACAACATTTGCTTCATGCAGAGCGTTTTTGAAATTCTTTATTAATTTGGCAGCTGTGTCTGAAGCCACATCATGATTTACCTCAGCATCAGCCCGAAGAAGCTGCTGACTGTCTGCAATAAAGCGGGTCTTTACTGTGGTTGGCCGCCGACCTGAATTGACAAGCGCTGAAGTCAGGTTTGGTTCAGCAGCTAGTAGCTTCTCGACCTCACCACCTTCGCTATCCTCCCCGATGAGTGCAACGAGGGTCGCCTTTCCACCGAGGGAGAGAATGTTTCTAACCACGTTTCCAGCACCTCCAAGCATGGCTTGCTGGTGGGAGATGCTGATCACTGGAATGGGGGCTTCCGGCGAAATTCGTGAGGCGGAGCCGTAAACAAACCGATCCAGCATGACATCACCGATACACAGAACATGAATGTCAGAAAACCTGTCCAGTAAGGCGTTAAGTGAATTCGGGTTCATTAAATAGCCTTTTATACCAGCTTGAGGCGTTGCTCTAACGCACCGCAAAGCATGTGTCCTAAAGTGATATGCATTTCCTGAATGCGGCGGGTTGAGTTTGCGGGCACGATCAACACCGGATCAGCCAGATCTTTCATAACACCGCCGTCTCTTCCGGTTAGAGCGGTTGCAATAAGACCTTTTGATTTGGCCATTTCCAGGGCCTTCACGACATTGGGGCTTGTTCCGGAAGTACTGATCCCCACCACCACATCACCAGGCTTGCCAAGCGCTTCAACTTGCCGGGCAAAGACATCATCATATCCAAAGTCGTTAGCACCTGCTGTTAAGGCGGACGTATCTGTATTAAGGGCAATAGCAGCTATCGGGGCGCGATCATCGATAAAGCGGACAACCAATTCCGCCGCAAGATGCTGTGCATCCGCAGCACTACCACCATTGCCAAAAAAGAGGATTTTACCCCCATTTGTGACACAGTCAGACCACACATCCAGCATTTTCAAAAACGGGGTTAGCAGGGTCTCTCGGGTTGCCGCTAACACTTCAGCATGATCTTGCAATTCAGTGTCAAAATAGGTTTTTGGATCCAAAACAGGAGTTTCCTTGTTCGAAAGGACGGTTTGACAGGTATTACCGGAATAAGAGGCCTTCTGTAAACCAACTGTTGTCGATTGAGACCTTGTTATTCGACAAGAATACCTTCTTTGGGTGGAAGGATACCGTTTGCGACATCCTGGATCAAGCGCACTTGCCGAGGCAGCAGGTCTTTCAGTGCATAGTTTTGAACGACCGTTTCTCGAGCTGCTTTTCGAATGCCTTCAAGCTCTTTTTGATGATCAAGCGCATAGGAAATTCGGTCTGCCAGCGCATCTACATCAAAAAAGTCAGTAAGATAGCCGTTTTGGCCATCTTTTATTACTTCTCGAACTGGTGCTGTATCAGAAGCCACAACCAACGCTCCGCAGGAAAGGGACTCAATTAGTGACCAGGAAAGGACAAAGGGGACAGTTAGATAGGCTTGAACCGTTGAGGCTTGAAGAACTTTTACATAATCCTTGTAGGGCAGAAGACCTGTGAAATGCAGACGGCTTTCATCAAAATCGAGTTCTTCAAGCATTCTTTTTTTGTAGCTCTCCCCTTCTGGGAGTTTTTTGCCATAAGCAACCCGATCTTCACCGACAACGACAACCTGAAGGTTTGGGCGCTCTTTCATAAGGCGTGCAGCTGCCCGCATAAATTCTGGAAACCCTCGATAGGGCTCCATACCCCGCGTGGCGTATGTCAGGATTTCGTCAGCCTCTGACAGGTTAAGTTTTTCCAGTTTTAACCTGGCGTTAGGATCGGGCTTAAAATAGTCCGTATCAACGCCATCATGCAGAACGGACATTTTTGATTTAAAGACATCCGGAAACTGGGACTGTTGGAACCGTGTTGGGACCTGCCCCCAGTCACAATGGGCAAGATCCATTAAGACAGGCAGGTTTTTGGTGCGGATCCGAGATTGATCATCGAAACTGATTTTCGCTTCTTTCAAGAAATCTGCATCGCTTCCCAAGGCGTGATAATACCATTCGAAATAGCTCAATAGGCGACAATTGGGAAAAACGTCTTTTATATATAAAGAAGGTCCCCATCCAGAATGGGCACAAACAATATCAGGAATAAACCCTTTCTGCTTCAACTCTAATGCGGCGCGAAACAGAGACTGACCGTTAATGACGGCAGTTTCTGTTGATCTTAAATAGTGGTGGGTTTCTTTTCGGGTTTGCCGATGGGGCTTGTAGACTAGATTGGCAACTCCTGGAATGCGCTCGACAGCCCTGTGGGATGCGAAAACAACCTGATTGGACTTATCGCGTGCAAGTGCACGAGCGACATGTCGATATTGTGCTGGAAAATTATTATGTAAAAACAGGACTTTCATGCCCACCCCTCATACAGCCCCAGTTTGCTATGAAATCTTTATAAGTCCAACTCTTTAAAACAGTTTTAAGATTTAAGTGTTTATAATTTTAGTCAAATTTTCGCAAAAACTGATTCGCAATTTCTCATTTTTTTCTCATACCTCAAATGAGGTATATTTGAATCCCTTCATAGCCGTATTTAACTCTATTAATAAGTCAGTTTTTGCAGATATTTTACAGCTATTTTCAATATTATCCTTAAAAATCAATATTTTACGTGAATAAATAAACTTTGCCGAAAATTGAACCAAAATTTTTGGCTTGCGACTAAAGACGGGAGAGAGATACTTGCCTCAAATGTTAAGTCGCGTATCAACAAGTCTCTCCAGAAAGTCTCCTTTGGAAGGACGGGATGGTTAAAAAATGATGAATAGCGTATTTAAAGTAATTATCGGTATTTTCCTACTGACAGTCTTGAGTGCTCAATCGACCCGAGCTGCTACATTCAGCTTGGATTTCAATGAGCCAACAACAATTACGCCGATGATTTCCTACACATCGGCGTCTGGTACAGTTCAAGAAAATCTTGTTGGATCTGACCTTGTGGATTCTTTCTACAAGTCACCATGGGATAATACATCTACTCCAGACGAAGAATTTACAGCTGTTCGTCGTAACTCAACAGCGGTTTACGAGTTCTCCGAAACCTACACGAACGTAAGCTTCCTGTGGGGATCTGTTGATGCGAACCAAATGATTGGCTTCTTCCTGGGTGATACTGCAGTTGATTTCCTGAACAGTAATGATGTTTTGGATGCTGGCGCCACAGAAGGCGATGGCTTTGTGCAGATTGCTATCCTGGCGGCTGCCTTCGATACAATTAAGTTCATGTCACCGAACAATTCATTTGAAATTGCCAACCTCAGCGTATCGGCTGTACCGCTTCCTGCTGCTCTTCCACTTTACGCAGCTGGCATCCTGGTACTTGGCTGGGTTGGGCGTATGCGTCGCGTAAAAAGGTAAGATTTTTTACCTGCGTAACAGAGTAGCGTAAATTGTAGAAAGTAGCGTAAGTCGTAAAATCTGTTTACCAGCTATTTCGATTATAAGGCGGTCGGTTTCGACCGCCTTTTTCTTTGTCTTTTTCTGACACAAAAATTTTGATCACAATTTTTTCAGCCAGCGGTCTTTGAAGGAAAGGCTGGAGGGCTTGAAAATGATCAAAAGCATATTGAAGTTGGGACTTTGTGTTGCAGGTCTGGGCGTGATACTTGCAAGACCGGCTGTGTCTGCAACGTTTGACTTCAGCACGACTCTACCAAAACCGATAGACATGCTGCAGGCATCATCGATTAAGGATGGACAAGATGGTGGTCAAGTTCGTGAGCGAATAACAGTGACAGATGGAGTGGACTCCAAGTTTCTGTCCCCTTGGTTTGAAACAGCTTATTGGGAGGGTGGCTTGGGTCCGGAATATACAGCTGTCGGCAAAGGGGCTTCGGCGGCATACGAGTTTAGTGATTTGTATTCGAGTGTTTCTTTTTTGTGGGGTTCTGTTGATGAGAAGCAGCAGGTAAGGTTTTTCCAGGGAGATGAACCGGTATATGTTTTGAACAGCGATTTACTTCTTAAAAATGGGGCACCAGAGAAAACAGGATTTGTTCAGATCACGATCTTTACACAGCCTTTTAATAGGATTGAATTCTACTCTCAGAACAACTCGTTTGAATTTGCAAATTTACGGGTGTCTGCTGTACCGCTTCCTGCAGCGCTTCCCCTTTATGCAGCTGGGCTTTTAGTTCTTGGTCTCATTGGGCGGTTTCGCAAATTTGCGAAATGAAGCTTTTAGACGGGTTCAGTTTTGGCGCTGGGTAGATCTTTGGGTGCCCGATCTTTTCTGGGATCCACGCTGTCAAACCCTTGAAAGGGTTCTGCGAGCCTCGCCTTTGCCATTTCGATATAGTCTGGATTGATATCCATCCCAATAGAGTTCCTGCCAAGGACTTGAGCAACGCGGGATGTGGTTCCGCTTCCAAGGAAGGGATCAAGAACCAGATCCCCTGGGCTTGATGCCGCAGCAATAATGCGTTCAATCAGAGCCTCTGGTTTTTGCGTTGGATGTGGTTGACGCTCCGCCGCACAATAATGGACGTGACTGAATTGCCAGACATCCCCGGGGTTGGCTCCCTGCATATTATTGCGCTTTCGGTAATATTTTTGGGGAATTCGAACGTCATCCAGGTTAAACGTCGCATCCAAATTTTTAGAAAACCAGAGGATATCCTCATGACGAGGAGAAAACCCACGTTTTCGGCCCATTCCTTGTGTATAGTGCCATGTGATCCACCCTTGCGGCACCATTGTCAGGTCTTCTTCAAGCGTTACATATAGCCGAGCGATATATTTAACGCCCATGAAGCAGAAAAGTGAGCCATTGGGTTTCAGGATCCGTTTGGCTTCCTTCAGCCACGTATTTGTGAAGCTGTGGTAGTCTTCCCGCTCCTTCAGGTCCACATTATTTCCGTAATTTTTACCGAGGTTATAGGGGGGATCCGCAACAATCAGATCAATTGACTCATCTGCCAGTTCTGAAAGTTTTTCTGTTGCGTCCGCGCATATCAGCTCATGATTGGTTTGATCGGTGCTCATTATTGAGGAGATCTCTTGGCCATGATCCTCTGTAAGGTTCGGCGATGCATGTTAAGCCGCCGCGCCGTTTCGGAGATGTTCCGGTCGCAAAGCTCGTATACGCGCTGGATATGTTCCCAGCGAACCCGATCAGCGGACATGGGGTTTTCAGGTGGTTCTGGTTTTTCCCCTTTGCGGGCGTAAAGGGCGTTCACGATGTCATCCACATTGGCCGGTTTTGCCAGGTAATCAATGGCACCAGCTTTAACTGCTGCCACCGCAGAGGCAATATTACCGTAACCAGTCAACATCACGATTTGAGCTTCCGGATTGACCTTTCGGATGGCTTCCACAATTTCCAGGCCATTTCCATCTTCAAGCCGTAGATCAACTACAGCGAACTGTGGGTTTACAGAAGCCGTTAGACGGCGCCCTTCCTCAACACTATTGGCCAGGGTCGTTGTAAAACCCTTTTTTTCAAGTGACCGACCCAGACGATTGAGAAAGATCTCGTCATCATCGACAATCAGCAGGCGGTTTTCTTCCATCACATCAGAACTCCATAGAGCGCCAGATCGCTTTTCCGCATCAATCTAGCATATAAACGCCTCATAAATGCAATCTATAGGTAGGGATTAGCCTTTTCAAGACGACTGCGGGGCCAGGTAATGATCACACGCGCCCCCCCAGATTTAGCATTGCCTATATTCAGATGCCCGCCGGAGTGGGTGATCAGCATGTCGGATATGAACACACCTAACCCCATTCCACCATGGCCGCTGCGGCTCGAGGTGTAGGGCTCTCCCAGTTGGTTTAGGATTTCATCGCTAAAGCCAGGTCCATCATCCTGAATAGTGATCTCAACCTGCTTGTCAGACCATTCGAGCTTAATTGTGACAAGTTTTCGCGCAAATTCTGCAGCATTACTGACCAGATTGCCCAGTCCATAAAGCAGTTCCGGGGTCGCGTACAGTTTTGGCTGTTCTGCCGTATCACCGTGCACATTGATTTGGATTTCGGTGCCATTGTCCTTTAAACGTTCTGCTACCAGCTCAATCAAGCTCTGCAGGGGCAGATAGTTATGATAGGCGTCGGTTTGCAAGAAGCGGTTTGTATCCGGTTTTGTCGAGAGTTGCTCTAGAACTTCTGCACATTTTTTTGCTTGGGTGTGAAGGAGTTTTGCATCTTCTGCCTGGTCGCTACCTTCTGGCAGGTCTTTAGATAATTCTTCCGATACCAACAGGATTGTATTGAGTGGTGTTCCAAGCTCATGGGCCGCCGCAGCCGCAATTCCGCCAATAGCGGAGAGTTGCTGTTCGCGGGCCAGCGCGAAACGGGCAGCTGTTAGTGCTTCAGTCATTCGCCGGCTATCAGAGGATATTCGCCAGGCATAGGTTGTCAGGAACAGCGTTCCCAGAATGAGTGCTGACCAAATAGCCAGTATATATGTGTCCGAAAGGATAATTTCGCCAGGCGGCAGGGGAAGGGGTTCATGAAAAAGGGCCAGAACTGAAATTGCAACGATTGTCGTCAAACCAAGAAAAATAGTTCCCTTAAAGGATAGGTTTGTCGCTGAAATTGTAACTGGAACCAGAAAGAGAAGTGAGAACGGGTTTGTAAGGCCCCCTGTCAGGTATAAAAGACCCGTCAATTGCAGAGCATCGTAAAAGAGATAAAGGATTGCCCCTCTATCAGATAGTCGGGTTGCTGGACGGGAATTTATGGAAACAAGAACATTTAAAATGGCACTTGCACTAACGAGTAGCGAGGCTGGGACAATTGGTAGCTCATAGCCCAGACCTACATGGACCAAGAAAATTGCAAATGCCTGCCCTAAGATAGCTAGCCAGCGAATATAGACCAGAGATTGAAGGCGAACGCCTCCGGATGCTGTCAGTAGAGTTTTTTGCTCTGCCTGATCTTCCAGCGGTGTTGATACTGACATGTTGTATAATTCGGTCGGTCAGCCCTCAGTAGGACTGAGTATTCGACTCTCTCCGATGCTCATGATCCAAGTTTTATCAGCATCATAGCCTTCTTTTTCAGCGGCTTGCAAGAAACGTCCTGGCGGTTCGAAGAGAGGTTCATCGGTGAGCCTGACCGTGCCCCAATGCATGCCCACAAGATGTTTACTTCTGACATCCTTTCCAATCTGAACAGCCTCTTCCGGATTGGTGTGATGGGCCTTCATAATTTCTCGAGGCTCATAAGCTCCAATTCCAACAAGGGTGTAGTCAAAAGGACCATATTTTTCGCCAATTTCTTGAAAGAGTGGGCCATATCCTGTGTCTCCTGTAAAAAAGACCCGGTTCTGGCTGCCGTGAAACGCAAATGAGGCCCATAAACTTTTATTTCGGTCAAATGGGGTACGTTTTGACCAGTGCTGCGAAGGAAGAGCCGTAATTTTCAAATCTTCTAAATGAAATTCATCCCACCAGTCCATCTCCACAACATTCTTAAATCCCCGCCGATGGAAGTAACGACCAAGATTGAGAGGAACAATGACTGTCATGTTCTCTTGATGGCGTAACTTCTGGATTGTCCGGCTGTCTAGATGATCATAATGATTATGAGATAAAACTAGATAATCAATATCTGGTAAATCGTTTAGCCTGATCCCAGAGCTCACAAAGCGTTTAGGTCCCGCAATACGAGTTGGAGAGGCATGACTGGACAGGTAGGGATCAGTGAGGATCGTTTTTCCTTCAATCCTCAGCAGAAAGCAGGCTTGGCCCAGCCAGGTCAAAGTATCATCCTGACTGTTGTGGGCTTGTCGCATATGCAAGGCCGCTTTATCTGGTTCGATGACGTGACCCTCAGGAATATTCACAACTTCCCGGCTGTAGCGCATCATACGGAGAATAAACGACACGTAGGATTTCCGACGTGGACGCGTGAGATCATGATTGGGTAAGTTTCGGAACCGACCCTTATGATGATGATAAGGGCGCTCTCCCCTCAGGTGGTTATGTCTTTCGCTTTTTTTCAGCAATCAATTACCCCGAACCCGAACTGTATATCTTGTCACAAGCGTATCTTAATAAGGTCACATTTATGAGATTGAGTCGAAATTACAACGAAAATGTTGGCTGATGTGACTATTTGGGAAACATCAGTATACAAGTTAGAAGAGACACGTAGAATAGTTTGGCCTCACTTAAAGGTGAGCCAGGACAGGCGAGAGAACAGTTTTCGGCAGTTAGCTGATAAACGGACAAAGGCGTTAAAATGAAAAGACTTATAGCAGGTTTGATCGTGGGAGCTCTCACACTGCTCCCTATCATGTCGGCACAGGCGGCAAATGAGCAGCAACAGGTTGTTGATAAAGCCAAGTTGACCATTGAAGCCATGAAAGATATGACAGAAATGTCAGAGTTTAGAAAACTTCTGGCTGTTGCCAAAGGTGTGGTTATATTTCCACAGTTTCTGAAAGCGGGTTTCATTGTCGGTGGAGCAGGTGGCACCGGTGTTTTGCTGGGTCGAAATGATCAGGGAATGTGGAGTTCGCCAGCTTTTTATACCATGGGTCAGGCCAGTGTTGGCTTGCAAATTGGTGCTGAAGCTAAAGAACTTGTCCTTCTGATCATGACGGACAAAGGTCTTGATGCAATTATCAAAAATCAGGTGAAGCTGGGTGGTGATCTAAGCGCTGCAGTTGGCCCGGTTGGAAAAAATGTAGGGGCATCCTCTACCACGAACATGGATGTGGATGTTTTCTCTTTCGCGAAGACAGCAGGCCTATTTATAGGTGCCTCTGTTGAAGGTTCGCTTCTTGATGCCAAGGATGATTGGCAGGAGGCTTATTATGGGAAACCAGTTACAGCGCGGAATATTGTCATTCTTCGTAGCGTAGATACACCAGCTGCACAAGGCCTGAAGGATGCACTGAAGAACGCAGAAGCTCCGTAAGATAAGAGATTTTGAAAAAATTACCGGCTTAGGAGCTTTTCGATGCTTCTTTGCCGGTTTTCTTTTGCGTGATCCAGAGCAGTCCGGCCCGTAAAGTCAGTCCGGTTTCTGTCAGCTTCAAATTGGAGCAGGATTTTGACCACGTCCAGATTACCTTCCTTAGAAGCCTTAATCAGCGGGGTTTCGCCTTGATTATTCTCGTCATTAACCTTGGCGCCTGCTTTTATGAGCAATTCAACAATATCGGGATACCCCTGAACTGCAGCATGCATCAGCGGTGAGTTTCCCAGTTTGTCTGTCAAATTTACATTTGCACCATTGTGAATGAGGCTTTCAACAACTCCGGCAGAACCAGATTCTGCTGCCCGTGTAATCAATGGAACTTTCGATCTGTCCCTGATGTTGGCATTTTCCCCTTTAAGAAGATAGGATTCTACGCCTTCAACGTCATTTTCAATAGCAGCATCAAAGACTTCATGCTCACCGAACAGCGAAGCAGCATGTGCTTGTACCGTCAAGAATGTGAGTAGAAAAAGCCCTGCAATTAAGCGGGTCATCCTTTTTTCGTCTCCATTGAAAATCCAAAATCACCTGTATTTTAGCATTTTACTGGAAATAGTTGCAAATAATTAACTGAAATTTTGTATAAAATGGAGTTATGTTGCAATGCAGCGTAATTAAGCGTAGACTGACGTCTGTCTAGAGATTTTCCCCTTTGAGGGGCAGGAGTTCCTTCCATGTTGTACCACTTTAACGAACTACAAAGACTTGCTTTGTCACCTGTTCGTATGGCCGCGCAGTTTCAGTCGCAGATCCTGCGAAGCCCTTTCAATCCATTGTCGGAAACTCCTCAAGCCCGCACTTTGGCTGCCGCTTACGACCTTTTTGCTGAAACAACCCAGTATCATGGGAAGCCGGCTTTTGGTCTTCATGAGACGATTATTGACGGCAAAACTGTTCCGGTGGCGGAACAGATTGTGCACCGCCTGCCGTTTGGCCAACTGAAACATTTCAAGCGGGAAACCGATCGAAAAGATCCCAAAATTCTGATGGTTGCTCCCATGTCAGGTCACTTTGCGACCTTGCTCCGCGGAACAGTTGAAACCCTGTTGCCAGATCATGAGATCTACATCACTGATTGGCGGGACGCATCCTCTGTGCCTTTGGCCGAGGGAGGGTTCGATCTGGATGATTATATTGATTATCTTCGTGAATTTATGAGCGTTTTGGGCCCTGATACCCATGTTATGGGGGTTTGCCAGCCTGGTGTGCCAGTGCTGGCCGCAATAGCGCTGATGTCAGAGGATAAAGATCCGAACACACCACGCTCTATGACTTTAATGGGAAGCCCGATTGATACACGTCGTCATCCTACGGTTCCCTGCAAACTTGCCATGGATCATTCTCTCGACTGGTTTGAAAGAACAGTGATTTATTCGGTACCTGTCGGGTATCCGGGTGCTTTCCGTCGGGTTTATCCGGGCTTTTTGCAGTTAGGCGGGTTTGTCTCCATGAATCTGGAACGGCACATGGATGCTCACATCCAGCAGTTCGAGCATCTTGTAGAGGGTGATGGGGATAGTGCTGACAAGCATCGTGCTTTCTATGCAGAATATAATGCGGTTATGGACTTAAGCGCCGAATATTATCTGCAGACCATTGAAACTGTGTTTCAGAAGCAAAGTCTTGCAAAAGGCGAGATGATGTATCGGGGTGATCGCCTTGTGGACACAGGTGCAATCGAGAAAACTGCCTTGATGACGGTCGAGGGAGAGCTTGATGACATTTCTGGTATTGGTCAGACTGTTGCCGCCCACGATATCTGCGTAAATTTGAAAGATGGCTTGAAAGAGCATTATGAGCAGAAAGGTGTTGGGCACTATGGTGTGTTTAACGGCTCCAAATTCCAGAAATTTATTGCGCCGCGTATTGCGAAATTCATCCGCAAGCATGATAAGTAAGACCTGACGGGAAAAACCGACAAAGGTCTGAGATGGAAAAACCCTTTTGGGAAACGGTTCCACTTGAGGAAATGACACAGCAGCAGTGGGAGTCACTCTGTGATGGCTGCGCGAAATGTTGTCTTCTCAAGTTGGAAGACGAAGATACGCTTGAAATCGCGTATACAGATGTCGCGTGTCGCCAGCTGGATATTGGAAATTGCCGCTGTATGAATTATGCAGAACGTAGTCGTCTTGTTCCGGATTGCGTCACCTTGACACCGAAGAAAATTCCAGATTTGGCCTGGATGCCAAAAACATGTGCTTATCGGCGAATTTCTGAAGGAAAGGGGCTGGCTTGGTGGCACCCCTTGGTATCTGGATCAGCAGATACAGTTCATGAGGCGGGAATTTCCGCCCGTGGAAGAGTTATTTCTGAACGAAAAGCCGGTGATCTTGAGGACCACATTGTTGACTGGCCAGAGGAGGATTTCTCCTGATTTTGCCAGGTTTTCTAAATCCCGTCGTCTCAAGACCGGACCGATTTAAGATTCAGCATCTTAAAAATGAAACTGCTGTTGATGTCTGGCTGGTTCACTCCCCTCGCGCAAAAAGATTAAAGTTGAAAGTTCGGCATAATGGACGTGTCGAATTAGTGATGCCAAGAGGCGTCTCGATTTCCCGTGCACAAAAATTCGTTGAAGCGGAAGCGCATTGGGTGTTAGAGACACTGGAAAACGTCGAAGATCCTGTCTTTTTTGAGCCTGGGGCGATCATTCCAATTTTAGGAGATGACCATTTGATTTGTCATTCTCCTAATGGCGACAGGCCTGTGTGGCAGGAAGCGAACCGTTTACATGTATCTGGTCGTAAAGAGCATCTGGCGCGACGTGTCCGGGATTGGTTGAAACAGGAAGCCCGCAAGAAGCTGTTGTTAGAAGCTGAGCTATTTTCCAAAAAAAGTGGTTTGAAATTTGGTCGGGTGACTATTCGAGATCAGAAAAGCCGGTGGGGGAGTTGTTCTGTTTCTGGAAACCTAAATTTCTCTTGGCGATTGATTTTAATGCCCGAAGAAGCATTGAAGTATGTTGTTGCTCATGAAATTGCTCATTTGAAACATATGGATCACAGTCCGCAATTTTGGCGATTTCTTGCTGAAATATACCCTGAATTTGAAGATCCTTTTCAATGGATGAAAAAAAATGCAGGTAGATTCCACAAATATGATGCAACTATTTAGCGTAAACTGTAAGTTAAATTTGCACATTTTGGGAGTGACCATTTGAATGAGATACTTGGGTAAGAATAGTATCTGGTTTACCGTCTTTTTATCTTCAGCCGTAGCTCTTGGTCCTTTGGCTACGGATATGTATTTGCCTACTTTTCCCGTCTTAGAGACTCTTTTTTCGGTTTCGGTTTCAAAAGTCCAATGGACGCTGAGTGTGTTCATGATAGGGCTAGCATGTTTTCAGCTCATTGTTGGCCCGTTGTCTGATCGGTTTGGCAGGAAACCTGTTCTTTTTATCGGTTTACTCATCTTTGTCGCTTCCAGTTACGCAGCCGCACAAGCAACCTCTATCGAAGGCCTCACAATCGCTCGGTTTTTTCAATCCATAGGCGTGTGTACAGGGGTTGTTATTCCAAGGGCAATGATCCGTGATCTTTTTGAGCGTGAAATGGCGGCAAGAAAATTATCCCGAATGGGAAGTATTATGGGTTTGGCACCAGCGATAGCGCCGGTTATTGGCGGCTATGTTGCAGTGCACACAGGATGGCCAGGTATCTTTTTATTGCTGATGATATACGGAGTGCTGGTTTTAATTCTCAGCACCTTACTGATAGAAGAATCTCTAAAAAATAAAGATCATAAGGCTATTCATCCTGCCCATATTCTAAGAAATTACAGTGATCTATTATCCTCGTGGCCTTTCATGGGATATGCGCTTACCTGTGCGTTTTGCTTTTCAGGGTTTTTTGCATTTATTTCAGTCTCTTCCCATGTTCTGGTCTCGGTTATGAACGTTCCGATAGAGCAGTTTGGGTATTATTTTGGATGCGTGGTCGTTGGATATATTTCGGGAACCTTGCTGGGCCCTATTCTGACCTCCCGATTTGGACTGGATACAGCATTATTGTTGGGAACAATTGCCTCTCTCCTCGGTGCGTTTTTACTATGCTTGTTCTTCTACGTGGATTTCCAGGTTCCACTCGCCATCATTTTACCTATGATCCTATATGATGTGGGGGTTGGAATCGTCATGCCGCAATCACAGGCGGCCGCAATTCACCCTTTTCCGGAAAAAGCCGGAGCGGCATCCGCTTTAAGTGGATTCCTGCTGCTAGGATTGGCTTCTTTGACGGGGTTTTTGACGGCGCATTTCTTTACGGGTTCAGCTTTCTCCCTCACCGTAGCCGTTAGTGTGATGGGGTTGATGGCTTTCGTGATCTGTCGTCTTGCCAGTCGAAAAGTCGTAAAACGGGCGGTCGAATAAAAAAGTTGAAGGACTTTCCGTTACGATAATCTTGTCGGGGGTAGTTTCATGCGGCACATTACCTTTAGTAATGAGATAATAAGAGGATCCCCAGATGCCGTTTCATGCCCCGATGAGTGGACTACCAACCCATGAGGTTGAAAATCAGCCAGCAGCGATGGGTGATCTCAATTATTTAGACATTGACCCTGCATTGAGGGAAATGATTGATCGTGAAGGCGCTGGATGGGCTTTGGATCATATCCGTAACTTTGCTGCAGACATGGGAACTGCGGAAAGCAGGGAGTTGGCACGGCTGGCTGACCGGCATTCACCGGAAATTAAACCCTTTGATCCATATGGTCGTCGCGTGAATGAAGTGGAGTTTCATCCCGCCTATCATGAACTGATGAAAAAAGCGATGAAAGGCCGCATCCACAATTTTGCCTGGGTGAACGACGGGAAACAGGGCGCTCATGCGGCGCAAATGGCACTTGCCTATATTTTCAGTCAAACCGAAGGCGGTGTTGCCTGTCCTATGGCGATGACATATGCGGTTTATCCGGCGTTAAAAGCCCAGGAGAATCTCCGTAAAGAATTGGAAGACTTGCTTTTGTCGGATGTGTATGACCAACGATCCATTCCAGTTCACCAAAAATCAGGCATGACAATGGGTATGTTCATGACTGAAAAACAGGGGGGATCCGATGTTCGTGCGAATAGCACAAGAGCGACACCTTTCAAGGAAGCGACAGGACCGGGAGCTGAGTACCTGCTTAATGGTCACAAGTGGTTTTGTTCCGCTCCGATGTCTGATGCGTTTTTGACGCTGGCACAAACGGAAAAGGGGATTACCTGTTTTTTCCTACCGCGTTGGAAACCGGATGGCAGCCGCAATAATCTATTCATCCAGCGGCTGAAGGAAAAAGTTGGTAATAAATCAAACGCCTCCAGTGAAATGGAATTCATCGATACATATGCCCTCATGGTGGGTGAAGAAGGACGTGGGGTTCCAACCATTATAGAGATGGTTCAACATACACGCCTCTATTGCATAATGGGGTCGGCCGCCTTGATGCGGGCAGGGTTAATCCACGCTATGTATCATGTTTCTAACCGGAGAGCTTTTCAGAAGCGTTTGATCGATCAGCCCTTGATGCGGGTTTTGCTGGCAGACCTGGCAATGGAGAGTGAGGCGGCTTGCCAGATGATGATGCGTGTTGCGGGTAGCTTTGACCGGGCAGAAAGCAGCAAGGTTGAAGAGGGTTACAAGCGGATCGTTACAGCCATCGGGAAATACTGGGTTTGTAAGCGAGCCCCGAATTTTACATATGAAGCCATGGAATGTCATGGAGGGTCGGGATATGTAGAAGAAAGTCCAATGGGGCGGATATATCGGGAAAGCCCAGTCAACAGCATTTGGGAAGGTTCAGGAAACGTGATGTGTCTGGATGTCATGCGGGCCATTCTTAGAGAGCCAAAAGCGTTTATGGCGGTTCTTGGCGATTTGAAACAGGATATGGGTTGGCATCCTGATTATGATCGGGCCTTAAGCGAGATCATTCAAGCCTTTGAAAGTGGTAAACTCGGCGAGGCGCGGGCCCGCTGGTTGACAGAACAGATGGCAAAGATAATCCAAGCATCTTTGTTTCACAGAAATGCACCGACAGAAATTGCCAATTGTTTTGCATCCGCCCGTCTGGGCATGGCGGGAGGCCATGTGTATGGGACCTTGCCAGAAGATGCACCAATTGATCTTATATTGGAAAGAGCTGGCGTGAGCCTGGTCGGAGAGGCTTCCGCATAGGCTCATTTAAGGGCGTGTATCACTGTCGGCAGGATAGTCTTCCTTCACTTGAGGTGAGTTAGATGTTCCCCCGCTACTGAATGTTTGGACAATTTTATCCCAAATGCTGTCCTGGTTTTCACTTGGAGTGGTATCATTGACAGCGGTGAAAACAGGCTGGTTTTTGGTTCCAAGTGCACGAACCATGAAATCTTTCCAGGCATAAGAGGGAAGGTTGCTGCCGGTTACTTTTTTTGTTGCCGTTCCATCATCATTGCCGAACCATACGCCTGCTACCAGCTTTGGTGTAAAGCCAATAAACCAGGCATCCCGGTAATCCTGTGTGGTACCCGTCTTACCAGCGGCAGGGAATCCCGGGTTTGCGGATCGCCCTGTCCCGGTTTTCATGGCGCTGGTCATAATATCCCGCATCTCGTTTACGGTTTGACCCTTGATCATTTGTCCCCGGCCAGAGCTTTTTCGGGAATACAGAACCTCGCCTTTTCGATTTCGAATTTCTTTCACAGCGTAAGGAATAACCCCATGGCCACCATTGGCGATAACTGCATAGGCTGAACTCATATCCAATAAGGTGACTTCCTGGGTTCCCAAGGCAATAGATGGATGTGCTTTCATGTCACCACCAAGTCCCAAACGGGCGGCCATATTTACCACTCGGTGGCGGCCAATATCCTCGCTCAAACGAATGGCCACAGTATTAATGGATTTGGCAAATGCCTCCCGAAGCGTGATGTTTCCTTGATATTTGCGGGTATAATTTTCCGGTTTCCACCCATTAATGTTCACGGGACCATCATAATAGATATCGTCCGAATGGCGGCCCGCTTCAAAACCAGCGGTATAAACAATCGTTTTAAAAACTGATCCGGGTTGCCGGTAGGCAGAAGTGGCACGATTGAAGGATGACTTTCCATAACTTCGGCCACCGACCATCGCCTTGACTTCCCCTTCCGGACTCATTGCGACAAGGGCAGCCTGAGAAACCCCAAATTTATTCCCGTTTTTGGAGAGTTGGGTTTCAATGGCCTGTTCTGCAGCTTTTTGCAGGTTGAGATCGAGACTAGTCGTTACTTCAAGATCGTCTTCGTTTCGACCAACATAAGATCGAACTTCACTAACGACCCAGTCTGAAAAATAACGTACATTTTTGAAGTTACTCCCAGCGTGGCGGAGAGTTGCCGGATTTTTCACCAACTTGTCCGCTTGAGCCTTGGTTATAAATTCTTCGGCCTGCATACGGCGAATAACCACGGTTGATCTTTGTTGAGACCGCTTGAGATTTACCGTAGGCGCATAGTAGGTTGGCGCTTTCAGTAAGCCCGCCAGAAGTGCAGCCTCATTGATCGTAAGTTTGCTGATGTCCTTGTTAAAGTATTTTCGGGTTGCCGCATCAATTCCAAATGTTCCGGATCCGAAATACATGCGGTTTAGATAGAGCGCGAGAATTTCTTCCTTGCTGTAGTTCGCTTCTAGCCAGAAGGCGAGTAACACTTCGCGAATTTTTCGGGTCATGCTGCGTTCTGGTGTGAGAAACAGGTTTTTGGCAAGCTGCTGGGTTATGGTGCTACCGCCTTCAACAACTCGGCCTGCCTGATAGTTTCGCCACATGGCCCTAACGAGGCTAAAGGGATTGATACCAAAATGGCTGTAAAAATGGGCATCTTCTGTAGCGAGAACAGCTTGTTTCATTTGCACAGGAATTTGCTCAGGTTTTAGCATTCTCCCATAAAGATCCCCATAAGTCGCAAATGTTTGGCCGCCGTCTGATTTAAGGATCAGGGAGGGACGTTTTTCAATGACGTCAATTCCGGAAATGCTAGGCAGGGTATAGGCAAAATAACCCATAACGATGCCAACGAGCAAAACCCCCCATAGAATTACAGTTCCCCCCCAGTTTAGGAGACCAGCCAAAAGGTGGGAGCTGCGCGAAGAAGCGGGTACCTGAGTGGTTTTGTTTCCTCTGGATGCTTTCGCTTTCGCTGGTTTTTGTGTCTTGGGTTTTTGGGAACGGGAAGCGTTCAGGCCCCGACGCGGCGGTTGCCTTTGTTCGTAAGACAGTTTCTCAGTATTGGAGGAGGCTGGTTTTTGTGTTGACCGGCGACTTGGTTTTTTCATGAACGCAGTTCGACTTACCCTTGTGTTTTGCAGGTTTAGTAAACTAAACCTGCGCAATCATTACGGCAAAAATAAGTTGTCTGACTGCTAATGGAAAGCTCAAAAATCAGTTGATATTGGCGACGTATTTAACAGCACCTGATTTTTTTCCAGTGCAAATTTCGTCTGTTCGTTTGATTTTCTCAAAGTTCTTTTTACTGGCGGTAATCCTTGCATTCAATGATACGCGGGCACAGGCAAAGACCTCACCAGTCCGTTTGTCTTTGCGCGCCTTGATGAATTTCACGGCGCGGCCAACAACTTTGATGGATTTATCCAAGGTTGTATCAGTCACCACAGCACTGAGATTGCGTTCATGAATATCCTCAACGACTTTGCGCATCATATATTCTGCGTCTTCCTTAAGTTCAGGCGAGATTTTACCCGCCGCTTGGGCAGAAAAAGCCAGAAGAGATGAAGCTACAGCTACGCTAATTAGTTTCGTAAATTTCATGTGGCGTCCATTTCACAATTTCAATTTCTGTAACTCTGACTGAATAGTGTGAATATTCCGTTAGCCTTGTCAATCAAGTATCGAGCATTCTGACTTTCAGGGCGTTCTGTTGAATGAATTCCCGGCGGGGATCAACTACATCACCCATCAAAGTAGAGAAAACCTCATCCGCTTCATCACCATGATTCACTTTCACCTGCAACAATGTGCGGGCTTCGGAATCCAGAGTTGTTTCCCAAAGCTGTTCAGGGTTCATCTCTCCCAAACCTTTGTAGCGTTGCATGCTCAAGCCTTTGCGGCCAATTGCAAGAACGGCTTCCAGCAACTCAATCGGTGAGCTGATTTTCTGGCTTTTGTCCTTGTAGGTGAATGTGGAAGATTGAGCGTAGATCTCTTGAAGCTGCTCTTTCATTGAATCGAGCTGCTGGGCTTCTGAGGAATGGATCATATTACTGTCAATGACCTGAGCTTCTGTCACCCCGCGAACTTCACGAGAGAACTTGATACTGAAATCAGGTAGGATTTCGCCGACCCATCCCCGTTCTGTCTCGGAAGCTAGCTCATCTAGTCGGTTGGCAACAAAGTTAGCAGCTTCTGGTCCCTTTTCCGAGTCGCTCAAAATTTCGTCATTCAAAGCGCCTGCAATCGCAACCTGCTCCAGAATGGCACGGGTATGTTGTCTGGCAATGCTATCAATCAAATTCCGACAAAGGCGGGCTCGGTTGATGATATCCCGAAGATCCTGGCCAGAGTGTTGAACACCGCTATCTAAAGTTAGCACAGCTTCATCAAGGCCCTGTTCAATCAGATAGTCTTCCATCGCAGCTTCGTCTTTCAAGTAAACAGAAGATTTACCGCGGGTGACTTTATAAAGAGGTGGTTGGGCAATGTAGAGATAACCCTTTTCGACCAATTCTGGCATTTGCCGATAGAAGAAGGTCAACAGAAGGGTCCGGATATGAGATCCATCAACATCCGCGTCTGTCATGATAATGATTTTATGATAACGGGCTTTTTCAATATCAAACTCTTCACGGCCAATACCGGTGCCAAGAGCTGTAATGATAGTGCCAATTTCTTGGGATGATAGCATCCGATCAAATCGAGCTCGCTCCACGTTAAGGATCTTACCCCGAAGTGGGAGAACAGCCTGATTATGGCGATCCCGGCCCTGTTTAGCTGATCCACCCGCACTGTCACCCTCCACCAGGAATAGTTCAGAAATAGTTGGATCTTTGGACTGACAATCGGCAAGTTTGCCCGGAAGGCTGGAAATATCCAAAGCCCCCTTACGACGGGTTAACTCTCTTGCTTTACGGGCAGCTTCGCGAGCAGCAGCCGCTTCAAATATTTTAGAAATAATTGACTGGGCTTCTCTTGGATGCTCTTCGAACCATTGGTCCAGCCCTTCATTAACGGTGCTTTCCACAATAGGTCGCACCTCGCTGGAAACCAGTTTGTCTTTCGTCTGTGACGAGAATTTAGGATCTGGAACTTTTACAGAAACCACACAAGTTAAGCCTTCACGGGCATCTTCACCGGTGATAGAGGCTTTCTCTTTTTTAGCAATACCAGTCGCAGTTGCATATTTATTGATGGTTCGGGTTAGCGCAGCCCGGAAGCCAGCCAAATGAGTTCCACCGTCCCGCTGCGGAATGTTGTTGGTGAAGCAAAGTACATTTTCATGGTAGCTGTCGTTCCACTCCAAGGAGACTTCAACACCGACGCCTTCTTTCTCGGCTGTAAAATCAATCGTCGTGTCAATCAGTGGAGACTTCGAGCGATCCAGATACTTAACGAATTCTGCGATGCCGCCCTCATAATGAAGGTCGGTCGTAACAGGCTCGGCGGACCGAAAATCATTAATCTGGATGTGAACACCTGAGTTCAAGAATGCAAGCTCCCGGAGGCGATGTTCCAGAGTTGCAAAATCGAACTTGATATTGGAGAAAGTTTCAGCGGATGGATAGAAAGTGATTTCGCTACCTGTCAGGAGTTTATCCGTTCCCTCTTTCAAGGGTGCGTCACCAACAATCTTCAGGCGGTCAACAGCATCACCATGGGCAAATTCGATTTCATGGATTTTACCGTTCCGCCAAATTTTCAGCTTCAACTTGGTAGAAAGCGCATTTACGACGGAAACACCCACACCGTGCAAACCACCTGAAACCTTGTAGGAGTTTGAGTCGAACTTACCGCCCGCATGGAGCTGGGTCATAATGACTTCTGCTGCAGAGACACCCTCTTCTTCGTGAATGTCCACAGGAATGCCGCGACCGTTATCACGAACGGTTACAGAGCCGTCACTGTTGAGCGCCACATAAACTAGATCACAGTATCCTGCTAAGGCTTCGTCAATAGCATTATCGACAACCTCATAGACCATGTGATGCAGGCCAGATCCGTCATCGGTATCGCCGATATACATGCCTGGGCGTTTCCGAACCGCATCCAGCCCCTTCAGGACTTTAATGGAGTCTGCACCATATTCTTCTGCGGTTACTTGGTCTTCACTCATACGTAACTTTCCTTAAGCTCAGCATAGTTCGGCCGGACTGATCCGACCTGAATCCACTGTAAAAAATTGTGCCCTCTCCCCCAACTCGGAAAAGAGTAATTGGTCTGTTCCTGTCATCCAAGCCTGCATGTCGAGAGCGATAATTTCATCGAACAGGGCCTGACGTCTTTTTTGGTCAAGATGGGCAGTAATTTCGTCTAACAATAATACCGGGGCTTTGCCATGTAATCCAGCCTGTAGACGTGCATCGGCAAGGATTATTGAGATTAAAAGTGCTTTTTGCTCACCAGTGGAGCATAAAGCGGCTTCTTGATCCTTTTCCCGATGAAAAACAGCCATGTCAGCACGGTGGGGGCCATATGTCGTGCTTCCAGCGCGCCCATCAATTTGACGTCGTTTTGCCAACTCATCGCGAAAATGATCTTCAGCAGCCAAAGCGGTTAGTCCAGAGACATTGTCTTCAAATTCCCCTGCAATAGTGATTTCGGCCTTGGGGAAAGCTTTCACACTTGCGTTTGTTGCTTTTTGCTCTTCTTCCAACATAGCCTGATTGAGACGTGCTGTCGTTTCTTCCCGAACCGCATGAATGGCGAAGCCCAGCTCTGCAAGCCGATGTTCCAAAGAGGAAAGCCAGTGTGGGTCAAGTCTGCCCTCTTTTAAGAGGCGGTTACGCTCCCGCATGGTTTTTTCATAGAGTGCGGTTCTTTTGGCGTGCTCGGGATCATATCCAAAGGCAAGACGATCGAGAAATCGCCGCCGCCCACCAGCCCCTTCATGAAAAAGCCGATCCATTTGGGGTGTAAGCCAGCCTACGGATATTAATGACCCAAAATCTGTCGCCTTTAGATTGTTCTCGCCATCAATGCGAACAGTTCGTCGCTCTTGAATATCTCCATCGACGATTTTGGTGATGAGACCTGTTCCCAATCGATGTTCAAACTCTTCGTCCTTCAGGAGGGCTGAGACTGCCCAGCCCTTTTTCGCATCCGTATTGCCTACCTCTTTCAGACGCGCCCGGCGCAATCCACGACCGGGAGAAAAGAAGGAGATTGCCTCCAACAGGTTCGTTTTTCCACTTCCATTAGGTCCGGTCAGCACAACAGGTCGCGTATCTGTTTCTAATTTCAGGTACGTGTAGTTGCGAAAGTCGGTCAATACCAAGCGCGTGAGTGCGAGAGGGATCAAAGAGAGCTCCTCATGGGGATAAGGTGCCACAAAAACCTGAGCCGTGGGATCAGACCCGCATTGGCATCAAGACATACAGGGCTCCGTCATCTGTCCCGTCTTTGACAATTGTCGGTGACTGAGCATCCGCAAGCTCGAAATGGGCGTTTGTTCCTTCAATCTGGCCGGTAATATCCAACAGATATTTTGAATTAAAGCCGATCTCCAGATCTCCAGAATTATAGCTTGCCGCGAGCTCCTCAGTGGCGCTGCCACTGTCTGTTCCAGTAGCAGACAAAGTCACAGTGTCGTCACTCAAGGTTAATTTGATCGCTCGGGATTTTTCAGTCGAAACTGTGGAAACCCGGTCAACAGCCTGGGCAAAGGTCTTACCATCCAGTTCTAGAACCTTATTGTTTCCTGAAGGGATGACCCTTTCATAATCAGGGAACGTTCCGTCGATCAATTTGGATGTCAGAATTGTATGGTCAAAATTGAAACAGATCCGGTTGTCAGAGAGGGAGATATTGATATCCCCTTCGCTGTCGTCAATCAGTTTGCGCAGCTCATTTACTGCTTTTCTTGGAACGATTACACCTGGAATATTTTCAGCATCAGTTGGCATCGGTGTTTCTACGCGAGCCAGCCTATGGCCATCAGTGGCAACCGCCCGAAGCACAGGAATACCCTCATTCTTGGCCGCATGTAGATAAACACCATTGAGGTAATAGCGGGTTTCTTCTGTTGAAATTGCAAACCGTGTCTTGTCGATCAGCCGCTTCAATTCTTTAGAGGTCAGTGTGAAGCTATGTGGAAGCTCCCCTGTCTCCATAATGGGGAAATCATCTTTTGGAAGGCAGGATAGAGCAAACTGAGAACGTCCAGCCCTGACCGTAATCCGACCATCAGCACTCTGATAGTCAAGTTCAACTTGGGACCCATCAGGCAATTTGCGGACGATATCATAGAGCAGGTGGGCTGGTGCAGTAATCGCGCCGGGTGTTTGGATGTCCGCAGGGACTTGCTCATTGATCGCGAGATCCAGGTCTGTAGCAACAAGGCCAAGCATACCATTTTCAGCGCTTAACAGAATATTGGAGAGGATTGGAATAGTATTCCGACGTTCGACAACACTCTGCACATGGTTCAGTGCACTCAGTAGGGTACTGCGTTCGATTGTGAGTTTCATAGGTTCAACTAAACTTTCTGACTTTCCCTAATGCGGAAGCCCCATAATGCCCGATTTTGGTGCTTCACATCAACATTATTATCCCTGATTCGAAAAGGAAAAACTAGCACTTAAGAGGTTGATTCTAAAAAATGAATCAGACCTGCTGTTTCTCCACTCCTGAACATCAATAATATTGGCAGGACTATACCAGATGTCTGAGCGGTTGCCTAAGTATTTCGGCTTCACTGAGAAATGGATAAAAAAGGTCGACCATGCCGGGTTTGAGGGCTTAGTGGTGTGTTGAAATCAGTTTTCCAACATACGGCGCAAGAGATCAATATCTTCAG
The DNA here is from genome assembly GCF_012932565.1 of Sneathiella limimaris. Classification (NCBI taxonomy): domain Bacteria; kingdom Pseudomonadati; phylum Pseudomonadota; class Alphaproteobacteria; order Sneathiellales; family Sneathiellaceae; genus Sneathiella; species Sneathiella limimaris. The sequence goes on from NZ_JABBYJ010000001.1 coordinate 692,994, forward strand.
CTAATGAGCTGTCATCGACCTGCAATTCATCAATCTTACGAACTGCGTGCATAACAGTTGTATGGTCCCGCCCGCCAAATTTTCGACCAATTTCAGGAAGAGAACGACTAGTCAGTTGTTTAGCCAGATACATGGCAACCTGTCGAGGCCGAGCAACGGCTCGTGCGCGTCGGGCAGAATGCATGTCAGACATTCGGATATTGAAATGTTCAGCAACTTTTTTCTGAATTTCCTCAATCGTTGTACGCCGATCGTTTGCCCGAAGGAGGTCGCGCAAGACTTCTTGCGTACTTTCCAGAGTGACAGCACGGCCAACTAACTCGGAATAGGCCAGAACCCTGTTCAGCGCACCTTCCAGTTCCCGGACATTGGACGTGATCTTGTGGGCCAGAAACTCAAGGATATGAGGGTCGATAGAAATATTTCCCTGCTCCACCTTGGACTGCAGAATACCCAGGCGAAGCTCATAGTCTGTTGGGTGAATATCTGCAACAAGCCCCCAGCCAAGACGGGAGCGCATCCGTTCCTCCATCCCTTCCAGATCCGTTGGAGACCGATCACCAGATATGATGATTTGGTGATTTTGATCAACCAATGCGTTGAAGGTATGGAAAAATTCTTCCTGAGTTGACTCTTTGCCGGAGATAAACTGCACGTCATCAATCATCAGCACGTCAACGGATCGGAACTGTTCCTTAAAATTCATGGTGTCCTTGTAGCGAAGAGCACTGATAAAGCGGAACATGAACTTCTCAGCAGAGAGGTATAGGACCTTTTTCTGTGGGCTATTCTCCGCGATTGCATGACCAATGGCGTGCATTAAATGGGTTTTGCCAAGCCCTACACCGCCATAAATATAAAGCGGATTAAAAGGAATATTGTCCTTTGCTTCGGCCACGCGGCGTGCAGCTGCATGGGCAAGTTCATTGGATTTACCAACCACAAAATTTTCGAATGTAAAACGAGGGTCCAATTGAGATTTCAGACTACCATTTGCCTCTGAATGGTTCTGTACCCCATTTGCTCCGTTAAGTTTGGTTTTCCCCTGCCCGTCAACCAATGTGGTAGGAGAGACGAAGGCTCGCGAGCTTTCTTCGACTTTTGCGGGTTGGATTTCACGAACGTGAATATCGATAGATTGAATTTCTTTATTTTGAAGGCACCATAACTGGCGGATGCGGTTGGCGTAATTGTTGATAACCCAATCCCGCAGAAATTTTGTCGGCAGCGTCATGGTTACATGACCGTTCTTGACTTCTTTCAGATCAATATTTTTCAGCCAAGAGTTATAGGTGGCTTCACCATATTCGGCTTTTAGGCTGTCCTGGATACGAATCCAAGATTCTTGATCTTCAGTGGACAAGGTGTTGACCATTTCCTCAGCTGCCATTTTTAGTTCTGCTTCCAGTCAAGGTTACGCACTTTCCAGCCCCCAACGGTTCCCCGGTGACCGTGTGTGTCGTGATCGCCCTCAAATCCTTCAAGGATGTTGTAGCAGGTCTCGTAACCCTCTTTGGTTGCGGCAATGGCAGCTGCTATGGAACGAACACCTGAGCGGCAAAGGAACAGGATTGGTTGCGATTTATCAGCCTGAACTTCCTGAATTTGATCTAGAAATGTCGGGTTGGGTGACATGTCCGGGAACATAACCCATGAAATCATATGACATGACTTATTCAGCGCGGTCAGGTCAGGCACACCAACAAAGGCCCATTCTGCATTGGTCCGAACATCAACAAGAATGGCGTCAGGGTTTGATTGCAGTATATCCCACGCCTCGTTGGGCGTTATGTCACCAGCATACTCTTTCTGATCCATGTTGATACCTGTTGTCATTATTTTGTCGGCCTTCCTGACAATCATTGAGCAAAGTTAAAATGATCCTCATCCTGCAGAAAACTGCAGGTTTCAGACCTAAATGGTAGCTTGAGATTGATAGCAAAGAAGCACAGTCTAAGGCATTCAGGATCAACTCAAAAGCATGTCCAAAGTTGATGCCGATCCAAACTGCACGATGTGACTATCAAGTGTCTGTTTGTACTCCCAATGACGAAGAATTTAATCTCAACTTATCCACAGATGCAAGACGGCCAATTCAGAATCCTTGAAAATAAAAGTTCCAATTGACAGAAGAAATTCTTGACCTACTAGATCTAGTTGGTTTTCCAAAAATTTCCTGAAATCATAAAATATGTTGAAAATTATGTAGGCTGAATTCTCGTCAAAAACACACCAAAAAGGCGAAAAAAAAGCCGCCCCCAACCATTGGGTAACGGCTTGATTCTCGGCTCTGTGCTGGCTTATGCAGACAGAGCTTTTACCCGGGCATTCAAGCGGGAAATCTTGCGAGCAGCAGTATTCGGCTTGAGGATACCTTTTGTCACGCCACGAGAGAGTTCAGACTGGGCAGTACGAAGAGCTTCGTTTGCAACGGTCTGATCACCTGCAGTAATGGCAGTTTCTACTTTCTTTACGAAAGTACGAATGCGGCTGCGACGGGCACGGTTACGTTCAGTGCGTGTCTCTGTCTGCCGGATCCGCTTAAGAGCTGATTTATGGTTCGCCATGACAATCCTGTACATTAGCTTCGAAATTCGGAAGCCGGGTTATAACTAGCCATTTTTCTGCCGTCAACAGGAGAATCTCCAAATTCCGGCAGAAAAAGGTAATTTTCGGTGTTTTTACAATGAAACCGGGCTTTTTGGCCCGGTTCTCATGTCAGTTTACTTGTTTTTAAAGGCCGGTGAGCGCTTTTCAGCAAACGCTGCCATGCCTTCTTTCTGGTCTTCTGTTGCAAAAGTAGAGTGGAAAACCCGCCGTTCGAACATGATTCCCTCTTTCAGAGTAGTCTCGTAGGCTTTGTTGACACTCTCTTTGCAGATCATGGTGACTGGGCGTGACATCTCCGCGATTGTGGAGGCGACTTTCAGGGCTTCATCCATAAGATCGTCTAGAGGAACAACGCGGCTCACAAGGCCAGAACGTTCAGCTTCGTCAGCATCCATGTAGCGGCCTGTCAGGCACATATCCATTGCTTTGGATTTTCCAACGAAACGGGTTAGTCGTTGTGTACCGCCTGCACCTGGAATCGTTCCCAGTTTAATTTCAGGTTGACCAAATTTTGCATTATCGGCGCAGATTATAAAATCGCACATCATGGCCAACTCACAGCCACCACCGAGGGCATAGCCTGCGACAGCAGCAATGACTGGCTTGCGGCACCGAGGTACTTCTTCCCATGTGGCTGTAATGAAGTCATTTAAATAGACATCCATATAGGTGCGATCTTTCATTTCTTTGATATCCGCACCGGCAGCAAATGCTTTTTCAGAGCCTGTAATGACGATGGCCCCAATAGCTTCGTCAGCTTCGAAAATCTTGAGGGCCTCACCCATTTCTTCAGTGAGTTCCTGGCACAGTGCGTTGAGGGCTTTCGGGCGGTTCAGGCGGATCAAGCCAACCTCACCATGAGTTTCAACAATTATGTTATTGTAAGCCATTATCAGCTCCCCTTACTTATTTGACTGGGCTAATAGCATGTTGTCGGTTGCGGAATACGATCAGCCCCAAAAATTGCAGCCGCCATTATCAAGCTGCCATTTAGATTGTCCAGATATTTAGTAGGCCCCAGCTTATTAATCAATCCGTTATCGTTGACAAGATGAACAATAGAAAGTGGACCGGCCGGATTGAACGATCCGTTGAATGGGCTTTTCACAGCCGGGAGAGGGGCAAGGACTTCCTTCTTGATCGTAGACCAGAAACTGATGCTGAAAATATCCAAGTTCTCCATCGGTTCTACTGTAATTCCGGAGGGTCGAGCCACCGGACAGGATCGCCTCTCTCAACACTTGTTTGATGGCTTCAGCAAGTCTTTCCGCTCTCTTGCCGGTAATCGTACCTGCAATTCGCTTTGGCGAAATCCGGGCACGGTATAATGCTTCACAGGCATATATGTTACCAACTCCGGCAACTACTTTCTGGTCTAGCAATGCCGTTTTTATAGGCCCTTTTCTCCCCTTTAACGCTGCACTTAAGATGGGGCCACTGAACTCGTTTCCAAGCGGTTCTGGTCCGATGTTTTTGAGTTGCGGGTGGTTTTCCATGTCCGCTAGCGTTGTCAGCAGCATAAACCCAAATCGCCGAGGGTCGTGATATCGAACGCGAACCCCTTTTTCTGTCTCGAATATAATATGGTCGTGTTTGTCGACAGCAGTTACCTGTGCATTTTCAATTCGGAAACTGCCGGACATGCCCAAATGACCAATGAGCACTGTCCCATCCTTGAGTGTGAGCAGTAGATATTTTGCCCGCCGGCTTATGGATTCAATGGATTTCCCAGTCAAAGCTGACGCAAAGTTCGGCGCAAACGGAAATCTGAGATCCGGCCGATTGAGGGTAATTTTTGTAAATTTATCGTTGAGCAAAGCCTGTTCCAGACCTCGAACAACCGTTTCGACTTCAGGTAATTCTGGCATGGCCAGAGATTAGACCTAAATAGAGACTTGCGCTATGGTCTTATTTTAAGCAAAACAGGATGGAATTTTTGCCATCGATATGGGGACTTAAATGACATCGACTGAAGAGAACAAAACCTCCGCGTCCTCTGGTCCAGACAACAATACTACCCATTTTGGCTTTCGCGATGTTCCGGTTGATGAAAAGGCCGGTTTAGTTCGCGGTGTTTTCGACAGCGTTGCTGAAAATTACGACCTGATGAATGACCTGATGAGCGGCGGCGTTCATCGTCTATGGAAAACAGCCATGATCGATTGGCTAAACCCGCAACCGGGTCAACATCTGCTGGATGTCGCAGGTGGAACCGGTGATATTGCATTTAAGTTTATGGATCGGGTAGACGGCAATGCGAAAGTTACCGTCCTTGATATTAATCACGCCATGTTGTCTGTCGGCCAGGAACGGGCTCTCGATCAGGGGCGGCTATCTGGCTACGACTGGGTTAACGGAGATGCCATGGCTTTGCCATTACCGGATAAATCTGTTGATGCTTATACGATTGCGTTCGGTATCAGAAATGTAACCGATATTCCGGCAGCGCTACGTGAGGCCCGCCGGGTCTTGAAACCAGGTGGCCGTTTTATGTGCCTTGAGTTCAGCAAAGTAACCCTGCCAGTTTTGAAAGAGTTTTATGATCTCTACTCGTTCAAGATCCTGCCAAAAATCGGTGGCGCCGTTGCGAATGATGAGGCTTCTTATAAATATCTCGTTGAAAGTATCCGAAAGTTTCCAGATGCGGACACTTTTAAAAAGATGATTGAAGAAGCCGGGCTTGGTCAGGTGAAGTATCGAATTCTCTCCGGAGGTATTGCTGCGATCCATTCCGCCTGGCGGATATAGGGGGCGTCTGTGCTGAGTCTCTTCTCAAATTTTTTCCGCCTGTTAAGGGTTGTCCGTATTCTTGCCCGGCATGATGCCCTGTTTCTGGTCAATGAACTGGAAAAAGCACCAGTATTGGTCAAGATCGGACTGAAACTTCTTCCTGTATTTGCGATAGGGGCTAAGTCATCCAAACACCTTCGAAAAGGGGAGAGACTGGCTGAAGCTCTCCGTGAGTTGGGTCCTAGCTTCATTAAATTGGGTCAGGCGCTTTCTGTTCGTTCTGATCTGCTGGGCGAGGAGATAGCCCTTGATCTTGGGAATTTGCGGGATCGATTGCCGCCCTTTTCTTTTGAAGAAGCCAAAGAAACCATTGAATATGAACTGGAAGGGAAGCTTTCCGACCTATTTGTGTCTTTCGAAAATCAACCGGTAGCGGCGGCGTCTATCGCTCAGGTTCATTTTGCAGAAGTTGAAGAGACAATCCCTGCACCGACTGAAGATGATCCGGAGGCAGTTAGTATTGAGCGCAGAAAGGTCGCCATTAAAGTTCTACGTCCTGGAATTGAAGAAGCGTTTCAGCAGGATTTGAGGCTCTTTTTCTGGATTGCAGATCTGGTTGAGCGGTTCCAGCCCGCATTTCGCAGGTTACGGCTTCGGAAAATTGTTGAAATTCTCGAACAATCCGTCTCGCTTGAGATGGATTTGCGGCTGGAGGCTGCAGCCGCAGCAGAATTGGCTGAAAATTTTGCGGATGATCCAGATTTTGCGGTTCCTGAGATTGACTGGCAGCGGACAGCAAAACGTGTGATGACCCAGGAGCGGATTGAAGGCATTAGCCTTTCCAAACGGGATGAGCTGGTTGAGGCCGGGCATGATCTTGAAAGGGTTTCTTCAACAGTGATCCGGGTTTTTTTGGATCAGGTCCTTCGGGATGGTTTTTTCCATGCTGACATGCATCATGGGAACTTGTTTGTGCGCGAGGACGGAACCCTTGTTGCCGTGGATTTTGGAATCATGGGGAGGATGGACCGTCAGACGCGCTTGTTTATGGCAGAGATGCTGTATGCATTTTTAATAGGGGATTATCGGCGGGCGGCTGAGGTTCATTTTGAGGCTGGATATGTACCACCTAATAAATCGCTAGATGCTTTCACCCAAGCCTGCCGGTCAATAGGAGAGCCGATCCTTGGAAAACCGGTCAGTGAAATTTCCATCGCTCGCCTGTTAGTGCAGCTGTTCCAGATCACAGAAACCTTCGAGATGGAAACTCAGCCCCAGCTTCTTCTTCTTCAGAAGACAATGGTTACTGCAGAAGGTGTCGCTCAGAGTATGAACCCGGATGTGAATTTCTGGGAAGTCTCCCATCCAACGGTGGAGGCTTGGATGCGGGAAAATATGGGGCCAGAAGCTAAGGCTGCTCAAATTGTCAAAGATGGATTGTCTTTTGCTCAGAAACTTCCTGCGCTCGTGAGCAAGGCAGACCACCTGCTTGATCGATTGGAATCAGCAGCTGAAACAGTCGGTAATCGAGATCAAAGCACTCGAAAAGAGAGCCCAATTGCCGAAGGTTGGGTTTTTGTTGCCGGCATTATCACCGGGGCTGCTGCGTTTTATCTATTGCTTCAAATATAATTTGATATTTGGATAATTAGTCCTTGCACAAAAATATTACGGTTACTATTTTATTCACATAAAAAATTGGTGAAATTGGCGGGTAATCGTGACCTCTCAAAAATCAGTGCTGTTGATCATTGGCGGTGGTATTGCAGCCTACAAGTGCCTAGAGCTGATCCGTCAGCTAACAAAAAGAGGCATTAAAAGCTGGGTTATTCTGACCAAGGCTGGATCGGAATTTGTCACTCCGCTGTCCTTGGCCGCTTTGTCCGGGGAAAAAGTCTATGACGACTTGTTCTCACTCACTGATGAGACAGAGATGGGCCATATTGAGCTTTCTAGAAGTAGTGATCTGGTGGTGGTTGCACCGGCGACTGCCGATCTGATGGGAAAAATGGCTGCGGGCTTGGCAACAGATCTGGCAACTACGGCATTGATGGCTACAGATAAGCCTGTTGTTATCGCGCCGGCAATGAACGTGCGTATGTGGACCCATCCAGCAACTCAACGGAACCTTCGACAGCTAGAGGCAGATGGCATTACGGTCATCGGTCCAGATGAAGGGGATATGGCCTGCGGTGAGTTTGGCCCTGGCCGGCTGGTTGAGCCTGTGTTTTTGGCAACTGAAATTGAAAAGATCTTAAACGGTGCCAAATCCGGGCCTCTATCTGGAAAGAAGGTTGTGGTGACAGCTGGCCCAACCCATGAGCCGATTGACCCTGTTCGGTATATTGCCAACCGCTCTTCCGGCAAGCAGGGATACGCGATCGCAGCCTCACTAGCTGCTCTTGGTGCTGAAGTTACCCTTGTTTCTGGGCCTACACGGCTTGAATGTCCTTCGGGCGTAGATCGCATTGAGGTTGAAAGTGCGAGCGATATGTTGGCCGCTACCGAAAAGGCATTGCCTGCTGATGCAGCCGTGTTTGCAGCAGCCGTAGCTGATTGGCGTGTCGCCAATGCTGCTGATCAGAAGGTCAAAAAACAGGCTGGAGCCTTGCCAGATCTTAAGTTAGCTGAGAATCCGGATATTTTGGCAACAATCTCATGGTTACAGAAAGGTCGACCAAGTTTGGTCGTTGGTTTCGCTGCCGAAACGGAAAATGTGATTGAAAACGGGAAATCCAAACTGAGCCGGAAAGGGTGTGATTGGATTGTTGCAAATGATGTCAGTCCAGCGACAGGAACTTTTGGGGGCGATGAAAACCAGGTTCACCTGATTACGCCAAAAGAAGTTGAGGACTGGCCCAAAAAATCAAAAGCAGAAATTGCGGACTTGATTGCCGCACGTATTGCTGCTCATTTCGAAAGTTGAGTTTGAATGTCAGATGTAAATGTCCAGATTACCCGTTTAGCTCATGGAGCAGACCTACCCCTTCCGTCTTACGAAACGGAAGGTAGTGCAGGTATGGATTTACGAGCGGCGGTTACGGAAACCTTGGTTCTAGAGCCAGGGGCACGGGCACTTGTACCAACCGGCTTTAAGATGGCGTTACCTGTCGGGTTTGAAGCTCAGGTTCGGCCCCGGTCTGGTTTAGCCTTGAAGAAAGGGATTTCTCTGCCGAATACTCCGGGTACTATTGATGCGGATTATCGGGGAGAGGTTGGTGTAATCCTCATTAATCTTGGGGAAGAAGCGTTTGAAATCAACCGGGGGGATCGCATTGCGCAGATGGTCATTGCGCCGGTCACCAAAGGTATTTGGCAAGAGGTTGATAATCTGGATGAAACCGCTCGCGGTGAGGGCGGGTTTGGTTCTACCGGTGTATCGGCTGGGTAAGGAGGTCTTATGATACACTTACCTAAGAAAATGCTGTACGCGCTGGAAGCTGTCGTTGATATCGCTTTCAATGCACGGCCTGACCCGGTGCAGTCAAAGGAGATAACCCGTCGACAGGGGATCCCGCAGCGTTACCTGGAACAAGTTATGCAGCAATTGGTTCACGCTGGCATTTTAAAAGGTGTGCGTGGGCCGCGCGGAGGTTATCGCCTGGCGCGGGAGCGACGTCGGATAACTGCTGGCGATATCGTTCGTGTGATCAGCGCCGCTGATGAAGCGGATGGAGATGTCCAGATTTTCTCCTCGGAGATCGGACAGAAGGTGGTCGGACCTCTGTGGATCGAAGCACAGAACGCGTTGTTAAAACAGTTGGATAGCGTAACTCTTGAAGATCTTTGCATGAAAGCAGATCAGGACTGTCAGGTGGACAAAAATCAGGTTCCGCCGACAGATTTTAATATTTGATTGCACTTTGGCCTCGGTCAAACCCAAAAATTTTCCCGGAAACCGGCGTTTCTGGTCATAAAATGGAGACTTAAAATGGAAAAAGTACCCCCGCGCGGTAAAGTCTATGACAGCATTTTGGATACCATTGGCGGAACACCTTTGGTTCGGGCCAATCGCTTTGCCAAAAACCGGAATTTAAAAGCTAATCTTCTTCTAAAATTGGAATTCTTCAATCCACTGGCTTCCGTTAAAGACCGGATTTCACTGGCCATGATTGAAGCCATGGAGGAAGCCGGTGTTATTAACGAAAACACCAAAATTATCGAGCCAACCTCAGGTAATACAGGAATCGGATTAGCGTTTGTTTGCGCCGCTAAAGGATATGATCTTACGTTGGTGATGCCAGAAAGCATGTCTATTGAGCGCCGTAAAATGTTAAAACTCCTCGGCGCTAATCTGGAGCTGACTGAAGCTGCAAAAGGGATGAACGGTGCTGTTCTTCGGGCACAGGAAATGAAGGAAGAATATGGTGATGCGGTTATTCCGCAGCAGTTTTCCAATCCTGCAAATCCTGCCGTTCACAAGGTGACAACTGCAGAAGAAATCTGGACCGACACGAATGGCACTGTGGATGCAGTTGTGATGGGTGTTGGAACGGGCGGAACCCTGACCGGTGTCGGTTCAGTCTTGAAAGGTCATAACAAAGACATCAAAATCGTCGCTGTCGAGCCAGAAGACAGTCCTATCTTGTCCGGTGGACAACCTGGACCCCACAAAATCCAGGGAATTGGTGCGAACTTTGTTCCAGATAACCTGGATCGGAGCCTTATTGATGAAGTTCTGACCATCGGAAACGAAACTGCATTTGAAACTTCACGGGCTTTAGCACGGGAAGAGGGTATTCCGGCTGGTATTTCCTCCGGTGCTGCCCTTGCAGCAGCCGTTGAAATTGCAGAAAGACCGGAAATGGCAGGCAAAAATATTGTGGTTGTTATTCCTTCTTTTGCAGAACGGTATTTGACAACAGCACTTTTTGACGGAATTTGATCCAATATGCTGACCGATGACCAGCTTGATCGATATGCGCGTCATATAGTCCTTCGGGAAGTTGGCGGTATTGGTCAGCAAAAACTTCTAGATTCCAAGGTTTTAGTGATCGGTGCGGGTGGACTAGGCTCGCCCCTGATCCTCTATCTTGCTGCTGCAGGTGTGGGCACGATCGGTGTTGTAGACGATGACGTTGTGGATTTGTCCAATCTGCAACGTCAGATCGCGCATGGAACGGCGCAAATCGGGACGCCGAAGGTTGAAAGTGCGAAAGCTGCAGTCGCTAGAATTAATCCGGATGTTAAAATTGTTCCGCATGCAGAACGATTAATTCGAGGTAATGTTCGAAAACTGTTTCAATATTACGATCTGGTTGCGGATGGTTCGGATAATTTTGAAACCCGTTTTCTGATTAATGACGCCTGCTATTTCTTGAATAAACCTTTGGTTTCCGCGGCGATGCTGCAGTTTGAGGGCCAGCTTTCTACCTATAAGCCTTATTTGGGTGAGGGGCACCCCTGCTATCGGTGTATTTTCCCGTCGCCTCCGCCTGCGGATGTGGCAAGGACTTGTGGCGAGGCAGGTGTCCTCGGGGCACTTGCGGGTACAATGGGATCTTTACAGGCGGTAGAAGTCCTCAAAGAGTTGTTGGATATTGGGCAAAGTATGTCCGGCCAACTCTTGATCTATGATGCGCTTTATGCTGATTTTCGGAAAGTTCGCGTCAAACCAGATCCTGGATGCCCTTTATGTGGGGATCAACCGGCCATTAAAGAGGATTTTTAGTCCCTTCTTCCGGTTTTACAAGCCCATAAAAACATGCATTGCAAGAGCCACAGAGACAGGTAATGTAATCATGGACAGAAGTGTTTGGATGGTAATGATCGCTGCCATAGCTTCAGCGTCACTGCCAAGCTGCCGGGCAAGCGCGTATCCTGAGCTGGCAGTTGGAACTGCGCCATAAATGACCAGAATTACAGCGGCGATCCCATCAAGGCCGGTCAGAAAGATCACACCGATCATGATAGCTGGAAACAGGATCAGCTTGCCGAACGTGGATATGATGAGCGAGGCGGTTTCGGTTCGCATGGTCTGAATGTGAAGACCAGCGCCCACACATAGAAGTGCAAAAGGTAGGGCCGCTTTTGCCAGTATGCCCGCCATGTCATGAATGACTGGCAGTTTTCCGATCCCAGTTAAGTTACAGAAAACACCTGTTCCAATCGCAAGAAGCAAAGGGTTTCGCAAAATTTCCTGCAATAACCGCAGCTTTAAACTTCGAGAATTGCTTTGCCCTTGATAGGTCACGAGCGCTGAAACACAATAAAGGTTTGTCGGGGGGACAAGAATTGAGGTTGCGACTGCCGCCAACAACAGTCCCTCTGCCCCAAATAGCATGTCAGCAGTTGCAAAGGCGATAAAGGTGTTATGTCGGGTTGCGCCTTGAAAGACCGACCCACTCAATCCGTTTGAGAATTTCATCGCTTTTGAAGCCAAGACAGCCATGAGAGAACAGATTGTGAGTGCGCCGATCAATGCGAGCGCATAGGTCCCGACAATATCTCCTTGCAACGGTGCGGTAGTTGTTCTGTAAAAAAGAAGCGCTGGAAAAAGCACCCAATAGGTCACTTTGTCTGCCTGTGGCCAAAAATGCTCGCCTGGAAATCCAATCCGTCGGAGGCCATAGCCTGTCATCAATAACAGGAAAATAGGCAGGATAGAGATTGAGATGGACCACATTTTGGGGAGCCTTTTGATTTTCGGGTCGCGAAGTCTTTATTGTCAGCGGAACTTTTCTGTATCAATCTTTATAAGCGACAGCCAGAATTTTTTAGTTTGGTCCTTAAAAACTTGTCTATCTGGATTGGTCCAGAAACAGCCTGTGAACATGACTGACTGTGGGCATGATTGAGTGTCCAAGTGACCTAACTTCGTCAGTGGGGTCAACCATATCAGGGATTTGGAAAACCAACATATCTGCCGCGTGGGCAGATTTTACGCCATTATTGGAATCTTCTAACGCCGCACAATGTGTCGGGTTTATGTTTAGTTTTTGGGCGGCGGTCAGGTAAATCTCAGGATGGGGTTTACTATTTGCAACGTGATCCCCAAAAACAAGGGCTGAGAAAAAATCAATAAGTCCTGCATTTTCGAGTTTTCGAACTGCATTGATTTCGGGGGTGGAGCTAGCCACAGCGCATTTAATGCCGCTGTCACTCAGGTAGTTTAGGAAATCCAGAACACCTTCTTTGAGTGGGACCGGCTTGTGGACTGCATTTTCCACATATCGCTCGTTCCAGTCCGTCATGAACGGGTTTTTCTGAAAACCGGGCATATTGGTTTCCAGGATCTGGGCTGTTCGCTCTAGGTTACTGCCAATGCAGCTGTGATACACTTTTTCATCATAGGTAAGTCCAAAATGTGTACAGCTTTCTATGAATGTCCGCTTAGCCACTCGCTCTGTGTCCAGCATCAGACCGTCCATGTCAAAAATTACTGCATCGCGCATTGTAAGCCCTTACCTCTTTCAAATCACTTTGTTAGCCGATTGCCAGAACAATTGCACCCGCAGAAATGAGAGATATCCCAACCCAACCAGTTCCAGAGATACTTTCGCCTAAGAATAGGGCAGCAAAAAGGGCGACGAAAACCACACTGAGTTTGTCTACGGGGGCAACCTGATGAGCGTTCCCAAGTTTAAGTGCCCGAAAATAGCAAACCCACGTTGCCACTGTTGCGAGACCTGAAAGCAGAAGAAAAAGATAGGTTTTGCCCGAAATGGAACTGAGTGGCTGGAACTGACCCCTGCCATAAAGGATGATCCCTAATGCAAAAAGAACAACGATCGTTCGAATGAAGGTGGCAAAATCAGAGTTGATATTATCGATACCGATTTTGGCAAAGATTGCTGTAAGCGCGGCAAAAATGGGAGCCAGCACTGCCCAGAATTGCCAGACAAGCAGGACTTTTCCCATTGGAGCTCTCCTCCCAAATTTAAATTGAAGGCTGCAACATCACATTAAACTTATGGAGCAGGTTATTTCAACGGGTACAGAAGAAACTGGTAACGGACACAAAAAAACCCCTGCCAGCAAAGCAGGGGTTTTTTAGTTAAATCTGTGAACAATCAGGCGGATTTAGGTGCTGATTTCATCACGTCTTCATCGACATAATCTGTGAACTGTTCGAAATTCTCAATAAACAAGCTGACCAGATGTGCAGCCTGATTGTCATAGGCCTCCTTGTCGGCCCATGTGTTTCTAGGGTTCAGGATATGGCCTGGAACTCCTTCACAGGAGGTTGGCATTGCAAGGCCAAAGAACGGATCCCGCTCAAATTCCACTGAAGCCAAAGTTCCATCGAGAGCCGCATTGACTAATGCCCTCGTATGGGCGATTGGCATGCGATGACCTGTTCCATAGGCCCCACCTGTCCAACCCGTGTTTACGAGCCAACAATTTACATTATGCTGATCGATTTTCTCGCCCAAAAGTTTGGCATAAACTGCGGGATGGCGCGGCATAAACGGAGCGCCAAAGCAGGTTGAGAAAGTGGCCTGTGGCTCGTTGCCCAGTCCTTTTTCTGTGCCAGCAAGCTTCGCTGTGTAGCCTGACAGGAAGTGATACATGGCCTGTTCAGGGCTTAATTTTGCAATCGGAGGCAGCACACCGAAAGCATCTGCGGTTAACATGATCACATTTTTAGGGTTCCCAGCGATACCAGTGTCACTTGCATTTGGAATAAAATCGATGGGATAGGATGCGCGGGTATTTTCTGTATACCGATTATCATCCAGATCCAGCTCTCCGCGTTCATCCATCACGACATTTTCAAGGATAGTGCCGAAACGGCGGGTGGTTTCATAGATTTCTGGCTCTGCTTCTTCGGAAAGGCGAATAACCTTGGCATAGCAGCCGCCCTCAAAGTTAAAGACGCCTTCATCACCCCAGCCATGTTCATCATCGCCAATCAACATGCGAGAGGCATCTGCTGACAGGGTTGTCTTTCCGGTTCCAGATAGACCAAAGAAGACTGCACTTTCGTCATCATTGCTCACATTCACAGAGCAATGCATGGGCAGGACGCCTTTTTCTGGGAGCAGGTAGTTTAGAATGGAGAAAACTGATTTCTTGATCTCACCAGCATAGGAGGTGCCGCCAATGATGACGAGCTTTTCAGCAAAGTTTGCCAGAACGAAAACTTCGGATCTGGTACCATCTGTTTCTGGATTAGCCTCAAGGCTTGGGCATTGCAGAACAGTGAATTCAGGAACAAAGCTTTTCAGCTCTTCATCGGTTGGCTGAATAAACATGTTACGGGCAAACAGATTGTGCCAGGCGCATTCGGTAATAATTCGAACAGGAAGGCGATGACCGCCATCCGCACCCGCATAACAATCCTGAACAAAAACATCGCGGCCTTCCAGGTGCTCGATCATTTTCTGATGCAGGCCAGCAAACTTGCTGTCTTCAAAAGGCTTATTGACCTTGCCCCACCAAATATTGTCTTCGCTGCTACCTTCTTTAACAATAAATTTGTCATTTGCAGAACGGCCTGTGTGCTGGCCGGTTATGGCAACCAAAGCACCGCCCGCTGATAAGCTGGCTTCGTCTCGTTTTAAGGCTTCCGTATACAAATCTGGAGCTGATAAGTTCCAGTATGCCCTGCCCACACTACCAAGTCCTTGTTGGTCAATCCCGTACGAACTTATCTGAGGTCCCTTTTGTTCCAATGCCCTCTCCATTCATGGCTATATCAGAGAAAAAATTATGCGTTTTTATTGGGGCAGAAGGATAAGGGGCCGGGATACTTCCTGCAACAGCTTGAGTAAGAAAACTGTCAAAAAAGCTCCGTTTTTATATGATTGTTTCGTCGGGGTTTCGTAATATTTTCAGAATGAACTTTTTTGAAAATAATTAACCAATTTTTATTTGTGATTTTTGATTGGCTAGGGGAATAGAAAATAGTTTTTTCGTTTTGTTTCGCTCTGTTTTCATTAGAAACAGATTCAGTGCAAAAAGTGTTTTGATCTAGTCCGAAGCGTTCTAAATACCTCTGAGTTACCTTCAATCTGCCACAATTGTGCCAAAAGCGGGATGGTATTTAGAGCTTATGGATCTTATTATGACAGAATCGTGGAGAAAAGGAGATCATGATGTCCAATAAAATTGCACTTGTAGATGATGATCTCAATGTTTTGACAACCGTCTCCATCCTGTTGGAGTCAGAAGGTTTTTCGGTCTCTAAGTTTTCGGATGGAGAGGAAGCTTTAGAGTCCTTTGACAAAAACCCGCCAGATCTTGCTGTGCTGGATATTAAGATGCCGCGCATGGATGGGATGGAAATGTTAAACAGACTCCGTCGCAATTCTGATCTTCCTGTTATTTTTCTGACTTCAAAAGACGATGAGATAGATGAGTTTCTCGGGCTGAAGATGGGAGCAGATGACTATATCAAGAAACCATTTTCTCAAAGGCTACTGGTTGAACGGATCCGCACAGTCTTAAGGCGCCATAAAGCCAAATCCAGTTCAGAAGAAGGGGAAGATGAGGATGTCCTGATCCGTGGCCGATTGAAACTGGACAGTGTTCGTCATGCCTGCTTCTGGGATGACAAGGAAGTTATTTTGACCGTGACTGAGTTCATGCTCCTACATGCATTGGCATACCGACCTGGTCATGTGAAAAGCCGGGATCAGCTGATGGATGCAGCTTATGACGACAACATTTATGTTGATGACCGGACAATTGATAGTCATATCAAACGGTTACGGAAGAAAATCAGGGCTGTGGATCCAGAATTTTCGGCTATTGAAACTCTTTACGGGGTTGGATACCGTTTCAAGGACTAACCGACCGTCCTTGAGAGAGAGGCGCCATTAGTGAGTGATCAGTCAACAGATAAGCCGGCAACTGTGTCATTAGGAGACCCTGTTTATTCATCGGAATCTGAAAAAGCAGCTGTGGGTCAAAACTCATCGCGAAGCTCTGGTATTCGTCAAAAGCGGAGATGGTGGCGGTTTTCATCGCTGAGTCGCCGAATTATGGCGATCAACCTATTTTCCATAATCTTTCTGGCTGGTGGCATTCTGTACCTGGATCAGTTTCGCGCAGGGCTGATTGAGGCACGTCTGCAGGCTTTGCAAACCAACGGCCGTATGATTG
Source organism: Sneathiella limimaris (assembly GCF_012932565.1). Classification (NCBI taxonomy): domain Bacteria; kingdom Pseudomonadati; phylum Pseudomonadota; class Alphaproteobacteria; order Sneathiellales; family Sneathiellaceae; genus Sneathiella; species Sneathiella limimaris. The sequence continues at coordinate 709,383 of NZ_JABBYJ010000001.1, forward strand.
CCGGGGCCTTAGGTGAGGCGGCTCTCGGCGAAATGTCATTCACGGGCGGCAGCAATTATTTCAACCTGGATAGTCGAAATATTCGTCGGGTCCTCCGCCGTATGTCGGTTGTAACGGGTATTCCTGCTAAATTGTTTGACCGAGAGGGGGTTCTTGTTGCGGATAGTCGGTTACTGATCTCATCCGGCCGGGAAATAATTTTGGAAGCGCTCCCGCCGCCCGATCAACGCAGCCGTTTTCAAAAAATTTATGAAGAAAGTTATGACTTCTTAGCTGGTCTCATCCCGAATTCCCGAGATTATCCGCTTTTTCCGACCAAACATTCGCTTTCTGCTGATGATTTTAAAGAAGTCCAGGCGGCTATGACCGGTGAGGCTAGTGGGGTCATACGTCAGACTGAGGATGGCCGCCTGATGTTGTCAGTTGCTATGCCGGTTCAGGGCTTTAAAAGGATCCTGGGTGCCTTAATGCTGGTGGAAAATGGCGATGCAATTGATGAGGCAGTGCGATCGGCCCAGATTACAACGCTGACGGTTTTTTCGATTACAGTTATTATCACATTGCTGCTCTCACTTTATCTCGCTCGAACGATTGCAAGCCCTGTCCAGGAAATGGCGGAAGCCGCAGACAAGGTTCGTTTGGGTATTGGGCGCCGTGTGGACATGCCGGACTTTTCTAATCGCCAGGATGAGATTGGCGATCTTTCTGTTTCCTATCGTCAGATGACGGAAGCCTTATATGATCGTATGGATGCAATTGAGGCATTTGCAGCAGATGTTTCTCACGAGCTTAAAAACCCTTTGACGTCTCTTGGGACGGCAATTGATACATTTGAACGGGTTAAGGATGAAGCTACACGCCAGAAACTCCAGGAAGTGATCTCCAGTGATGTAAAGCGATTGGACCGACTTATTACGGATATTTCGTCGGCCAGCAGACTGGATGCAGAACTTTCACGGACTGAAGGCGAAATTGTTAATCTTGTCGAAGTCACAGACGGCGTTGTTGGGCTCTATTCCGGAGAGCGGGCTCGAAATAACGTGACTGTAGAAGTTGAAATCTCTACCCCTGAAATCCTGATAGAGGGTGTTCCCGGCCGCCTTGGCCAGGTTTTTCGGAACTTGATAGAGAATGCGATTTCCTTTTCACCAGAAAATGGGCGGGTTCTCGTTCGGGTTCATGAAGAGAAAGATTTTAAAGGCCAGAATTGGGTTCAGGTCGATGTCGAGGACCAGGGACCGGGCATTCCTGAAAATAAGCTAGAGGCTATTTTCAGTAGGTTTTACACAGAACGTCCAAAGAGCGAAGGTTTTGGAAATCATTCTGGGCTGGGACTCAGTATTTCAAGATTAATTGTCGAAGCACATGGCGGCACTATTCTTGCGTCCAACCGGATGAGTTCTGAGGGAAAAATAATTGGTGCTAAATTCACAGTTCGCCTGCCAAAATAGCTTGAAAAGAAAAGGGAGCTTTAAGTTTAGTGATTAAGCAACATGCATCAGTGGTTGCGATTGATAGGAAAGCCATTTTAATCCGTGGACCGTCAGGTGCTGGAAAATCGGATCTTGCACTTCAACTAATCGGCTCTGGTGCCCGGCTCGTTTCAGATGATTATGTCGAATTACAGGCGTTAAACGGCCGCCTTTGGGCACATACGCCGGAACAACTGAAAGGGATGATGGAGGTCCGGGGACTTGGAGTGATAAAAAACCTGGCCTATGTATCTGGCGTCCAAGTAACCCTTTGTTGCGATTTAGTGCCTTGCGCAGAGATTGATCGTTTTCCCGATCCGCCATTAACAACCTGCTTTGAGAATATCGATATCGCGTTGATGAATTTGGATCCGTCTTATCGGTCAAATGGGAATCGGATCAGATTGGCGCTTGACCGTCTGTCTCAGATATGGCCCTCTTTAGACTGAGGTGTTTTCGATCCATAAAGAGTTATAACCTAGCATGGAACAGGTAGAGCAGACCCGTATCGCGCTGATTACCGGGTATTCCGGAGCTGGAAAATCCACTGCTTTAAAACAGTTTGAAGATTTGGGCTGGGAAGTTGCTGATAATATTCCCTTATCTTTGTTGTCACCGCTGGTGATGGAAATTAGCCGTGAAGGCGGCATGAACATTGCGGTGGGCGTCGATACGCGGACATTGGGGTTTAGTGTTGAAAAACTATTGGAACTGACCAATCGACTTAAATTTGAAACCCACAGTCAGGTTGATCTTGTCTTTCTGGAATGCGATAGCGGGGTTCTAAAAAGGCGCTTTACCGAAACCAGGCGCAAACATCCCCTGGCTTCAGATCGGCCAGTTGCGGATGGGATAAAGGCAGAACGCGGTCTGTTTAAGGGGCTAAGATCAGAGGCTGATATCTGCATTGATACGACGCTTCTCTCTTTGCCAGAGTTGCGCCATCAATTAATTCAGCGTTTCAGTTTGGACGAAAACCCAGCGCTAACAACAACTGTGATGTCGTTTTCGTTCAAGAAAGGTATCCCCCGAGAAGCTGACTTGGTTTTCGATATGCGCTTTCTGAAAAACCCTTACTACAATGAGGATCTGCGGGAAAAAACGGGTCAAGATTCGGATGTTGTTGAATATATTAGGACAGATGAAGCATTTTCAGCGTTTGTCACTAAGTTAAAGGATCTGCTCGATTTGCTGATGCCGAGGTACTTGTCTGAGGGTAAGTCTTATCTGACAATTGCCATTGGATGTACAGGTGGGCGGCATAGATCTGTATGTGTGTCTGAAATTATTCATGACCACATTAAAAAAAGTGGGTATTTTACCCAGCTCTTGCATCGGGACCTGAATTAAGGTTCTAACAAAGCTTGCTAACTAGAGGCGTATGGTATGATTGGAATGGTATTGGTAACACATGGCCGGCTGGCTGAAGAGTTCGTCGCGGCAACTGAACATGTGGTTGGCCCGCAGGAGCAGGTTCGAGCAATTTCCATCGGTCCTGATGATGATATGGAGAAGCGCCGTGAGGATATCCTCGATGCTGTCAAAGAAGTTGACACAGGTACGGGCGTAATTTTGCTGACAGATATGTTTGGTGGAACGCCTTCCAATTTGGCAATTTCTGTTATGGACAAGGCCAATGTTGAGGTTATAGCCGGCATCAACCTCCCTATGCTGATTAAATTGGCCAGCCTGCGCGGGGAAAATGACATGGAAAAAGCTGTTGCAGCAGCCCAAGAATCCGGGCGAAAATATATCAATGTCGCCTCTCATCTCTTGGCAAATAACTCCTGAAACACGGCGATTTTCTGCAATGACCAAAACGCTTCGAAAAAGCCTTCTCATTGAAAATAAACGTGGCTTGCATGCGCGCGCGGCAGCAAAATTTGTGAAATGTGCTGAGTCTTTTGAAGCTGATATCATTGTGACGAAGGATGAAAACAATGTGTCCGGCACGTCGATAATGGGCTTGATGATGCTTGCCGCGGCGAAAGGCTCTTCGATAAATGTTTCTGTGACTGGGCCAGATGCAGAAGAGGCACTTTCAGCGCTGGAAAGTCTTGTCACTGATAAATTTGGTGAAGACCAAGAAGAAGAAACAGCTGATTAGAGCGGTTGAATTTTCTTCAATTGATCAAGATATAAAGATGTCTTTATATATTTTGTTGATTGTCTGATTTGTGTTTGCTATATAGCCAGCATAGATGGTGTTGACGCTTGGTGCCGTCTTCACATGAGACACCATATAAAGAATGTGAGTTTTCCATGGCTGATACTGAAGATTTTAAGGTAGCGGACCTTTCCCTCGCTGATTGGGGACGTAAAGAAGTCGCAATTGCAGAAACAGAAATGCCTGGGCTAATGGCCTTGCGCGAAGAGTTTGGGTCAACAAAGCCGCTAAAAGGGGCAAGAATTGCAGGTTGTCTTCACATGACAATTCAAACAGCGGTTCTGATTGAAACCCTGATTGATCTAGGTGCAGAAGTTCGCTGGTCTTCCTGTAATATTTTCTCCACTCAGGATCAGGCCGCCGCTGCGATGGCTGCCGTTGGTGTGCCGGTTTTTGCCTGGAAAGGCATGAGCGAGGAAGAATTCTGGTGGTGCATTGAGCAGACCATTGAGGGCCCGAATGGTTGGCGCCCAAATCTGATCTTGGATGATGGTGGGGACCTGACCCAGATTATGCATGACAAATATCCTGAATATCTGAACGATGTAAAAGGCCTATCTGAGGAAACAACAACAGGTGTGCATCGCCTTTATGAAATGGCGAAAGCCGGAACCTTGAAAGTTCCAGCAATCAATGTGAACGATAGCGTGACCAAATCAAAGTTTGATAACCTTTATGGGTGCCGTGAAAGCCTAGTGGATGGCATTAAGCGGGCAACAGACGTTATGGTTGCCGGTAAGGTTGCTGTTGTTGCGGGTTATGGCGATGTTGGTAAAGGATCTGCCGCCTCACTTCGGTCCCAGGGCGCACGGGTCTTGGTGACAGAAATTGATCCGATCTGCGCTTTGCAGGCATCTATGGAAGGCTACGAAGTGGTAACCATGGATAAGGCTGCTTCACTCGGCGATATCTTCGTGACAACGACTGGCAATATCGATGTGATCACAATTGAGCATATGCGCCAGATGAAGGATCGGGCGATTGTTAGCAACATTGGTCACTTTGATTCTGAAATTCAGATTGAAGCCTTGCGCAACTATCCTTGGCATAATGTGAAGCCGCAGGTTGACGAAGTCGAGTTCCCTGATGGAAAGCGCATTATTGTTCTGGCAGAGGGCCGTCTGGTTAACCTTGGCTGTGCCACAGGACATCCAAGTTTTGTGATGAGCGCGTCATTCACTAACCAGGTTTTGGCACAGATCGAACTTTGGGAACGCCACGAAAACTATAAGAATGAAGTTTACGTTCTGCCGAAACATCTGGATGAAAAGGTTGCGAGCCTACATTTGGGTAAATTGGGTGTTGAATTAACAACTCTGAGCCCAGAGCAAGCTTCCTATATTGGTGTTGATCAACAGGGTCCTTTCAAACCAGAGCATTATCGCTACTAAGTTTGAAAAAATATCATGAAGTGAAGGCTGGCAAACACACATGCCAGCCTTTTTTATATTGATTTCCCAAAAAAGAGATAAAAGTTTGATCTTCTTCACTATTATTTGATAACACGGAATCCGGTAGTGATGCTGTTTGGTTATTTGGGTGACTGAATGGCAAAAGGGGAGAGGTCTTGGACCAAAGCGATGGAAGTTGATTATTCATCCACAGAGCTGGTCATTATCTGGCTGACAGTCCTAATCGTTATTATTTTGGCGATGGCACTTTATGTCATGCGGAAGAAGGCTTTGTCGCTCTTAACGCAAAGCGACCAAATCTCTGAACGGGTGAAACTTCTCGAAGAGGAACTTGAACTTGCCCATGCCGAGAAAAAAGAAAAAGATAAAGAGCTTTTGAATACAAAATCCATACTGATGGATACTCGCGCGGAACGGGATGACTACATTGATCTTCTCAATGCAGCTCCATATCCGATCTGGCGCCGCGATCAGCAATCCCGGATCATCTGGCACAACACACAATTTGAAGAGATAGTGGGTTCTGCCAACTCTATCGGTGATATTCCTGAATTGGCATCCAAGCGGGAACCAGATCAGGCGCGTAAACTGGCGGCTCGTGCACGCGTTACACAAAGTCCACAATCTGAGATCCGGCGGTTCGTCGTTGGAGGAGATCTTCATAGCTATAAAGTCTCTGAAGTTCCGCTGGAGTTCGAAAATCAGCTTGCTGGTTTTGCAGAAGATGTAACGCTTCAGGAACAGATGGCCCAGGATATCAACGAGCACATGCGCGGTCAGGAAAGTGTTCTTGAAAATATTACCACAGCCATTGCAATTTACGGCCCTGACCTGCGTCTCGATTTTTACAATCAAACATATGTCAAACTATGGAAGCTAAGTGATAGCTTTTTGGAAGAGCGTCCGACAATCCTGGAGGTTTTGGATAAACAACGAGAGTTACGCCGGCTACCGGAGCAGGCTGATTTTTCTGCCTACAAATCCAAGCGAAAAGCTCTCTTCACAAATTTGATTGAAACCCAGGAAGAGCTGGTTCAGCTTCCGGACGAGACAATGCTGAGAACGGTGATCGCTCCCCACTCCAAGGGGGGGCTGTTTTTTATGTTTGAGGATGTCACCGACAAGATGATCCTGGAGCGGGCACATAATACTCAAACTGCCGTTCAGCGTGCGACATTGGACAATTTGTATGAAGCCGTTGCTGTGTTCGGTTCTGATGCCAGGTTAAAGCTCTTTAACGCTGGTTTCAGTGAGATTTGGGGAATTCCAGAAGATTTTCTGGAAGAAGACATCCATATTTCCGTGCTGGTGGACAAAGTCTTTGAGCAATGGAAGATGGAGGATGCCAGGGATCTGAGGGATCGATATATCGCAAATGTGACTCGCCGGGATGCGTTTTCAGGGCAATTGGAGCACCTTACCGATCGGATCGTGAATTATAACCGAGTGCCGCTCCCTGATGGAAATGTTCTATTCACCTATCTGGATGTAACCGACCAGCTTCGGGTGGAGAGGATGCTGACAGAGCGGAACGAGGCTTTGGAAGCTGCCGATAGAATGAAAACAGAGTTTGTGGCAAGCGTGAGTCATGAGCTTCGTACACCGCTGAACACGATCATCGGATTTGCTGAAATTCTAGTGAAGCAGTTTTTTGGACCGCTTAATGAGAAACAGACCGAATATGGGCAAGGTATCCTCGACAGTTCCAATCACCTGTTGCATCTGATCAATGATATTCTGGATATGGCCAATATTCAGGCTGGTAAGATCGAACTGGAACTGGAACCAGTAGATCTGCATGCGCTTCTTGCCAATGTGGTCACTCTCGTTCATGACCGGGCTCGTAAGCGCCGAATTAACCTGGATTTTGAAATTTCAGATGATCTGGGTTGGGCAACTCTCGATGAACGTCGGATCAAGCAGGTGATCTTTAATCTATTCAGCAATTCCATCAAGTTCACAGATCCAGGCGGTGAAGTGAAATTGATAGCGGAACGAAATGATGAGGGAATTCTGATTCAAGTCAAAGATACGGGTATTGGTATCTCTAGGGAGTCACAAAAGCGGATTTTCGAGCGATTTGCCAAGGGAGATACGACCCAGGAAAATGCGGGTGCAGGCATCGGTCTTTCTTTGGTTAAAAGCTTTGTCGAAATGCATGGTGGGACTGTCACGCTGGCATCTGAAGAGAATGTAGGAACAACTATTTACTGCCAGTTACCAAATAGTCTGTGCCTGGAGACAAAACCCAGTTAATCTCTTTTCATGTCAACAGAACTCATTCTTAGCCATACCGTTACATCTGAACAGGAGACGGCTGCCTTTGCAAAGGAGCTTGCCGCTTATCTGAAGACAAAAGATGTCGTTTTCCTAAAAGGAACATTGGGAGCCGGGAAAACATCATTTGCCAGGGCTTTAATCAGGGCATTATGTGGTGGGGATATTGAGGTTCCGAGCCCAACATTTAATCTACTTCTGACTTATGAAGGCACCAACGGGCCAATCTATCATTATGATTTTTATCGCCTTGAGGACCCGGAAGAAGTTTGGGAGCTGGATGTAGAGGACGCCTACGAGTCCGCTATTACTTTGATGGAGTGGGTAGAACGTCTTGAGGATCTTGCTCCGCAAAATGCGTTGGAAGTTGATATTGAATTGAATGAAGATGTTAATAGCCGGACCATCAGACTTAGGGGTAATGCAAATTGGAAGATGCGGTTGCAAGAGCTGGTGGGGCGTCAAACAGCATGACAGTTTCAGTGGATGCGTTTATTGAACGAGGGGGATTTGCTGGGGCTGCGCGCCAAAAACTAGCAGGTGATGCTTCAAGTCGGAGTTACAAGCGCATTTCGCTTGATGGCAATTCGGCGATACTGATGCAGGATCCGGATCAATCAAGTGTTAAATCTTTCCTCAAGGTATCGGAAATTTTGAAAGATTGGGGGTATAGCGCACCTGAAATCCTGGTAGACGGGTCCAAGGATGGTCTGCTGTTGCTTGAGGATTTCGGAGATGAACTCTTCGCGCGAATTCTGGAAACAGCGCCTGAGCGAGAAATGGAACTCTATACGCTTGCTGCAGATTTTCTCGTAGATCTAACAAAGCAGGATGCGCCAACAGGTTTGAAACTTTACTCCCAATCATATGTGTTGGACCAGAATGCCTTGTTTTTAGATTGGTATGTTCCAAACATTTTGGGAGAGTCCTTGCCCGACAAGGCTCGCTTTTTCTTCCAGCAAATTTGGAGAGAACTCTTTGAGCTTCTTTCAGAGGATCAGGAAGTTTTTCTCTATCGGGATTTTCACGCAGAAAATCTGTTTTTTTTAGAGGGACGTAAGGGGCTTCGCCAGCTTGGCTTAATTGACTATCAGGATGCGATGACAGGGCCGGCGGCCTATGACTTGGCTTCATTGTTACAGGACGCTCGCCGAACCGTTTCTACAGAACTGGCGACGTCGATTGTAGACCATTACGTATCCAGAACAAATTATGATCAAAAAGAGTTTATGAGAAGCTATTCCATACTGGGGGCTCACAGGTGCCTTCGGATTTTGGGAGTTTTTACAAGGCTCGCCAAGCAACAGAACAAGGATCGATATTCCCGATTTATGCCGAGGGTACTGGGATATCTGAACAGTAACCTGGCACATCCGGATTTGGTTGCTCTGAAGCACTGGATCAAAGTGACCTTGGGAAACAATATGGATGAGGTGCCCTTGTGAGCGGACGTTCGGTTTCAACAGCAATGGTGTTGGCTGCAGGCCTTGGCAAGCGGTTGAGACCTCTTACAGATCGTATTCCAAAGCCGCTGGTCAAAGTGGGAGGGAAATCTCTTATCGACTACAGTCTCGATTTGGTCCGTAACGCGGGTATCAAGGATGTGGTGGTAAACTGTCATTATTTGCCGGAGCAGATCGAGGCTCACGTGGAGCAGATTTCAGACCTTAACATACATATTTCTGATGAACGGGCGGAGCTCTTGGAAACGGGAGGCGGTGTCCAAAAGGCGCTACCCTTTTTCAAAGGGCAGCCTTTTGCTGTTTTAAACTCGGACATCATTGTTCAAAATCGTTTGAAAACTTCCTTGAAAGACTTGATTGAGGCCTGGGATGAGCAAGAGATGGATATCCTCCTTCTGTTGCAACCCAAAGAGGCTGCGTTTGGTTATGATGGAGCCGGTGATTACGATCTTGATGATGAGGGACGGCTACATCGTCCGGATCCAGGGAAACAGGCACCCTTTATTTACGCTGGATTGCAAATTGTATCACCAAGCCTTTTTGAGGGTGTAGAAACGGGTGCCTTTTCGATGAATGTTATGTTTGATAAAGCAGCCGAACGGGGCAGGCTTTATGGTGCAGTTCATGATGGGGTGTGGCTTCATGTCGGAACTGAAGCGGCGCTCCAAGAGGCGGAAGGTTATCTGAAATCCAGTGACTGAGTTTGGTGAAATCAAAGCTTCTGTTCTGAATATTCCACCAGAATATCCTTTTGTGGATTGTTTGGCCCGGTACCTATTGGATCGCTATCAGGCAGATTTAACAAAACTTGGTGATATTACCATTTTAACAACGACCCGCCGGGCGGCAAGGGCATTGCAGAATGCTTTTTTGCGCGAAACCCATGGGAAACCTTTACTTCTTCCAAGAATGAGACCTCTTGGAGATGTAGATGAAGATGAACTTGCTTTGGAAGGCGACTTAAGTGGAGATCAGCAAAAAGCGCTTGAGCTTCCCCCTGCAATTGAAAGCCTTCGGCGTCAGCTACTGCTATCCCGTCTCATAGCTACACGGGACCCAGAAGCCTACGACCTGTCTCGTGCCGCTGGACTTGCCATAGAGCTTTCACGTCTTTTGGACCAGGTTCAAACAGAAGGGCTAGAGCTTGATGGTCTGAAAGAGCTGGTGCCAGCTGAGTATGCAGAGCATTGGCAAGTGACACTGGAATTTTTGAAAATCATTAGCGATGTATGGCCTCGTATACTGGAAGAAGAAGGTGCGATAGATCCTGCTCGCCGTCGAGATTTGCTTCTTAGATTGCAGATAGAAGAATGGCAAACCAATCCTCCGGATGGAGAAATTTTTGCCGTTGGTTCAACTGGTTCCATTCCAACGACAGCCGATATGTTGTGCCTCGTTGCCTCTCTTCCAAACGGGACTGTTGTTTTACCAGGCGTTGATAAACATTTGGATGAGCAAAGTTGGGAAATCGTTCAAAAGGATCCTAGCCATCCTCAATACGGATTATCACGACTGCTTCAGAAAATGGGTGTTTCGCGCGAAGATGTTCCGGATTTGAAGCTTGAAGGTTTGCAAAATTGTCCAACTGACCGGTCTGCTTTTCTCTCTGAGGCTATGCGCCCGGCATCTACAACGGACAAGTGGCAAGATACGCATATCCCTGCTGTGAAGGACTTTGGTGGAGTTATTCAAATCAACTGCTCCGGTGCACAGGCTGAAGCACAGGTAATTGCGCTTGCCATGCGGCAATCGTTGGAAGATCCGACAAAAACTACGGCCCTGGTGACGCCGGATCGAGACTTGTCACGCCGTGTGGTCGCAGAACTGAAACGGTGGGGTTTAGAGGTTGATGACAGTGCAGGTTCGAGTTTAGACCAATCACCGCCTGGGATTTTCTTGCGCTTGACTGCCCGTCTGGTCGCAGAGCGGTTTGATCCTCTGGTACTTTTATCGACCTTAAAGCATCCATATTCAGCGATGGATTATCCGAAAGGAACGTTTCGCCAGCTGATCCGAGAATTAGAGCGAAAAGTCCTTAGGGGGCCGCGGCCTGCTGAGGGTCTTTCAGGTATACAGGCTCTTGTAAAGCTTAAGCAGCAGCATGGTGAAATCTCTGATGAACTGGCTGCTTGGTTTGAGGAGTTTTGTGAGTTGGTGCGGCCATTTTCCGACTTGATGACGGAACCTCAAGTGGATTTTGAGTTATTGGTCAAATCACATGTCCGCTTTGCCGAACAGCTTTCTGTTTTTGCAGAAACCGGGGATACAAATCTTTGGTATGGGCATTTTGGAGAGAGTGCGGCAGGGTTTATTTCTGAGCTGTTAAGAGCCTCGGATATTGCGGGCCAGATAAACCCAGAAAGTTGGGCAGAACTTCTGGACAGCCTTATGGTTGGGCGAATGGTTCGAAGTCGGTATGGTCAACATCCTCGCCTGCAGATTTGGGGACCAATTGAGGCTCGATTGCAGCGGGCAGATCGTATGATCCTTGGGGGGCTGAATAAAGGGATATGGCCACCAGAACAAGCTGGCGATCCATGGATGAGCAGGCCCATGCGGCAGGATTTTAATCTTCCCTTGCCAGAAAAGAAAATTGGTCTTTCGGCTCATGACTTCCAGCAGGCCTTTTGTGCGAAGGAGGTTATCCTCACACGCGCCGAAAAACTGGACGGTGCTCCGACAGTTCCCAGCCGCTGGTTATTGCGGATTGAAACCCTGCTTCGAAAAAACGGTGAAAGCCTATCCGGTTCTGAAGGTTTAAATTTGCAGGATTGGCAAAATAGGCTGGACCGACCTGTTACCATCGCGCCTGTAGACCCGCCGCGTCCAACACCACCCTTGTTTGCGCGACCAAGACGACTGTCCGTCACGCGTATCGAGAAATGGATAAAGGATCCGTATTCCATATTTGCGGATGCCATACTGGGGTTGAAGCCACTTGATGAGATCGGCATGGCTCCAGGAGGGGCAGAAAAAGGTACTCTTATTCATGAAGCGCTAGAGAAATTCGTGAAGTGCTTTCCAGACCATCTTCCTGCGGACGCTGAAGAAAGGTTGCTAAAAATCGGGGGGGAGGTTTTTGCTGATGTCCTTGCCTATCCAGCTGTCTGGGCTTTTTGGTGGCCAAGATTTGAGAGAATAGCGCGATGGTTTGTTGAGTTTGAACGGGAGCGGAGAGAGACTTTCAAACCAACCTTGTTAGAGGCAAAGGGAACGATCGATATTCCAGCTCCCAAGGGGTCTTTTACTCTCTCAGGAACCGCAGATCGCATTGATGAAAATGGAAATGGTGAAGTCTCCGTTATTGACTATAAAACGGGATCAGTTCCATCGGATAAACAGGTTGAAACCGGGATATCTCCACAGTTGTCTCTTGAGGCAGCCATGATTGAAAGGGGCGGGTTTACAGATTTGAAATCTGCAAGTGTGATTGAACTTCTGTATTTGAGATTAAGTGGTGGTGAGCCAGCAGGAGAAGTCAAACATTCTTCCAAAAAAGTGCCGGTAACAGAGCTTGCTGAAGCCGCATATGAAGGGTTAAGTCGCCTGATCGCCCAGTTTGATAAAGAGGCAACGCCTTATCTCGTGCGTCCTCGACCAGACTTCGTAGACCGATTTAATGACTATGAGCATTTATCCCGCCTGAGAGAATGGTCGGGAGGGCAGGATGACTAGCTCTTTTTCCTCAATGACATTGGCTGGAATTAAGGCGCAGCAACAGGCTGCAAATCCTACCCATTCAGTTTGGGTTTCAGCTTCAGCTGGATCCGGGAAAACAAGGGTATTGGTGGATCGTACCTTGCGTTTGATGCTTGGCGGGACAGCGCCAGAGCGGATTTTGTGTATTACCTTTACCAAAGCGGCCGCTGCTGAGATGGCGAACCGGCTTAACAAAACCCTGGGTGATTGGTCTGTTAAGGATGAAGCGGAACTCATCGTTGCCATTGAGGAATTGCAAGGATATCGCCCCAGTCCTGAAGAGGTGACCCGTGCGCGGCAATTATTTGCCAATGTGTTGGATGCACCGGGTGGACTTAAAATCCAAACTATTCATTCCTTCTGTGGATCTGTTCTGGCGCGGTTTCCACTGGAGGCAGGGATCTCTCCTAACTTCCAGGAGCTGGACGATCGTACCGCATCCGAAATAATGGAGGTGTGTCGGGACAGGTTGTTGTCACATTCTCAAGGGCCGGGGGAAGAAGCCCTGAAAACTGCGCTTCAGATCGTCAGTGAAAAAATAAATGAACAGGATTTCTCCGATCTGATGCTGGGTTTGAGTAGCCGGAGAGGTCGATTTAAGCGGTTTTTTCAATCAGCCCAAGACATAAATGGTGCAGTGCAACATATTGCGGATTTGTTAGGTGCCGATCAAAATCTGACTGAAGAAGAAATCCTTCAAAAAGCGAGTGATGAAACTGCATTTGACGCGACCTCGTTACGTCAAGCTGTTGAAGTCTTGAACGCCGGTGGAAAACGGGATCAGGACAATGCGGCGAGAATGAGCAATTGGCTAGCCAACCCGCAGGATCGGTCCCAACTCTTTGAAGATTATCTGAAAGCCTATCTGACTGCTGAGGGAAAAAGAAAAGCGGATAGTACTCTTGCAAGCAAAGCCTCTGTATCCGCGATGCCTGATATCTTGGAGGTTATGAGGGCAGAGGCAGAGCGGTTGTTGGATATCTTGGATCAGTGCCGGCGGATTAGGGTTTTATCCAGTACAAAGGCGATGCTGGTGTTAGGTCGATGGTTACTTGATGAATATGAGCGGGAAAAAACAAGACGCGGCGCACTTGATTTTGATGATCTAATTTTGACGACCCGGGATCTTTTGAGCCAACAAGATGTCACACCTTGGGTGATGTATAAGTTGGATGGCGGGATCGATCATATTTTGGTCGATGAAGCGCAAGACACCAGCCCTGAACAATGGGAGGTGATCAAAGCGCTCACCGCAGAGTTTTTTAGTGGTGATACGGCTCGCGATCAGGGGAGGACCCTTTTTGTTGTAGGAGATGAGAAACAGTCCATCTATTCCTTTCAGGGGGCTGATCCCGCAGCGTTTGATTACATGCGGCGTTTGTTTGAGAAGAAGGCAGGGGTAGCGGACAAAAGCTGGCAACAGGTTCCGATGGAGTTGTCTTTCCGATCCACACATGCAGTGCTGTCTTTGGTAGATGAAGTCTTTGCCAGAGAGGAAGCTCGTTCGGGGGTTACGTTTGGCGCTGAACAAGTACGCCATTTTATTCACCGGATGGATCAGATTGGACATACTGAAATTTGGCCCGTCGTAAAGCCGGAACCGAGAGAGGACGAGGACCCTTGGGAAATTCCAGTGGATCAAGGCTTCACCGTCAGTCCGCCAGCCAAACTGGCAGATAACATAGCAGTTCAGATAAAGGACTGGATGTCTCGCGGTGAAATTTTGGCCTCCGCTAACCGTCCGATTGCCCCAAAAGACATCATGATACTGGTGCAAAGTCGAAACGCCTTATTCGATGAACTCGTTAGGGCTTTGAAGTCCCATGCTATCCCGGTGGCTGGCGCCGATCGGATGCGATTGACCGAACAGTTGGCCGTATTGGATTTGATTGCACTTGGACGGTTTGTCTTGTTGCCGGAAGATGACCTCAATCTTGCGAGCCTTCTTAAGAGCCCTTTTTGTGGACTGGATGATATGGACCTTTTTGATCTGGCCTATGGTCGAAAAGGAAGTCTTTGGTCTGCCCTGCAAGACAAGGCGGGGTCGAAAAAGCGCTATGCAGATGCCGTGGAGTTTTTGAAAAACCAGCTTTCTCGGGCCGATTTTGTTCCCGTGTACGAATTTTATGCTGAAATTCTGGGTCGCGATCAAGGCCGGCGAAAATTGCTATCTCGATTGGGTGAAGAGGCGCTGGATCCCATTGAGGAGTTTTTGTCTCTGGCTCTCACCTATCAGAAGTCCGAAACCAGTTCGTTGCAGGGGTTTCTTCACTGGGTTCAATCTGGTGGGGCTGAGATTAAACGAGATATGGAGCAAGGTCGAAACGAGGTTAGGATTTTAACCGTTCATGGATCTAAAGGTCTGCAGGCACCCATAGTTTTCCTGCCAGATACCTGTCAGCGATCTGCCCCGCCCCGTTCCAGTCAGGTCATATGGGCGGAAGGCGACGTAGCGACCCCGCTTTGGCCAGTGCGAAAAGAAAATTTTGATCAATTTACCGCCGGTGTTCGGGATCGACTGAAAGCGCGTACTGAGGAAGAGAAGCGCCGATTACTCTATGTAGCCCTGACCCGGGCAGAGGACAGACTCTACATTTGTGGTTGGGAAAACAAGCAGTCGAGACCCTCCGGCTGTTGGTATGATTTGGTGGATATGGCGTTTTCAGACGGATCAGATCACCCTATTGAGGAAGTTGAGCTTCCTTTTGGTGGTGTTGCACGTCGCCGCACAAGCGGAACTGTTGTTAATGAAAAGAAAGTTGTCCCCGAAACTTCCGAATTTGTGCCTAGTGAGGCGCTTCCAGAATGGATAACAAAGCCACCAGCCGCAGAGCCTTTCCCACCACAACCGCTAACGCCTTCTCGTGAGGATGAAGAGCCGCCTGTTCGTTCCCCGCTCGGCACAGATGATGGGCATCGGTTTCATCGAGGCTTGATCATTCATCGATTGTTGGAGAGCTTACCGGCTGTCTTGCCAGCGAACAGGGTAGAGACAGCCCGAAACTGGCTTGCACGTCCAACCCACGGATTGTCAGAGCATCAACAACAACAAATCTTGGAAGAGACGATGCGTGTTTTGGATCATCCAGAGTTTGGAGAAATATTTGGCCCTGGTAGTAAGGCAGAGGTTCCGGTCACAGCGTTGATGGGGGATCGGATTATGTCAGGACAGATAGACCGATTGTTAATTGGTGAGGAGGAGATTCTGATTGTTGATTACAAGACGAACCGGCCTTCTCCAACAGATATTGGTGATGTGCCATCGGTTTATCTTCGGCAAATGGAAATTTATCGAACCGCTCTAAAAAAACTCTATCCTGAAAAACGGATTAAATGCGGCCTGTTATGGACAGATGGGCCCCATATGATGAGTCTTCCAGACACATGATGTAGTCACAGCCACTTGACGGAGACGCAAGGGATACGTAAGTATCAGAAAAGTGATATGCGATTTTCACTTCGGTGGGCGCGGTATTTTTTAAGTCAGGATGAGAGCATAATGGCTACAACAAATGTAACAGATGCATCTTTCGAAAATGATGTACTCAAAAATGATGGATTGGTTCTGGTAGACTTCTGGGCCGAGTGGTGTGGCCCCTGTAAGGCAATTGCGCCAGCACTTGAAGAGCTTTCTAACGAAATGGGTGGTCAGGTCACGATTGCCAAAATCAATATTGATCAGAACCCAAATACACCGACCAAATACGGTGTTCGGAATATTCCAACCATGATGCTGTTTAAAAATGGTGAGGTTGCAGCAACGAAAGTTGGGGCATCTCCAAAAGGACAGATCGAAAGCTGGATCAAATCCAGCAGCTAAGGTTGTAATTCAGCCTCCAGTTAGGATAAGAGCGGACTAGTTAGCTGGTCCGCTTTTTTGTTGGAGCAGGGATAATTAAGGGGGGCATATGGTAAAGGCGAGTTGTAATGGGATTGAGCTTGAGTATGAGGTTATCGGAAACCAGGGCGATCCTGTGATCATCTTGATAGCCGGTCTTGGGTTTCAGTTAATTGATTGGCCGCGTGCCTTTTGTGAAAAACTGGCAAACGAGGGTTTTCAAGTTATCCGTTTTGATAATCGGGATGTAGGATTGTCTGAAAAACTGGATCATTTTGGTATTCCCAATCCCGTTGAGATCTTCCAGGCAAAATTGGCCGGAAATAAGCCTGACGTTCCTTATCACCTAACAGACATGGCTGCAGATGTTGTTGCTTTGGTTGATAATCTTGCAATTTCGAAAGCACATATAGTCGGCATGTCAATGGGTGGTATGATTGCTCAGCTTCTTGCTATTCATTATCCAGATCGGGCGTTAAGCCTGACTTCTATCATGTCCTCTTCCTCAGATCCGTCTCTTCCCGGTCCCACAGAAGAAGCTGGCGCTGTTTTGGCATCGGCACCTCAGAGCCAGGAAAAATCAGATATCATTGATTTTGGGCTCAAAGTGAATTCGGTTATTGGGAGTACCGGTTATCCGTGGAATAAAGTAGCGCTTGAAGCCCATATTGGAGCCTGTATTGACCGATGCTACAGTCCGGGAGGATATATGCGGCAGTATTCGGCTGTCATGGCCGCGCCATCCCGAAGAGAAGAACTGAAAAGAATTACAGCAAGAACCCTCGTTATTCACGGTAGTGCTGATACCTTGGTCCAGCCTGCGTGTGGTGAGGATGTCGCCAACCATATCCCGAATAGCCAGTTTGAGTTGGTTGAAGGTATGGGACATGATCTATCTCCAGATTTATGCGATCATTTGGCGGATCTTATCCTGCCTCATATATCCTATACTTGATTAGCGGAACGCCGGTTCATCAAAACTTCTGAGTTTTCGGGAATGCATGCTTTCAATGCCATTTTCTTTGAGCATCCGTAAGGTTTCAATTCCAATGCGCAGATGTTTGGCTGTCCGGTCTTGATAGAATTTGTTTGCCATACCGGGCAGTTTGATCTCGCCATGTAAAGGCTTGTCAGATACGCAAAGCAGGGTTCCATATGGAACTCGGAAGCGAAAACCGTTTGCGGCGATTGTTGCAGACTCCATATCGATAGCGATTGCCTTGGTTTGGTTAAATCGCTGCGCAAGTTCCTTATGCCGAAGCTCCCAATCCCGGTCATCAGTTGTATAAACCGTTCCGGTTCTGAAATGTTCTTTTAGCTGGGCTCTGTTTGCCTGACCATCAGAATAGGCAGCAACTGCATCCGTTAAGGCCACTTGAATTTCCGCAATTGCCGGAAGCGGGACCGACGGATGAATATCTTCATCCAAAACGTGATCTTCCCGGACATAGGCATGTGCCAGCACATAATCCCCGAGACTTTGGGTCCGGCGGAGACCTCCACAGTGACCGACCATTAACCAGCAATGGGGCCGCAATACCGCGATGTGATCTGTAATTGTCTTCGCGTTTGACGGGCCGACCCCGATATTGACCAATGTTATTCCTTCATGGTGGTCAGAGACCAGATGATAGGCCGGCATTTGAGGGAGGTGAGATGGGGCAACGCCGCCCTCTGTTTCTTCACCCTGAAGGTTAGGGTTTGTTGTGACCACATTACCCGGTTCTACGAAAGCTCTGTATTGATCACCATTTTTGACCTGATCTTTGCCATATTCTATAAACTCATCCACGTAGCGCTGGTAGTTGGTAAAGAGAACAAAGCGTTGAAAATGCTCTGGTGAGGTGCCTGTATAGTGCGAAAGGCGAAGGAGCGAGTAATCAACTCTCTCCGCAGTGAAGAGCGCAAGCGGGTATGGATCGCCAGGTGCTGGTGTATAGGTTCCATTCGCAATAGTATCATTAATATTAGCCAAATCTGGCATCGGAAAAATACTTTGCAGGGATGGCACATCTGCGGCGGATACATCGGAAGATGCCTTTTCCACAACAAACGGAAGCGGAATAGGGCGGTCACTTAAACCCACATAAACAGGCTTCTCGTGATTATTGATAATCAGTTCAATCTGTTCCCGGTAGTAACTCTTAAACAGTTCAGGCCGGGTAAGAGTTGTTCCAAATATTCCGGCTGAATGAAGGTTTCCGTATGCAAGCCTTCCCGTTAGGTTTATGTCCTGGGCACCAATCTCGATCCCAAGATATGGATAATAAGCAGTGTCCAAAGGAGTTGTGTTATCTCCTTCGGTGAAGGCCTTGAAGCGCTTCTTAATCTTGCTGACATTTTCGGAATAAAGAGTTTCGATTGCGGCGAGGGCGTCATCTGCCGTCTCGTATTTGGTGAGCCCGAGGGCTGTACCATGTCCTGACGTTGTGTTTGTCAGAAATCCAGTCATATTTCTTCCTTTCAGCAACCCCTATGGTTACTGCCTAGTTTCTATAAATCTTTTTTAATCACACTCTATTTAACATTATTTTGTTACAACTCAATTAATGAATCCCCAATTAGCTATTTTGTGATAGAAGAAGCCGCAATTCAGCGCCAAAAACTGCGAGCCTTTAAATGAAGCAAACAGTAACCCTGGCCCCGATGGAAGGGGTCGTTGATCAGTTCATGCGTGATATTCTGACCCGGGTTGGCGGGTTTGATCTTTGCGTGTCTGAATTCGTACGGGTTAGTCAGGAATTGCTCCCAGCCAGTGTTTACTATCGCTATTGCCCAGAGTTACTTGACGGAGGCAAAACTGCTGCAGGCGTTCCTGTCCATGTACAGTTAATGGGCGGAGATGCCAGTTTGCTGGCTGAGAGTGCGGAGCAGGTAGTGGCATTAGGGGCGCCGGGTGTTGATCTGAACTTTGGGTGCCCAGCTAAAACTGTAAATCGCCGAGATGCCGGTGCGACGCTATTGCAGTGGCCGGATCGATTAAACAAAATTGTTTCTGCCGTTCGAAAAGCAGTTCCAGATCATATTCCGGTAAGCGCAAAAATGCGATTGGGGTTTCAGGATAAAAGTCTGTATCTGGATAATGCCCACGCTGTTGAAGATGGTGGCGCAGGTAAATTGACAGTTCATGCGCGAACCAAGTTGGAGGGGTATAAGCCACCTGCTCATTGGGAGTATTTGGCCCCAATTCGGGAAGAGCTTAAAATACGCGTTATAGCAAACGGCGAAATCTGGACCCCTGATGATTTTAAGGCATGTAAGTCGATCAGTGGCTGCGAAGAATTTATGATTGGCAGGGGTGCAATTGCCCGCCCAAGTCTTGCAAAAGAGATGAAGGGTGAGCTCACCGACAAGTTTCAATGGTCAGACGTTGAAGCTCTTCTGATTCACTATAATCAGCTACTTCTGGAAATGAAAAGTGATCATCGCCGGGCAGGCCGTCTCAAACAATGGATAAAGCTTTTGAGTCGAACTTATGATCCCACAGGAGCACTTTTCGCAAATATTAGAAAGTTGCAGGATCCAGATCATATCCTAAAAGTCCTAGGTAAACCGATTGCAGCCTGAGTTTTTACATTTTTTTGGTGTTTTTCTTCTTTTGTGGAGCTTTGTTAGGAAAGGCTTAAGAAGTCTATACTTAACTTAGCCACATAGTGATAAACGAGTATTTAAAATGTACTGGTTCATAGCTGTTTGGCGGGGTCTTTGCGTAAAATCTGATCAAGTCTATGGCAGGTGTGATTCAGTTCCTTTAGGGAAAAAACCATGAAATTACGCAATCTGAGCATCTCTAAAAAGCTTCTCATTTCTCCCATAATCTTTGTCATAGCACTTGTTGTGCTCGGCATATTGTCGATCTCGAAAAGTCAGAGCAACCTGGATACTATGGAAGTGCTCTATACGCAGGCGGAGTCTAAAAATGGTGCAGCATACCGGTTCCAGCGGGATCTGCAGGCCTTTAACGGAAATCTATTCCGGTTGATTTCTCAGGTGGGTGCCGGTGTTGATGAAGCCATTCTCGCAGAATTCCGCAAACAATTGTTGGCCTATCTACAAGGGGCAAACAAGAGTCTCGCTGATTTCATCGAAAATGGAAAATACTCAGAACAGGAAATTACACTTCTTGAGAAGCTACAAGGCGAGTTGACTGAGTATGGTAAAGATGTTGAGACCGTTATTGAAATGACGGAGATTGATCCAGCGACTGCTGTTGTCATGATGGTTAGCGCTGATGATAAGTTTAAAGTTCTGTACAAAACTATTGATGAATTGGTGAAGGTTTGGCAGGCCGAAGGAAAAGACCGGTTTGAAACAGCGATCGCGGATGGCGAAAGCGGTGTCCAGCAATTCATTGTGATTAGTGTCCTCGCTTTTCTCATTGCTGCGGGCGTAACTTTCTTGGTCATCCGAATGATTCGGGTTCCTGTACAGAATTTGACAACAGTCATGTCTGAGCTGTCTCAGGGTAACAAGGAAGTCGACGTTCCCAACCATGAAGACAAGGATGAAATCGGCGAAATGGCGAGAGCCGTTCTGGTCTTTAAAGAAAATGCTATTGAGCAAGAACGTTTGCAGGCTGAAGCTGAAAAACATGCTGAGGAAGAAGCCGAAAGAGAGCGGATTGCTCAGGAAGAAAAACTCAAGCGTGAAACGGCTGAGCGTGAACGTGAACAGCGTGAGGCTGCTGAGAAGCAGGCGCGTGCGGACCATGTTGCTAAACTGATTGCTGATTTCGAGCAGGAAGTCTCTCAGGTGATGGAAACTGTTTCACTGGCAACCCGTGAATTGCAAGCAACTGCTAACACCATGTCCAATACTGCCGGTAGCTCTCAGGAGTTGGCAGAAGGTGTGGCTTCTGCTTCCACGGAAGCTTCACAGAACGTGCAGACCGTTGCTTCTGCAGCCGAGGAGCTAAGTTCGTCTATCAATGAGATTAGTCGTCAGGTCCAGCAAGCTAATGAGGTATCTGAAAAAGCGGTTGTTGAAGCTAGCAACAGCACTCATTCAGTCTCTACACTGGCCGATACTGCTAAAAAGATCAGTGAAGTGGTTGATATGATTAATGACATTGCCGGGCAGACCAACCTGCTTGCGCTAAACGCGACGATCGAAGCGGCACGTGCTGGCGATGCTGGTAAAGGCTTTGCGGTTGTGGCTTCTGAAGTGAAGAGCTTGGCAAATCAGACCGCTCGGGCTACTGAGGAAATTGCTCAGCAGATCAATGATATGCAGAACGCTACGGAAAGTGCTGTTTCTGCGATTGCGAATATTGACTCTGTGATTAACAGCATCCGTCAGTCAACAGTTGGAATTTCTTCTGCGATTGAAGAGCAAAGTGCGGCAACCAACGAAATCTCTCGGAATGTTCAGGAAGCCAGCAATGGTACAAACCAGGTTTCTCAGAAAATTGGTACGGTCTCTGAAAAAGCGAGTGAGACAGGGGCAGCTGCACAGGAAGTGCAATCTGCTTCAGTTCGCCTCGATGAACTTTCTCAGAAACTGAAACGCGATATTGAAGGCTTCCTTCACGAAGTTCGTGTTGCCTGATAAGGGTAAAACAACAGAAAAGAAAACCCGGCTTTTAGCCGGGTTTTTTTATTGGGTTTTCAGTTCTGGCATCCATCCACTTGGCATGTCAAAAATTGGGTCACCTTTGTGATCAGTTTCCATTTGGAACAAATCTCCTCGATAAAGGTAATGTCCTGTCGAGATGATATGTTCGTCCTCGCTACAGAATAACCGGTCAAATTCGGCGATTGGGGAAGACATGTCCACATTCAGGATTGCTGCATTTTCATAATCAGCAATTCCGATCTTAAGGATCTGCTTAGCGCTATTAATCGGGATATCCGAATATTTATGGATGAGAGCCGCAATGGTCTTTTTCGTCATTTGATCTAAGGGAAGCTTCTTAAAAAGAGTCTCTTCAACATAGATATCCATCAGGCAGAATGGGTATTCTTCATGATAATGAAGTTTGCGCACACAGACATATCGATCATAGGTCTTAAAGCCGTATACTGCGCGACTGGGTAACGGTTCTGGTTCGCCAATACTGATGATTTCTATTTTTTGAGGCGTGCTGGAAAACGGAGCCGTTCGAGGCTTTTTCGCCTCGCCGGAACCGGTCTCAGAAATGACAAAGGTTCCTTTTCCTCGTTTGCTGTCGATAAAGCCTTCATCAGCCAATAAATGAAGCGCCTGACGAACAGTTATTCTGCCAACGTCAAACTCATCACATAGATCCATTATATTTGGCAGTTGATCCCCTTTTCGCCACCGGCCAGTCAGGATTCTGTTTCGAAGGACATTTGCGACCTTCAGATAAAGAGACATCCGTTGAGTATAAGGACTATCTGACGTCATGAGAGGGTTCTTTGATCACGAGGTGGGTTTTAATTGTCAGGTGTTTATATGCCAATGTTGTTTCCATTAAGCGACTTCCTGCCTCGGTATCAGGCTTTTAGGGACCTCTATTTTTCGGGACCGTAAATATTCCCCCATAGTCTTGGCCTGGCCATCAATTCTGTTGTTGGCGGCAACCCCATCTCCCAGGATTCCATAGATCATGAAATTCAGGGATTTAATGTTCGGAAGATCAAACCTTTTTACTTCATAACCTGCCACGTCGGGCATTAGGGCTTTGAATTTTTCTTCTGTAAAGTTGTGATAAAGCCATGAATAGGCCTCATCCGTTTTTGCCCATACACCGATATTCGCAGCACCCCCTTTGTCCCCAGATCGGGTCCCGAAAATTCGGCCGAAATGAATGCTCTCCAAAGGCCCGGCAGGCTCTGGTTTTAGATCTACGGGCACGCTCTGGGCGAGAAACTCATCGGGCTCAAGCTGACTGGTTGGAAGGACTTCAATAGTATCCCCGTTAAAATGAACCTTTTCAGTAATATGGGAGCTATCGATCAATGCTGGCCAGTGCATCACAAATGGTCCGCCACCGCCAGGAGCTCCGCGACCCGCAAAACCGGGGTAATTCGCCAGCGCCAGTTCGATGATTTTGGCTGAAAAAATGCGGCCGACCAGTTTTGGGTTTTGCGACTTTACTGAGATCCGAAGAGACGCAAACGCTTCTTCGTTGCAAGTTGCCTCTTCCTTATCCGTCCTGATTAGCTCTATAGAGACCTCATCAAACTGATCTTTCCCCCCAACCAGATCAAATAGGGTTTCGGTAAATACCTCTGCCTTCTTTTCGATATCCAGGCCCGTCAGTAAAAGCTCCATGCTGTTTTTATAGCCACCCATCATGTTAAAGCACACTTTATGGGATTTTGGTGGGGCGCTTCCTTTGCATCCGCTAACCCGCACCCTGTGAGGAGCGGTCTGCTCCAGTGTTAGGGTGTCAAAATGACTAATAACATCCGGATTTTTGTAAGCAGGATCATTGATTTCATACAGCAACTGGGCTGTGACGGTTCCGACAGAGACCAGACCGCCAGTGCCATCATGCTTTGTGATGGTGAAACTGCCGTCCCGTTCAATCTCTGCAATTGGAAAGCCGACATTTTTGAAAGAAGGAACCTCTTCAAAGAAGGCGTAATTTCCACCACAAACCTGAGCGCCGCATTCAATTAGATGACCTGCCGCAACCGCCCCTGCAAGCGCATCGTAGTCGGTCCTGGACCAATTGAACTTCCACGCGGCAGGACCTAACACCACCGCTGCATCGGTTACCCTGGGGGCAATAACGACATCTGCTCCAAGATCTAACGCCTGTTTTATACCCCAACCCCCGAGATAGGCATTTGCTGTAGCTGGTTTCACTTTGTCAGGATTTAGATGTTCACCTGTATCAATATTTGTAAACTGCTCTCCCTTTTTCAGAAGATCTGGTAGTCGGGGAATAAGGTTATCTCCGTCCACATAGGCAACCTTGCAATCCAGGCCCAATTCAGCAGCAAGTTTTTCCACCTCCGCAGCGAGGCCAGAAGGATTTAGGCCGCCAGCATTAGAGACAATCTTGATATTTTTTTCGAGGCAGGTCGTCAGCACGTCACGGAGTTGCTTCAGAAATGTACCAACATATCCTTCTTCCGGATTTTTGCGCTGCTGGCCAAAGAGGATGGACATGGTCAGTTCGGCCAGATAGTCGCCAGTCAGAACATCAATAGGTCCACCTTCAACCATCTCCTTGGCAGCGCTTAATCTGTCCCCATAAAAGCCACTGCAATTGGCGATGCGGATAACATCCGCATCTTGGGTAACAGTCTGCATCAATTCCTCCCGTTTTTCTTTTAAAAGTACTAGAAATAGAACTTTTGTCCAGTGGGAAGAATTGAGTTAATTATAACGCAAGGCTGTAGATCCAACCGCCAAGTAACGCACCGACGAAAGCAAACCCGACATATAGGCTGAAGAGTTTTGGCTTTAGTAGGGACCAAATTCCAACTGCTGCTGGAATGCTCGTTGCACTTCCAGCCAACATAAAGGTCAGACCGGTGGCTGGTGACATCCCGAGTTCCAATAGACCATCGACTAATGGAATGGCTGCATAACCGTTCAGGTATGCAGGAACGCCGATTATAGCTGCGTAGAGGAGCGATAGGCTGTTTTCAGCTCCTAACAATGAGGTAATCGTTTCGGCGGGAACATAGGAAACCATCAAACTTTCAAGAACGAATGCAAAAGTCAGCCATTTTCCAAGAAACCAAAGAGAGTTTTTGGATTCGGTCCCAAATTTCTGGGTTAATCCAGACTGTTTCCAGAAAGCCCAATGGATAGACGGCTTCTCAATAGGTGCTGCGCCACATTTGGGGCGTGCAATGTCTTTGAGACCGTTTTCAAGGAAACCAGTCTTCCCGATGAGCAGGGTAACAAGGCCGGTTAGTAAGCCGATGCCAATCGCAGCCGCTGTTTTGACTAAGGCAAAATCTGTCCCTAATTCAGCCGCCGTGAGGATAAACATTTCCGGGTCCATGATCGGTGAGGAAATGCAAAAGGCCAATACCGGCGCGAAAGGAACACCGGAGGCTAATAGCGCCGCAACAAGTGGAATTACACCACAGGAGCAGAAAGGAGAGAGAGCCCCAAATAGAGAGGCAACCAGGATGCTTTTGACGGGGTTTCCCCGAAAGACAGAGGAGACAATCTGATCCGCCCCTGTTGCCTTTAAGTAGGCTGCAATCCCCACTGAAAGGAGGAGAAAGGGCGCGATGGAAAGCAGATTGGATGAAATGAAGGTCAGATGTGACTGAAAATCTTCTGGAACTGAAACAGCCAAGATAATCAGTATCGCCAGAATACCAAAAATTGGTGTTCCCAACGCTGACAAGATCTGATTGATCTTTTGAAAACTGGTTTTAGCGGATGAGTTGGCTGGTCCACAGCAGGAGTTATTCTCAGGGACTGGGGAGATTACTTCACTCATGTTCGAGCTCCAGATTGTCGAGGCAGCAGTCCTCGATCAGTTGACGGATAATCGTATTCACCCTTTCAAGGTTGGCTCTGCAACAGACGGATCTTCCTTCTTTCGTCTGATACACGAGCCCTGCATCAACCAGGCCTTTGAGGTGAAACGCCAGTGTTGAAGCGGGAATATCAAGCTTCTCCTTGATCCCGCTAATGTTTAACCCTTTAGGTTCCGCTTTTATCAAAATACGGAATATCTCTAAGCGTGTTTCGTTTCCCAGTTCGGCTAGGGATTTTGCCATGTCAGATGTATTCATAAAGCCTGTATATCGGATGTGCTCGAATAAAACAACCATAAAACTAGTTATATAGTTATATTGAGCTGTGAGAAAAAGAATCTTGCAGCCTGAAAAGCGCTCAATTAGGCTCTGAGCATCAATAACCTTTGGGAAACAATAAAAATGAAAACAAGATTCACTGAAGCTTTTGGTATTGAACATCCAATTATTCAAGGTGGTATGCAGTGGGTTGGCCGGGCCGAACTGATCGCTGCTGTTGCCAATGCCGGCGCGCTGGGATGCTTAACGGCTCTTACTCAGCCGTCTCCTGAGGATCTCACTAAAGAAATTGCTCGTGTTCGGGATATGACTGATAAGCCGTTTGCGGTCAATTTTACGATCCTCCCCACCCTGAAACCGGTCCCATATGATGAATATATGGATGCCATTATTCAGTCTGGGGTGAAGATTGTTGAAACTGCTGGAAATAACCCGAAAGACCACATGCCAAAACTAAAGGCTGCTGGGATTAAGGTTATCCATAAGTGTACTTCTGTTCGACATGCTCTGTCAGCCGAGCGTCATGGAGTTGATGCTATTAGCATTGATGGTTTTGAATGCGCCGGTCACCCCGGAGAAGATGATACACCAGGATTGATCCTGATCCCTCGTGCGGCGGATCAGTTGGAAATTCCGATCATTGCTTCGGGTGGGTTTGCTGATGGTCGTGGTTTGGCAGCAGCGCTCGCCCTTGGTGCTGATGGTATCAACATGGGGACCCGCTTTATGGCGACGAAGGAAGCCCCCGTTCATGAGAATATCAAGAAACGTATGGTTGAAGCGGACGAGCTGCAGACAACACTGATCTTAAGGTCTTTGCGGAATACTTCGCGGATGTTTACGAACGAGGTCTCGCAAAAAGTTGTGGCCATGGAGGCCGAAGGTAAGGGAATTGAAGAAATTGGTCCTGTTGCCAGCGGGCAAAAAGGACGACTTGTTTATGAAACAGGGGATGAGAACGCAGGTGTTTGGTCAGCTGGTATGTGCATTGGATTGATCAACGATATTCCATCCGTTGAAGAACTGGTTACGAGAATTGTGAAAGAAGCAGAAGATCTGATCAACGAACGGTTCAAGAAAATCGTTGCGTAAGTGTAACGATAACAAATTTAGAAAGCCCGGTTTTTTCCGGGCTTTTTTTATGAAAGGCTTAGGGTCACATACAGAAGAACACTGTATCGTATGGTTTTTCCGATAGCGACTAAACAGCAGAACACCCAAAAACGAGTTCTGAGAAATCCGGCAATTAGGGTGAGTGGGTCCCCAACTATGGGTAGCCATGAAAAGAGCAGAGACCACACTCCATATTTCTGAAACCAGTGTTGAGCCCTGTCCAGTTGTTGCTGTGAAGCAGGGAACCATTTGTGATCTTTATATTCGATCAAAAATCGACCTAAGCACCAGTTGAGACAGGACCCCAGAACATTCCCGGAGCTAACCGCAGCTAAGAGAGTTATGTACTCACTGTCATCGATTAGAAGAAGCGAAATGAAAAGAGCTTCAGAGGAGCCAGGTAATAGAGTTGCTGAAAGAAAGCCTGATAGGAAAAGTGAGAAAGCTTCGGTCACAGGTTGGGGTCCAAGAGCTAAAAACTAATAAAAATTATAATCAGCCCGATAATAGTCAGCACTCCACGCGTAACCCAGGGCAATGGTGCGATCACTCCGTAAGAAACTGAAACTAAGCCAATAGCTATTTTAAGAAAGGCGAACAGAGCGCTCCAAGGTGTATCCGCCAATTGGATCAAGTTCGGATTTGCGATTAATCCTAGTGGGATGAGATACAAGCCCAAGCCTAGAGCCATCGCGTAGAATGACACTTTCAGCCAGTTTTCATTGACCATTCCGGCTGCAATAAAGACAGCTCCGCAAACTGGTGGGGTAATGGTTGATAACAGTGCAAACCAGAATACAAATAAATGAGCTTGTAACGGAAGAAGACCAAGCGATTGAAGGGCTGGCCCGGCAACTGATATGCAAATAACATATGCTGCCGTGGTTGGTACCTCCATCCCCAAGATTAAACAGGCGATGGCCGTTAGCAAGAGAGCTGGCCAGAGCATCTCGTTTGAGCCAGATATGATCAGGGATGTGATCTTGACGCCAAGCCCTGTTGCGCCAAGGACACCAATTATGAGGGACGCGCAAAGGATGATGGCAGCGATCATACTAATTTGTTTGCCTGCGGTCAGACATACGTCTTCTAACCTCAAAAAAGTCCGTTTGAGGTTAAAAGTTAAGCGGCTGTCCAGAAATAACAGAACAAAAGCGACGAGGATGGCAATACAGGCAGCATATTGGGGTGTCGTTCCACCAATAAACATGCGTTCCAGCAAGGCGAAAAAAGGGAGTGCAAAGAAGCCTGTTGTTATGAGAACTGTTTTGAGTGGTGGCTGCTGATCCTTGGGAAGGCTTTTTAGGTTAAATTTGCGATCGAAAGCGTTAATGCCGACCCAGACAGTAACGAAATACAGAATGGCAGGAAGAAGTGCTGCTGTCATAATATCTGTGTAGGGAACACCAGTAAGTTCCACCATCACAAATGCGCCAGCACCCATTAAGGGAGGCATGATTTGACCGCCTGAAGAGGCGACAGCTTCCACAGCACCAGCGAGCGCTTTTGGGTAGCCGAGTTTTGTCATGGCGGGCAAGGTAATGGCACCCGTTGAGGCGACGTTCGCGGATCCAGAGCCGGAAATTGACCCAAACAAGGCAGAGGACAAAGTAGAGACTTTGGCAGCGCCGCCTTTCAACCGTCCTGCAGCTGCAGTGGCGAGGTTCATGAAACCCTGTCCAGCTTCGCCTGAATTGAGGACAGCTCCCATGATGACGAAAATGGAAACGATGGAGACAGAAACGCCTGTGAGTTTGCCCCATAATCCCCCTTCAGCAATAGTAAGATTTCCAAGAAAACTGGAGAGCGGGATTCCCGGGTGACCAAATTCACCTGGCAGATACTGGCCAAAAAACCCATATATTAAGGCAATTCCGGCTACGGTTGGAAGAGGCCAGCCAATCGCTCTTCGCGCCATTTCAAGGGTAACTGCTAGTAGAGTGAAACCAATTACGATCTGCAGGTCGCTATTTAAAAACCCGTATTGGTCTGAGAGGCTCGCTTCATTCAATGCAATGTAAAAACTTGCGGCTAGACCAGCGAAGGTGAAAATCGTGCCCGTAACGAGTTGATTTCTGTTTTTTGCCGCAAATAAGAATATCCAAGGCAACGCCAGGGTCATGTGCAATGGACGCGAAAGTAGGTTGGGAACTAACCCTGAAAAAATGAGACCTAGATGAAAGAAAATAGAGACGGCACCAAGAACCATCCAAAAATACCGGCCAGGTGCCGTCATCACTTTACTCCAATGACAGGGGTGAACTTTTACTTAGCAGTTTCAGGGACGGTAACCCCTTTTTCAGCATAATATTTCAGTGCGCCTGGGTGAATTTTTCCTGAAATGTTGGACAGCATGTCGGTGTTGACACCTTTCCACCAAGCGTGATCTGCACCCATTTTTTCTTTTTGTTCCCAATAAGTCTTTGTGAGTTCGTAGGCTGTCTCGTCGGACATATTGGTTGTTGTGTAGGCAACGACAGGAAGTGAAGTGGTGACCGTGTCTGTTTCAATGCCGGCATATGTGCCAGCCGGGATAACCAAACGGGTTCTTTTTGTTTGCTTGATCTGATCTTCACTTAGAGAGAGGACTTTAACGCCAGTTCCAGCCGCGGCTTCAATAACATTTGGTGCTGGGTAAGAGCCAGCCGTAACAAATCCATCGATCTGTTTGTTCTTAAGTGCGGGAACGGCATTGGAAAGTTCGACATTAGCCAAGTTGACCTTTCCTTCTAAGCCAAAAAGCTTCAAATATTTTGCCCCTTCACGAGCGCCAAAGGAGCCTTTTCCGATCAAAATGTTTTTACCTTCCAGATCACTAAACTTTGTAATGCCACTATCGTCGCGAACAACAAAATGCATGGTTAATGAAGGGATTGGAAATAGAGCGCGAATATCGGAAAATTTGGGATTCTGCTTATCCTTGAACATCGCTTTACCAGCTGCGGCCAGTCGAACCAGTGCTGGTGGGGTCGTGAAAACGTAGTTTCCGGGGCGGACAGCCGCTTCCATAACGTTTTGGACAGATCCCTGACTCTCTTCAACAGTTAGAATAATGTCACCGTTACTTCCTGCTTTCATGGCTTCAGCAATTTGAACGGCCATTTGGTAGTAGGAAGATGTGCTTTTTGCGGATTTATATGTCACACGGGTTTCAGCGTTAGCATGTGTAGTGGCAAAAAGTGAACCCGCGAGGATGACCCCGGTTAAGGTTTTCAACAGGGTGGATGCAGCCATAATAATTTCCTCCAAACAGAATAATCGAACTCTTATGGCCCGATCTTTGAGCATCATTCCTTATAATGGAGATGAGTTCAAGATATTCGGTTGAGATCAAACGATTTAAATATGTGTTTGGAGAGAAAAGTAAGAGAGGGAAAATCCTGCCTGATCAGGTGATCAGGCAGGTATTGGCACTATTCAATGATAGAAATGCCTTCGGCAGATTCTTTGCCGTTTCTGCCAGGAACAAGTTCGTATGAAACTTTTGCACCTTCGGTCAAAGTAGTCAGGCCTGCTTTTTCAACAGCTGAGATGTGAACAAAAGCGTCTTTTGATCCATCATCAGGCTCGATAAAACCATAGCCTTTTGTTGCGTTAAACCATTTAACGGTTCCTGTACTCATAGTCGCCTCCTGAAGTCTAGCGATGTAAATGACCCCGTCTTGTCTTGGGTGGGGTCGGGATAACGTTTACCTCGGTAGTGCAAATCAGGAAGCCTCGAAGGACTCCGCTAAAATTAACTTATCGAATGTATCACGTGAGAGGATATTTGGAGCAATCTGCCAGATTGTCAATGGAATCTTTATGACAAAAACGCGAAATCTTGGGGATTTTTCAATAAATTTGAAGACTTTGAAGACTTGAAGACAATTTTGATAACCTCATATCAACTTATATAAATATAATGTTTGGAGATGTCATCTTATGAAAATACTAGTTTTGATGGGTATCCTGTTTTTGTTTTCAGCGTGCCAAACAGTCCAAGTCTTCAACCCTAATCCATATGCTGAAACATATCGCACTGACCCTGGAATTAACGCAAAGCCATAGAGATCTGTGATTTACTCTTTTTCGGAACCTGTGTAGCGTGGTTCAAAAAGAACGAAAAGGAATAAGAAATGCTGTTTGAAACGGTGTTAGTAGAAGATAGTGAGTCTCATGTTGCCATTACCCTCAATCGACCGGAAGCTTTGAACAGTATTTCTCGTGAAATGATTGTCGAACTTACAGTCATTCTGGATATGTATGAGGGTCGCGAAAATGTGCGGGTTTTGTCTATAACTGGAGCAGGAAGAGCTTTTTCAGCAGGCGTTGATCTCAAATCTGCTCAGGAGAGGATAACAGCAAGTGGTGGCGCCGATGCGAATTTTCGCTTTCTCGATGACTTTCGAAAGTTGCTTCTGCGGATTGAAAATTTCCCAAGGCCGGTGATTGCTGCGGTCAATGGTCTTGCGCTTGCCGGCGGATTAGAGTTGGTGCTGGCTTGTGATCTTGTGCTGGCTGCCCGCTCCGCAAAGTTTGGAGATGCCCACGCCAATTACGGGCTTGTGCCGGGAGGCGGAAGTTCTGTGAGACTTCCTCGTAAAATTGGGGTTACCCGAGCAAAACAGATGATTTTCAGTGGAGATTTCCTTGAGGCGGAAATTTTAAGGGAGTGGGGTCTGGTAAATTGGGTTGTGGAGGATGAAGACCTTCCCACCGCGCTTGTAGAACGTATTGACGAACTTGCCGCAAAAAGCCCGCTGGGTCTAAGCCGAATGAAGCAGATGGTAAACGATGGCCTGGAACAACCTATTGATACAGCGTTAAAAGCTGAGCTTTTAATTAATGCACAGCATTCAACATCAAAAGACCGCCTAGAGGGGCTTGCAGCTTTTAAGGAAAAGCGCAAACCCAAATTTACTGGCCGTTAAGTAAGGTATTTAGGCACAAAAAAGGCGGTCACTAAGACCGCCTTTTCTTTAAATCTTTAACGTACAACCCTTAGGCTTTCCGCTTGCGATTCCAGCCAAACAGACCGAGAACTGCGAGAGCCGCGCCGTAGAGCGGTAGAGCTGCTGGAAGCGGTACCGCTGAAATAGCTGCTACTGAAAAATCATTCACGCCTAGATCGTCACCAGGGTTGATATCTAAAGCAGTGAATGTAAGCCAGCTTACATGTTTGTAACCGTCAAATTCAACTTTAAGGTAGCCACTGTCACCGTCCGGTTTTATCTCGTCTGAGTCTGCAAAGTATGACGCAAAACCGGCCCCACTATTGCCACCTCCCCAAGACACCTCAGCTTGCTCCTTAGATTGCCCTCCGAATGACGTGAAAAGATCTAAGAAGTAAATAGCATCGAGAGATATCGCTTTCGCGAAAGAAATCGTAATAGACTGTCGGCCGGGAGAAACCTCATCGTCCACAACACCTAGGCCGTCCAGAGAACAATCCAGAGGCGGCGTTGCACAAGTCCCGCCATCCTGCGCAGTCCATGTCAAAGCACCTGCCGTAGAGGAAATAGTGGCTGTTGTACCGAAGAAATCAATTTCACCAGGCGTACCGCCTTCTACAGCTGATTTTGTTGCTTCACTAGTGAAGTCCAATATGGCTGCTTGAGCGCTAACGCCCATCAGACCTACTGCTACAATACTTGCTCCCGCAAGAGTTGCTAGTTTTTTAAACATTTATATAACCCCTCTTCTACATTGCTAATCATTGCAAAAGAAAACAGAACACGACCCAATAGAATTTACTAGGCCCCTAACTTTGGAAACCATGCTCCCTTTTGCACCCGCAATTCTGAAACACGGCAATGATACATACTTGCTAATAGAATAAGAGATTTACTCGGTTTGTACATTGGTATTTTAATACAATTTTAAGAAATTTTGAGAAAATACAACCTAGCGTATGTATTTTAGGGCACTCACTACTAATGGTAACATTTTGTTAACCATATTAGGCATTCCGTTAACTATACTCACCCCACCGCGCAATTTTTTGGGCAATTTTTTCCTAATTTAATGCGAATCAAACAACCGAATCGTAATTTAGGAAACTTTTTTGCGGCCTCCGGGTTACATTGTTCCAGGAAATGCCCCGCCATCAAGCAGGATATTCTGACCTGTCATATAGGCAGCATGCTGACTGCAGAGAAAAGCGCAAACAGCTCCAAACTCTTCTGGTTCTCCGAAACGGCCTGTAGGGTTTGATTGAGCTCTGATTTTTGCTTCGTCTTCAAATGACCTTCCCATCTTTTCAGCCGTAACCTCAAGATTGGATTTGAGCCTGTCTGTATTAAATGGACCTGGCAGCAAGTTATTGATCGTCACACCATAAGCGGCAACTTCGCGTGAGGTACCAGCAACAAATCCAGTTAAGCCTGTTCGCGCGCCATTTGATAAGCCGAGGATGGCGATGGGAGATTTAACCGCTGCCGAAGTAATGTTGACGATGCGTCCAAACTTCCGATCAATCATCCCGTCTACGACCGCTTTGATCAAGGCGATAGGTGCGAGCATGTTCGCATCTAACGCCGCGATCCAATCTTCTCGATCCCAGTCCCGAAAATTTCCTGGAGGTGGGCCGCCTGCATTGTTAACGAGTATATCTGGGTTTGGGCAGGCTTCAAGGAGAGCAAGCCGTCCCTCTTCTGTGGTGACGTCTGCCACGATCGGCGTAACTGCAGATCCAGTTGCTGAACTGATTTCCTTAGCCGTTTTTAGGAGAGTGTCTTTCGAGCGTCCGTTGATAATGACGTCCACACCTTCAGCAGCCAGTGCCATCGCTGAAGCTTTCCCAAGCCCTTTTGAGGAGGCGCAGATGATTGCTTTTTTCCCAGATAGTCCCAAATCCATGATCTTTTAATCCTAGTTTGATGGTTTTTTTATTGAGTATATTGATCATCAAACCGACAACAAGTCCCCAGAAGGGTGCTCCGATAGAAAAAAGTGTGACGCCTGACGCTGTGATGACAAAAGTAAGGAAAGCGGCTTCCCGATCGTTTTCTTCGCTAAGAGCGTTACTCATTGCATTTGAAATCGTGCCAAGGAGTGCAAGCCCTGCGATTGTCATGATGAGTTCTATTGGGAACATGGCAAAAAGATCCGTAATCGTACTCCCGAGTATTCCAACAGATATATAGAAGACACCGGCCCATATTGCTGCGCCGTATCGCTTTGATGGATCTGGATCAATTTCTTTACCCATGCATATTGCGGCGGTGATTGCGGCGAGGTTGAAGGCAAACCCGCCAAAAGGAGCAGTTATCAAGCCTGTAATTCCACTCCAGCTAATTAGTGGGGAGGCCGGGGTTTGGTACCCATGCGCCCTGAGAACCGCAATACCAGGAATATTTTGAGAGGCCATAGTTACAACAAAAAGCGGAAATCCAACGCCTAAGAGCACTGGCCAATTTAGTTCAGGCGTGGTCCATACTGGGACTGTAATCGCGAATTTAGGAAGCGTGCTTTTTAATAGACCCTGTCCGGCAGCGACAGCTATTCCGACAAGGAGAGTTAATGGAATGGCATAGCGAGCCGTTATTCTTTTGCCGATAAGGTACGTAAAGATCATTGCTCCAGTAAGGAAAAAATTGCTCTCCATCGAGCTGAAAGCATTGAATGCGAACTGCAAAAGGACGCCTGCTAACATTGCACTAGCAATGGAAACAGGAACAAGTTTCATTATTTTTTCAAACCACCCCGTGATCCCACATATTGTCAGAAGTGCAGATGAAAACAGAAAAGCACCGACAGCCTCTCCAATTGATACGCCTGGCAAGCTGGTGACAAGAAGTGCCGCCCCTGGTGTAGACCAGGCAATGATAATTGGTGCTTTAAAGCGCAAAGATAATGCAATCCCGCATACACCCATTCCAACGCCGACAGCCCACATCCAGCTTGCAGCTTTGGCCGTATCCGCGCCGCTTGCAAGAGCTGCCTGATAAACAATCGCGGCTGCACTGGAATAGCCGATTAAAACGGCAATAAATCCCGACGTAATATAGGGTAGCGATAAAAAGCGGTTCATGTGATCGTTCTTTATAGACAGCAAAGTATCGTGCGCTATAACGC
Organism: Sneathiella limimaris; assembly: GCF_012932565.1. NCBI lineage: Bacteria > Pseudomonadati > Pseudomonadota > Alphaproteobacteria > Sneathiellales > Sneathiellaceae > Sneathiella > Sneathiella limimaris. Next base: position 744,580 of record NZ_JABBYJ010000001.1, read on the forward strand.
ACATTGTTGCGACTATACGGTTTGTGCGTTATAACGTACAGATATTTTTTATAGGGACTGAACGTGAAAAACCCGAACCGGATCCTTTCTCAAAATTTGAAACAGATCAGAACTCAGCGGAGCTTAAGTTTATCGAAACTGGCTGATATTTCTGGCGTGAGCAAGGCCATGATTGGTCAAATTGAAAGAGAAGAATCAAGTCCGACAATTGCGACTTTGTGGAAACTGGCGACTGGTCTTGATGTTTCATTTTCTTCATTGGTTGGGTCAGATGCCTGGAATGAGAGTTTTCGTTTTCCGAAACTTACAGACTCTAATCTGATCAGAAACGATGTTGGAAATGATGGAATGCTTGTTTCTATTATTCAGGCATATGAACCGCATCTGGGTTTTGAATGGTTTGAGATAACATTTCCGCCTGAGTATCTCCGTAATTCCGAGCCCCATATTGTCGGTACATTAGAGTTTGTATCTGTATTAGAGGGCTATCTGGAAGTACTGATTGGTAAGGATTGGGAGAAATTAGCTCCGGGGCAAACGATCCGTTTTGCTGCCGACGCGCCACATGGATATAGAACAGGTTCGAATGAAGGTGCGAAAGTTCATTGCATTATACATTATATAAAATAGTGGCGAAAATGGATTTGCTTGTTTTCAGGCTCGCCTAACATATAAGCTAAACAGAAAAAGCTCTGCCCAGTTTTGGGAAAAGGAGATAGAGAGATGCGCGCTATTGTCGTTCGAGAATTTGGTCCTTATCAAGAAAAAGCTGTATTGGAAACCATGGACAAACCGGTGGCCGGACCGGGGGAAGTTGTTGTCCAAAATAGAGCAGCGGGCGTTAGTTTTGCCATGTCGCTCAATATTGCAGGGAAATATCAAAGAAAAGCTCCTCTTCCCTATATTCCAAGCAGTGAAGTTGCTGGTGTTGTTGCAGAAGTAGGTGAGGGGGTCACTCGTGTTCAAGTAGGCCAGCGCGTTATGTGTAACGTGGATAGCGGAGGCTGTGCTGGCTATAACCTAGTTCGAGATATTTGTTGTCATCCGATTCCGGATGATCTGGGATTTGCGGAAGCCGCAGCAATGATTACCTCCTACACCACGTCTTATGGTGCTTTGATCATGCGGGCTGGCTTGAAGGAGGGTGAAGTACTTCTTGTGCATGGTGCTGCAGGTGGTGTCGGGTTGGCGGCAGTTGAAATTGGGAAGGCGCTTGGGGCTAAAGTTATAGCTGTAGCAGGGGGAGCCTCTCATTGTGAAACCGCTCTTGCGCACGGTGCTGATGAGGCGATTGACCATCAGAAGGTGGATTTTAGAGAGGCCGTCTTAGACCTGACAGATGGTCGAGGTGTAGATGTCGTTTATGATAGCATTGGCGGAGATGTAACCCTTCAGTCTATTCGAGCCTTGGCATGGGAAGGTAGGCTCTTAACCATTGGATATGCGTCGGGAACAATCCCTGACATCCCTGCAAATCGGTTATTATTAAAGAATGCGTCTGTCATGGGGTTCAATATCGGACATTACTATGGCTGGACTCCGGGAGTAGATCGCTCCGAGCACGTGCAGACTGTCGATAAGATCGTCAGAGGTGTTCTTGATCAGTATGAAAAGGGTCTGCTTCGACCAGAGATTGGTGCACGCTATTCTTTAGAACAGTTTCAGGAGGCTCTGGACGCTGTCATGAACCGCAAAGTGGATGGCAAATGTGTAATTGAACTGACGGATAAGGATTATTGATTAGCTGGCCTTAAAAGGCCCCAGTCCGTATTCATTTCGGATAAGGTCAATAGTTCCGTCTTTATGAATTGAACTTAAGACCTTTGTTAGGTGCTCAACAACCTCTAGCTTCGTTTTCCGCGACGTAACGGCCCATATGGGGGTCTGGAAAATGGGTGTTCCAACAACAGGCTTGCTGACTAAAAACCCATTTTTGTGGAGCCATAGAGCCTCTTGTACCGATGCGTACCAAAGTTGAACACGTTCAGCGTCCAGTAATCGAGCGCTTGTTTTACTGTTGTCTGTAGGAGCCAGATTGGAAAACCCATTTTGTTTTAGAAAATTTTCCAGCCGACTCTCCCGATAAACAGCTATCAGATTCAAGTCTCTAGCTTCCTCAAGGCTATTGATGGCTGGCGGGTTTTTGGAAATGAATGCAAAGGACAGATTGCCTGTTTGATCCAGCCACTGAAATTCTGCTTCTCGTTCGGGCGTTCTGGCCATTTGTAGCATCACAACGTTCGGGTGTTTGAGGAGCTCTGCATATGCTCGGCTCCATGGCAGTATTTCTAGTTGAACAGATGAATTAGTGCCTGATTGGGGAGAATTACCCCAACGTCGCGCGACCTCTAAAGCTATTTCATAGAGAACTCCCCGCTGATCTGCTTGTGATGACATCACGAGTGGCGGGATAGGAGACATGAGGATTCGAAGTTTATTCTCTTCATTGGCTTGCGATAACCCAACTGAGGAAAATAGCATACAAAGACCAATTAGAACTCTAGTCAATCGTTCACTCATCTGAGCTCCTGACAAAATCTCCTATATTTCTTTTACCTTACTAAAACTGCACAAAGGATCAATAGAAGAAAAGGCGTTATAAATTCCACTTTAGCGGACATTTTAATATGGAGGTTGTTGAGACAACAAACGAGTTTTCTAGCAATTGACGCGTTGAGGAAGTGGATCTGTTTTGAAAAGTTTCACTGGTATCCCGCCATGTGAAAACTTTAGTGGTTTTTCGCAAAAAGGAAGCGCAGTTGCTTTGGCAAGTTGGTCGGAGTTTGTGATCAAGCCAACCCGCCAGCCATCAAAGCCAGCCTTTAGGCAGTTGCCGAGAGAGATATAAAGATTGGACAGCTTCTTAATCTCGCCAATCCGAACACCATAGGGCGGGTTGATGATCACAAGGCCCGGCTGATCGGTCGGTGGCTTTAGATTGGCGATAGTTTGTTTGAGGAATTGAGTAGAATTACCAACTCCAGCGCGTTTGGCATTTTGCTGAGAGATATCAATCGCGCCTTTATCCCGATCAAACCCAAAGAACTGAGATTTCTTTTCTATTTCTGGTATTGGCTTCTTGAGCGTTTCGTAGAGTTCCGGATCGAAACTTTTTAGTTGTTGGAATGCAAAATTACGGACCCTGCCTGGCTGAAGCCCGGCTGCAATTTCTGCAGCTTCTATGATGAAGGTTCCGGAACCGCACATTGGGTCGACGACCGGTTCCGTGCCACAAAAACCACATTCTCGCAAAAGCAAGGAGGCAAGCGTTTCTCGCATTGGGGCCTTATTCACCGCTTCTTTGTAGCCGCGTTTATGAAGACCTTCTCCAGAGCTGTCGACACTGATCGTACAAAGATCACGAAAAATTCGAACTTTGATGGTTAATTCTGCGTCATCAGAAACTCTTATACCGTGGGTCTCAGTTAATGCTCTGACAATACGTTCAGCTGCAGCTTTCTGATGGTAAATGCGAGAACTTTTACAGGAGACCTCGACTTTGACAGGGATCGATGGATCAAGGGTTTCAGACCAAGGAAATTTTCGAGCTCTTTTGTCTAATTGAGCTAGATGGACAGCATGAAAAGAGCCGAGTCGGACGAGGATGCGACTGGCACCTCGAAGCTCCAGGTTGGCGCGCCACACCATCTTCCAATCCCCACGGATTGTAATACCGCCCTTAATTGGTCTGGGTTTATCAAACCCTTTTTCCTGGACTTCTTTCAGCAGCGCTGTCTCCAACCCTGGAACAGCGACCAACAGGATTTCCATATCTGAGTTTTCTGTCATGAGGTCTCTCTAACCTGCTTGACCCTTAACGTCGACAAATATTTGGTAAATCAGACTATTGCGGGCTTGAATTAGTCTGCCTTTATAGTGCAGGAAGGTGGTAATTGGTTCACAGGGTTTGGGTAGACCCTCAAGATTGCCCAGAACGGATTAGGCGGTAAATGACTGTAACTGCAGATGTAATTGTAATCGGTGCTGGCATGGCTGGCATCAGCGCAGCGGCTGAAATTTCGAAAGAGGCAAGTGTGCTGGTTTTGGAAAGTGAGCCGACGCCGGGTTATCATTCATCCGGCCGAACTGCCGCCATTTTTATTCGCAATTACGGGAATGCTGTGCTTCGTGCGTTGAATGCAGCGTCAGAACCATTTTTCTTAACTCCGGAAGGAGTTTCTGATAGCAGCCTGCTCACTCCCCGCGGCGAGCTTTTCTTTGCACGTGAGCATGAGCTTGAGGATCTGGAAAATTATATGGAAGGTTCTGATGGATTGGAGATACTGACCCCATCTGAAGTGGTTGAACTGGTTCCAATTCTGAAAAAAGATCCGATCGTAAAGGCTGCATATGAGCCCAGTGCGCAGGATATTGACGTTGATCGAATCTTGCAGGGTTATCTGCGGCAGCTTCGTCAGAACGGTGGGGAGTTGTTGACGAACTCGGAAGCCCTAGAAATTAAACTGGAAAGAGGGATTTGGAAAATCCATACGCCATCCGGAGCTCTAGAAGGTAAGATCCTTATAAATGCAGCTGGTGCTTGGGCAGACGTGATTGCGGAGCGGGCAGGCGTGGCAAAAGTTGGTGCGATCCCTATGCGACGGACTGGCGCAATTCTACCCCGACCTGAGATAGAGGGGTTTGATCGCTGGCCGCTATTTGTTAGCGCGTCGGAAAGCTTTTATGCCAAACCCGAAGCTGGCAAGTTAATGGTTTCTCCCGCTGATGAAGATCCTGTCGAACCCCATGACGCATGGCCGGATGATATGGTCCTTGCTGAGGGTCTCTACCGGTTTGAGGAGGCCACAACTCTTACAGTGGATAGGCTTGAACATAGCTGGGCCGGACTTCGTACCTTCGTTAAGGATCGAACACCGGTTGTTGGCTTTGATCCAGATCGAGAGGGTTTCTTTTGGCTCGCTGGCCAAGGGGGTTACGGTATACAAACTGCACCAGCCATGTCCCAATTGACCGCAAACCTGGTTCTTGGAAAAAGCTCACTTCTTGCAAGCGAAGTTATAAAGAAACTCAGCCCAGCCAGGTTTAAAAGCGCTTAGGTCTTTGCCTCAAAAGATAAAACACAGCGATTTTTGATTTTGGGGAAATGGCGCACCCGACACGATTCGAACGTGTGACCTCTGCCTTTGGAGTATCAACCGGAATTTATATAAAGAATTTCATAAATATATAAAGTATTTAACTAATTGATTTTAATAGATTTTTTAAATCAGCTAAATTTCAGACATTCTTATAAAATAACATCAATTTGATCTTTGATACTAACTTTGGTCACAAAATTATTGGGTTGCAACCCACAAAAATATTACAAGAAGCGCTTGTCGCTTTCAAGCGGTTTTACATATTCTCGATGAAACGAGGCTAGAGCTATGTGTCCAAAGGTATAAATTTTAATATTCTTGTAAGTTGTGTGCGGGAGATAATAATGGACAACCTTCAAAGTGCGTATTGAAGGCACCAATTGTTTTCCACTGACAATACGACCGTTGAATATTTTCAATGAGTAAGTAGACTATTTTTGAATTTCACAAATGAAGTGGATGGACGGAATGCAGCTTGCGGATATCGCAGAGGGAGAAATGGTCGTCTCCGGTAAGCTGGTAAAACTCCTGCGGACCGATTTAAAGGAGATTGCCTGGACGATTGGGATTGATGAAAGCGCCTTGACGCGTCAATCCTCTGTTTACGATGCAGATACCCAAAAGCGCCTGCGCGACCTTGTGGAGGCGCTTCTGATCCTGACGCAGCGCATTGGATCGCCCCTCATGGCTTATGCCTGGTACAGATCAGAACCGCTCGCCGGTTTTGCGGGGTGGACGGCCATGCAGCTGGTTCAGGCCGGAAAGGCTGAGGAACTCTATTCATATCTGCAGGCCGTTGATGCCGGGGTGTTTGCCTAATCCGGGTTTGGGGCTGCTATATGCCCCAAATAAAAAACCCTCTCTGTACTGGCATACAAGAGAGGGCTTAATATTCTAGAAGCCGAATACGTTAGGTTTTCATTTATCTTCCCTTAGGGTAAGGCCTTGGATCGGAATTTTCAAGACAAGGCTGCGCGCGCTTTTTAGACTTGTTGTTCCATGGGCGTTGATGTCAAACACTGGTGTTGCCAAGCCTAATTAGGGCCTATTCTCTTTCGTCTGACACCATCTGCGATCGAGGTCATACACCAAGTTTCTTTGACTTCAGAAAGCTATCGTTTCAATGTTGGGAATAATGCTCGAAGGCCGCTTTTGCACTGATAACGTCTTGCGGTTGGTCGCATGATTGATCAGACTATGTGTAATTAAAAACAATAAAAAGGCCTGGATAGAATGAATGGAACACCGTCACAATATTCTGAAGCGCTGGTAACCTGTGAATGGCTCGAAGCTCATTTGGATGACCCCGACCTGGTCATCTTCGATTGTACGACGTATCTAATTCCTGATCAGGGACCAAACCGGCCCTATACAGTTCAAAGTGGGCAAGCTGATTACGACAAAGGCCATATTCCTGGCGCTGGATATCTCGATTTGCAAAAAGACTTTTCTGTAGCCGGCAGCCCCTTCCGCTTTACACTACCGCCGGCAGAGGAAACGGCGGCTGCTTTTGCAGAGCGCGGTGTCAGCGACGGCAAACGTGTCGTTCTGTACAGTCGTAAAAGCCTACAATGGGCGACGAGATTTTGGTGGATGCTCCGGTGGCTCGGGTTCGACAATGTGTCTATTCTGGATGGTGGTTATGATAAGTGGATTGCCGACGGGCATGTGACCTCAACTCGTCCCTGTACCTATCCAGCGGGCACATTTTCCCTCAACGTGAGACCCGGGCTCTTCGTGGACAAAGATGCTGTTCGAAGCGCGATTGGTGCGGCAGATATCTGCACGATCAACGCGTTGACAGCAGATCTGCACAGTGGCAATAGTCCGCGCTATGGTCGCCCCGGCCGCGTCCCGGGCAGTGTTAATGTCCCTGCGCCAACATTGGTCAATCCTGAAACTATGGAGTTGCTGCCGATTGAGGCGGCCGCGCAGGCCTTCACCGGCATCGGTGCCGAACCAGGCAAGCGCATCATCACCTATTGTGGCGGCGGGATTGCCGCAACGTTAGATGCTTTCGTGTTACATGAATTGGGCTATCGCGATATAGCTGTTTACGACAATTCCATGAGCGAGTGGGCCAACGATGTGTCATTACCCATTGAAACGGACTGACCAGATCGTGTGCGGTGTCAGAGGAAGTTAATGTGACAATACCGACCGTGCTTACCATAAATGCGTCTATTTTTTTACATCTTTGTTTTGCAGCTTATGGTATTTTATAGCTATGTTAAAAAATCACTCTATTAAACGCTCAGCGACAACCGGTAAGTTTGTGAGTAAGGCGATTGGATTGTCAAAAGCTTCCAAATTTTTGTCTGTTGAAGGTTTAGTACTGAACCAAAAATCAACTCAGACTTTGAAGCATTATAGATCCACTGGACTAAAAGGTGATGAATTGCGTTCGGCTATCACTGATTCCTTTAAGAACATCAAGCGAAAATGAGCTGATACGACGCTGTCGAGGATCCCCTTGGCGTTGTCACATTAACATCGTGGCGGGAAAGTTAAATATGCCTTAGTCTTGGCCAATGCAAAAGATCTCATATTTCTGGCATTACTTTCCACCTCAAATAATTCAGCATGCTGTCTGCCACTACTTCAGATTTACATTTAGCTATCGAGACATTGAAGATCTTTTGGCCGCCCGAGGTTTGGATATTTCCTGTGAAACGGTCCAGAGGTGGATTTACCCTTCATCGGTTGTTCAGGTTCTAGATTAGCCTATTCCTCGCTCCGGCCTCGGCTGGCTTTCGGAGATGTATGTGATCAATGCACTCACATGTTCACAACGTCAATTCTGTGTCATGGACTCTGAAGGGGAAGAAAATTCTCCAAAGTATAACCTTTTATAACCATGTATAACAAAGGATAAGAAAAAACCTTATACCTTGCTATACATTGTTATGCTTTCAGACGCCCTTAAATTTGTAGACACCTTTTTGGCTGATGATGTGGCAAGGAGGTTGCTATGGGCAAAGCCAGTTTCAGTGAAGATTTGAAACGTGACGCGGTCTGTCAGATAACGGAGCGCAGATACCCTGTTCCAGAGGCGCCAAAACGTTTAAGTGCCGGTTGATGCAGGGGTGTTTGCCTGACAAAGGTTTTGGGAGCTTACCCAAGGATCATGTCTCACATTCTGCGAACAGATGGCGTCGGACAACGATGATGTCGGTTAAGTGGCCTTTCAGCATTACCTCTAAGGCGGACCGTCCGTCAAAAACAGTATTGGGCCTCTTGATCCAGTCGTAATCCCGCTCCGGATCGCTGAAGAGACGTCGAAGGCATTTGTGTATCCCGATCAGATTGGACATGCGGATTGGGGTTTCTGGATCAACAGATCCGTATTGACCTTCCCTCCAGCCCTGGAACTCTGAGATGGAGATGCCGCCCAGTAAAGTCGTCACTTGATCATCGGTGAGCTTCCAGAGCGCGAGGAGCTTGAGAATGGCCCGCTGCATGGCTTGTGTTTCTGCAAGGGTAAATTCAATCCCCTCTGAAGTGGGCATTCCCGGGTCATGATGCAGGTCGGTCATAAACGTCTCCAGTCTTTATCGCTTAAGTATAAAGTGATGCATTTCTGAGATCAATGAAGCTCTTATGAAGTGTTTGCAGTGCGTCGCAATATTTATGGGGGTCAGTCATCGATTGACGGGGATACAAGATTAGCTTTGTGACGGAGTGAGCTCAAGCTGGTTCAGGAAGGTTCCCATCGATCAAAAATAGATCCCTTGGAAATTCCAGGAATTGGGTTCGATCCAGCTTGAGGACCACCCGGTTTTGTGTGGCCTCACAATAGCATTTGAGCTTTTGAACAAGCTTCTTTGAGATTAACCCTGCCGGCTCAAAAATGGCGACGTTCAAACCGGCCTTGGGGCAGCGCGCGGACTGATAGCTAATCCCCTGGATCTCGGCTGCTCTTAGCTCACTGCCGAGCGCCTGGGTTGGCTGATAGTTGGCTTTGTGCTGCAGGATGTCTGCATAGGCGGTAAAGGGTGCTTTAGTCAGATCGAGGCTGGGGTCACACTTGAACCGGGCCGAAAAGAGATCATAGCTTGCCCGGATCACCGGATTGGGGAACGCCTCCTCGACACCTTCTAAAAATACGAACCGGTAATAGGCCAGTTCAGCCGCCGCTGTTTCTTGTAAAAGAGATCCATAGAAGATGGACATCTCATGTCGGGCCCCAAAACGCGATCCCCATTTTAAGGGAGGATATCTGAATGGGGTGGCCAGTAAGTAATCATCTGGCGCCGTTTCTGGATAGGAAGGTTTGGTCGCGTCCAGCAACTCTTCAAGCCGCATTTGTTCATCGAGTGTATCAACCAGCTCCATGGTGGCGATCTCTGACTGGTCCTCAACAACGCGCCAGAGGAGACCCTTGAGGGTCTCGGGTTGAGCCTGGCTCAGAACATCCTTCCACTCAAATTTTCCCACGCATGCCGTCCAGGTAAACGAGGACGCTATTCAGTCCCTGCACGGACTTCACAAGCTCTCTTGGAACACCGTTCAGATGTTTATTACGTGTTCCAAACCAGTGCTTCATGTTTTTCGGATCCCCACCGACCAGCGTGTGCAGGGCGCGATAGCAGCGGACAAAGAGAAGGGCCAGCTCCCCAGCCTTTGTCGCAGGGTCAATACCGCGATTGATGGCTGTCCGATCCCGTCCTATGATCTTGGCCAGCTCCTCAAGTGGGATCCCAAGATTGGAGGCGGCATTCTTGGCGGCTTTGGCCAGGATGGCTTTATCATTCACGTCTACGGTCTGCTGCTGTCGTGTCATAACGCTGCTCTCACATAAAAAAGATGTAATAGCTACAATATTATCAGCCATGTTGTAATTGCGTCATTATATTTAGAGCATGTACCCGTTTCCGTCAAGGATTGGAGTTCTTCGGACATGGTGGGTAGACAGGCTGCTCTTCAAAAATTATCTATTTTGATTATTTGATTTTGGTCTAATCAAGCTCATAGACTGAAGACTGCAGGTTCAAAACCTGCCCCCGCAACCAAATAAAAAAAAGGTCATCCAAATGGATGGCCTTTTTTATTGGGTGGGTGGGAGACGGAATTGGAGCTTAAGGATAGCTCAATAAAACCTTTCCGAGGCTCGCTTGAGCCAGACTAACCTGCATCAGTGTTCCCCAACGGCAAAGGTGTATCGTGGCTCTTCTAATTGACGTTTCGGTCGGCCAGTAGCTGTCTAGTAATTCGCTTGTATACTGTAAATCTTCTGAGGTTATAACGGATAAAAAAGAAATCCCTGTCTCTCATTGTTTATCTCTTGAAATACCTGTGGCCAATCAACTTAATTAACTTCTTAAACCGCTGGAGATCAAAATTATGCCACTTGGTACAATCCTGCTCATCGTACTAATCATTTTTCTACTTGGTGGGTTTAGTGGCCGTTTCGGCGGCTATGGCTATGGTTATGGACACGGAAGTATAGGTGTTCTGAGCACCCTGCTGGTTATTGTTGTCGTCTTAATGGTTCTGGGAATAGTCTGACGCAGTCCGTTCTGAGGGCATATCTGACCATTCCACACGTTGCATACAGAAACCTCAAGTGTATCAGTAATAGACTGCTCTCGATAAGTAAGTTGCCACAAAACCTGTCAATCTAGGTAAAATCGAGAGGCATTCTTTCCCTGTCCTCATGTCTTTAAACCTTAAAGGGGTCCGATAATGAAGGATAACAAGGATATTTCCGGAATAGCAGCACTTTCGATCTGCGAGTCGCTTTTGCTGGCACTGAACGATCACAAACTTCTTTCAGAGCATGAAATCATAGGCGTGCTAAAAGACGCTGCCAGTGCTCATGAAGGAACTGCCGGTAAGGCCTTTGATGCAAATACACATCAAGCCGTCGCCGCCCTGATCAATCAGATCATCGCAGGGGGCAATTCAATTCGGCATCCTTAAGGGTTCCGCCATCATAATGGAGCATAAAATGAATAAATCTAACGGCTTAAACCCAGAAATGGACGAACTAAAAGAAGATCTCGCCTCTTTGCGAAAACATGTCTCTGACATGATGGATGCTATGAAAACGAACGGCGCAGAAAGCGCACGCGAGAAACTGGATTCCTTCAAGAGTTATGGGCGAAAAGGGATTGATCAGATCGAAGGTCAGGTGAAAGAACATCCCGGTTCCAGTATCGCGATTGCGTTTGCCGTTGGTTTTCTGGCCAGTTTGCTGCTGCGGCGGAGAAGCTAGGCCTTGACCGCGCTTTTGCAGATTTTGCAAATAGCACTAGTTGAGTACTCGGCTCATAAGAAAACGAATATTGTTCAGCGAAGTGTAATCGGAGGCACGGCCCTAGCGCTCGCTTCTATGATGGTCTTTCTGAGTCTGCTGTTTCTGGCTTTGGGATTCTTTTCCTGGATGCTTTTGTACACGATAATACCACTGGCGGCCCTAGCCACTGCCGGGGCGACCCTGCTGTTATTGCTCATCGCTGCACTACTTGTCTATTTGCTGCACAAATTACAGGCCAAAGAGGCCCAACGCGAAGCACCGGACCCAGAAAAACTAGCCGCCATGGTCGCGTTTGTCACGGCGGAGCTGGAGGCTTCTGTGGGTGATAATCCAAAAACGGCGCTGCTGGTTGCGGCATTAACGGGTCTGCTCGCCGGACAATATCTCAAATAGTTTTTGAACCGACTAGATTAATTCACGCGACTTGATTGAGGTTAGTCGATCCAGCCCGAAACAAGAGTAGTTTGCCATCACTCAGATTAATTTTAATCTGCAGAGTCCCCCCCACAGGAGTTAATCATGAAATCATTGCACAGAATACTCAATCTTGTTGTTATCCTGATGATGATGCTGGCTGTCTCGGGTCCCTCCGTGGCTGCCACAGCTGAAAATTTGAAAGCGGATGCTGAGCAGGCAAGCAATCAGCTGGAACGAACGAGCCCTGTTGCGGCCCATCTGGCGAAAAATGCCAAAGCGACCCTCATTTTCCCTAATGTTGTTAAAGCCGGTCTAGTTTTTGGCGGTGCTTATGGCGAAGGCTTGATGATGAAAGGCGGTCTGGTGGACGGCTATTACAACACAGTTACCGGCTCTTGGGGCTTTCAGGTTGGCGCTCAGACTTACGGTTATATTGTCTATCTGATGAGCGATAAAGCCATCAAATATGTGGCTGAGAGCAAAGGCTGGGAACTGGGTGTCGGACCAACGGTCGTGGTGATCGACGCTGGGGCGGCAAAAAACCTGTCAACATCAAGCCTGAAAGAGGATGCCTACGCCTTCATATTTGATCAGAAAGGTCTGATGGCAGGTATCAGTATTGAAGGAACAAAAATCTCTTTGATCGCAAAACCGTAATCCTGTTCAGGTCATTCGATGTGTCTGGTATCAAATTCCTTTTGGGACACAGTAGTGTCCCTTTTAGCCCTCCAAAACTTCCGGCGCGCGGGCCAAAAACCCGCGCCCGATAACTAAGAGATCTTTACCCTGCGGCTACAAAGGAGTGAAAGCTCTTTTCAGTGGCCGAGACAAGTTCTGTAAACTCGAAATGAGCAACAGTGCATAAACTGTGACCCTAGTCTCCTCAATCGGAAAATATTAGTCTGTACGTTTTCGATTTCCGACAAAATGATATCGCTGCGCTCAAAAAGCTTAGTATTGAAGGTTCTCACCTGTACTGACGGATTTCGCGCCGATAGAACCCCGTTCTTCTTTCTAGCTTTCACTGAAGTAAGGGACCTTCCTGATCAAGATAGGAGGGATCAAATTCTGCAAACTCGGCCAAGCGATCATAATTGTCGAATGTGACATGACTGTTCCTAAACGTCACCATGCCATCCTCACGCAATTGCCTTAGGACGCGGTTGACATGGACTGCACTCAATCCCATTGCATCTGCGAGATGGAACTGGGTCAGTGGACAATCATAGCCAACTTTGCTGCCTAGCCCGACTAACGTCAGTCTTGCCCCCAGTTCGAGGAGAAAATGGGCAACGCGTTCTGTCGCACCGCGGCGTCCAATGTCCACCAGATGTTCAACCACCATCGCTTCTTCTCTAGATGCCGACCAAAAGGTTGCGATCGCGATGCGAGGATATTTTTTAAATGTATCCATAAGATCAGAGACAATGATTTCGGAAACTTTGACCGTTGTAACTGTTTCTATCCCGTGGTCACATATGTTGAAAAGCACGTTACGTAATCCTAGTAAATCTCCGGGGACTTGGAAATCAATAATTTGGCGTGATCCATCGGGTTGGAGTTTGTAAGAGCAAACCCAACCTGAATGCACAATATAAAGGATTTGGTCCGACTGCCCTTGAAATACGAGGTTTTTCCCTGAGGCAAACTTTCTCGAATGATTTTGCAGCCTATCCAAGGCTAATCGTTCACTCTCTGAAAGGGTTACGAATGCAGATAGTTTTCGTAGTAAAGGTGTAATTTTGATAGTTGCCTCTATTCTGCCCCTAAGTCGGTGAGACGCATCAAAAAATCTACACTGATTTGGGTTAGTTCATCAAATTGTAAATTATGCTAGCTGATTAGGATTGTAGGGGAATGTTCCTGTCAGGAACAAGAACGAAATCTTTTTTTGAAACCGGTCAGAAACAATGGCCCCCTACCTGTTTCCTTGAAAAATAGGAAAAATTACCCCTAATTTAATAAGGTAGATCGAATGGTAATGAAATCTCAGGCTTCAAAAAAAGGCTCCTTACCTCGATCAAAAAGGACCAAGGAGATTGATCAACTTACAACAGGCTTGCAGGTTAAAGGCAATAGTTTTTTCGATACTGTGGATGAGTGTGATTTTCTAGCACGAGAGATTATTCCTGAAATTTTCACAACAGCAGGGTCCGGGCGGACAGTGCGTATCTGGAGTGTTGGTTGCGGCACAGGTCAGGAAGCCTATTCTTTGGCAATGTTGTTCCAGGAAGAGCTTGAGGCATCGGGTTCTAATATTAAGTTTGAGATTTTTGCATCTGATATTGATCCTGACGTAATAGCTCAGGCCCACGATGGTTTTTATTCAGAAACAATTCAGTCCGAGTTAACACCAGCCCGGCTCGTCCGCTTTTTTGACAGAGTAGAGAATGGTTACCATGTTAAAAAAGACTTGCGCCGTTTGGTGGAATTTAGAGTGCAAGACATTTTGATAGATACCCCCTCGTCTCGGTTTGACTTCATTTCTTGTCGGCATCTTCTAGAGTATTTAGACCCAGAAATCTCAGAAAAGGTTGTTTCGGTTTTCCATGCCTCACTTTATATGAATGGTATGTTGTTGCTGGGAGGGTCGGAGCGTATCGCAGACACGGAAAAACGGTTTTCATTGATATCCGAACCACATAGGCTTTATCGGCATGCGGTACAAAGGCATCATGGAAAAGCGGGATTGCAAGTTGAAGATAAACTCAATTTTAAACCTGATGAGCCTCTGAAACGGGTGGTACAGACTTCTCCGCAATCCGATTGTGTATTTCTTTGCCAGCAGCTTATTCTCGAAAAGTATGCTTCTGCAGTGGTTTTAATTAATCAAAAAAATGAATGTTTATATTCAATAGGATCTACAGATCACTATCTGCAGATGAAATTGAGAAATCAAAAGCAAGATTTATTAACAATGGTCCGACCAAACATACGTTCAAAGCTTCAGGCGGCAATTTCTCAAGCTATAGCGGAAAATAACCTAGTTGTTTTGGATGGCGATCTGTCAGAGCGGGGGGCACGTTTCAATATTATTGTAGAGCCGGTCAAGTATAGTTCTAACGACCTGTTGTTGATATGTTTTAAAGACCGATTTGATAGCAAGTTGATGACTTTAAGAACGATTAAGTCAGATGAAACAGGGTGTGCGATTGAGCTTGAAGGGGAGCAAAAAGGAAAGGATGTTGAACTCAAGGGTGCCGTACCCAATGTCGAATTTTCTGACATCGAGAAATTCTCAACTGATCAGATAATTAAACCTGCAAATAAAGAGATACTGACGTTTAAAAAGGTATCTACAACTAGTAAAGAGCTTATGGCGTTAGTTAGTCAGCTTCAGGAGGATTTTGAGCAGCAGTTAGTTAATTACAACGTATTGCAAAATGTTCTTATCAGCACGGACATTGCAACGCTCTTTCTTGATGCTGACTTTAAAATTCGCTTGTTCACCCCTAGTGTGAGATCACTCTTTAATCTGATCGACAGCGATATTGGGCGACCAATTGTCGATTTCAAGTTTACGATCCCAATTGATGTTTTACTAGCTGATGCACAAACTGTTTTGCAAGGCGGGGCCTCTGTTGAACGGGAAGTTACTACAGAAATGGGTAGATGGTTTCACACTCATGTATCTCTCTGCAGTATTCACGGAAACGTATCGGCAGGGATTGTTATTACTTTTGTCGATATTACAAAACGCAAACACCATACAATGGAACTGGAGGCTGCTAAATCTCGAGCGGAACTGGCGTCTACGGCAAAATCACGCTTTCTCTCTGCTGCCAGCCACGATCTTCGTCAACCTTTGCAGACGCTTGCATTGTTGCTAGGGATTTTTGCCAAAACTGTTAAAGGTTCATCTACAAAGAAATTGATTGATCGGATGGAGGAAACGCTAGGTGCGACGTCCGGTATGTTGAATGCTTTTTTGGACATTAATCAAATTGATGTGGGTACTGTCAAAATAGAGAAAACTGACTTTCCGCTCTCCGAAATGCTTGAGCGTTTGAGTCGCGAATTTGAGTATCATGCTCAGGCTTGTGGTTTAGCGTTTCACTCTGTTTCTACTCCACTGCATGTCCATAGTGATCAGCGGCTTTTGGAGCAGATGATCCGTAACCTGCTTGGGAATGCCATAAAATACACTAAAACAGGAAAGATTTTAATTGGATGTAGGCGCCGCGGAGATTTGCTTAGCATTCAGGTTTGGGATACGGGGGTTGGTATTGCTGAGGGGGAATATAAAGCCATTTTTGAAGAGTACACGCAAATTGGTAATGAGACTCAGGATCGTAAGCTAGGGTTAGGTCTTGGCCTATCCATTGTACAACAGCTTGGATATTTATTAGGGCATGCTTTACATGTCAGGTCCCTCCCCACAAAGGGTTCTGTGTTCTCAATCAATGTCCAGCTCGCAGCAGAGGCACCAAAATTGACTCGGACAATACATGGTCCGAATAAAGGCCGAGGACGGAAAGACAGCGATGGTCGGATAAAAAAAATTCTAATAGCCGAAGACGATCCTGATATCTTTGATCTATTGAATCTTCTTCTGAGTACGGAAGGGTATAAAACGATAACTGCACATGATGGAGTTTTGGATGCAACAATTCCAGTGAGAGGGAACGATCAACCGGATCTGATTATGGCCGATTTTAATTTATCAGAAGGTGTAAACGGATTGGGTCTTATAGAGAAGGTTAGGGAGAGATTTAGCGAAAATATTCCTGCTATTATTTTAACAGGTGATATATCAACCTCCACCCTGAGTTTAATCGCGAAACACGACTGCGTAAAACTGGATAAACCGGTAAACTCAGATGAGCTATTGCAATCCATTCGGAAATTACTTGTTGGTCGAAGTTCAGCAAAGAAGTTTCGACATAAATTGGTGCCCCTAAAACCCGACTTGCCGTTCGTTTTTATGGTGGATGATGATATAAATATTCAGAAGGCTATTCAGGAACTCTTCGCCGAAAAAGATCGGAATGTAGAAGTTTTCACAACGGCCGAGGAATACTTAGAAAGTAATCGCACTCGTCAACAAGCATGTCTTCTAATTAATGCTAATCTTCCAGGGATGAGTGGGCTTGAACTGCTGGAAGTACTTAAAGAAAAAGAAGCTGAACTTCCGACAATAATGATCACTGGTAAAAGCGATGTTAAAATGGCTGTCCAAGCAATGAAAGCAGGGGTCCTGGACTTTATCGAAAAGCCTTTAAAATCTTGCGTTCTGCTCGCAAGTGTTGAACGGGCACTAGAGCTTTCAAAAGTTGAGATGGAATTGTTTGAGGCACAGACAACTACCAAGCGACGAATTGACAGACTTACGCCGCGGCAACGCCAAATCATGGATCTTGTGCTTGCAGGTAACCCAAGCAAGAATATTGCTGCTGATTTAGGTATTAGCCAGCGCACCGTTGAAAATCACCGAGCGGCGATCATGGCAAAGACTGCAACAAAATCCATACCAGAACTGACTCGGCTCGCAATTACAGCGGGCAGAAAATTAAGAAATTCTGGAAAGAAAAACACAAAAATGAGTCTAATGCATGAATCCTGACAAAATCGCAGCAAAGGTCTAGTGTTTAAGCTTTCCGTGTGCGGATTTTTCTAAACGAAATTAATCGTTGAGCATCCTCATCCCAAAGTGCAAATCGAAGGCAGTGGAAACTTTCTCGCAAGCCAATGCGGTTGAGGGTTCGAAGGGCAGGAATATCTGTCAGACACTCTTTAAGATTATAGTTAGGAATGCGGCACGAAAGATGATGGATATGATGAATGCCGATGTCGCTGGAAAACCAGCGGAGCGGTTGCGGTAAGTCATAGTAGCTACTTGAAGCTATTGCAGAATCATAGAAATCCCAGTCCTTGTTTTTCTGCCAGTATGTGAATTCAAATTGGTGTTGAACATAAAACAACCACACACCAATTGCGGAAGATAGTAGGACGATAGGAAGCTGCACTTTTATAATGTTGAAAAAGCCAAAATTTAAGCCAAGACCGACGATCGTACCCGCAATTCCGATGTTTGTGAGCATCACACTGATCAGCAGCATTGGACGTTGGAAAATAAGATCAAGTGGTAGCCGGTTCTTAAAAACGAACAAATAGATTGGCCCGATCCCTAACATTATAAGAGGATTGCGGTACAGTCGGTAAGCCAGCCGTCGCCAAAAAGGTAAGTTCAAATATTCTGCTTTTGTAAGAAGTGTAATATCGCCTATGCCACGGTTTTGTAGATTGCCGCAGGTGGCATGATGAATGTTATGTGCGCTGCGCCAGTATTCGTGTGGGGTTAACGTTACAATACCGATCAATGTACCAACAAAATCATTCAGGCGGCGGGAGGTAAAGAATGACCGATGTCCGCAGTCATGTTGGATCATAAAAAGCCGAACCGTGAATGCGGCTGCAAGTATTGATAGTAAAAGGGTTAGCCAATAGGCTTTGTCCACTGTGAATAACATCGCCACCCACAGTATGATCAACGGCAACGTTGTGTTTAAAATTTGTAGGACACTCTGCCTTGTCGATGCTCGTGCATGGGGTTTGATGGTTTTCGCCCATCGCCGTGCAAGTTCCTGCCGCTTGTTAGACCTGGAATGGGGTTCTTCAACGATGAGATCCGTTTGATCACTCTTTTGCTCGCCATTTTTGCAATCGGTTTGATTCAGCATAGAAGCTATTCTTTGACCTTTGTGCCCGCATCCTCTATGGCGCCACCTGTTTTTTCCATATTCTCACCTGTGTCTTTTTTCAAGCCGCTCCACGTATCTCCGCATGCGCCGAGCGTAAAGGTGAATGAGATAACAATTAAGATGAGGGCAAGTTTATGTATCATTTGGAAACTCTATATGAAGGAGAAGGCTCTCAAGAGGCCTCCGGTCCCGAATAAATGAAAAGAAAGATGCCTTTGAATTCAAAGCAATAAATCATTATATAGAGTCGAGATGGCTGACAACAGGTTCGGAATATACTCAAGCCTAGTGACACGGTAAGCTTATTGATAAAGGGATGGTCCGGCAAATTTGTGATGCATTTTAAACGATAACGTTAGAAGAGCTGTAAGACAGGTAGAGGCTTTACTAGCTTTTTAAACCCAATGCTGTTCTAGCGATTATTAGGAGGACTTTTATTCAAACTAGCATTCCTCGTTTTTTTCAAAAACGAGGAATTGACTCAACAAGATTTGCTTATCAGAAGCTAAATATAGCTGAAATATTGCTCGTCATGAGTAGTTTCCGAGGGTATGCAAAACCTGTGAGCGGCTTACTTTTCTACCATGCGCAATAATCAATATAACTATTGGCGTGGTTCACGCCCTAGAACAGATTGTCTTGGAAAAGTCCGCGTGTAATCAATCTCCAAGAAAATGCGTTACGCCGTTCGGTTTTTGACGTTTGGTTAAACCGACGTTCCTCCTAAAACACAGCTAATGAGTAGGGACCTCTCAGATGAAAACAGAAAAGCATATAAACAACAAAGAAGCCGGGCGCGTTATCTCTTACCCGATCCAGGCAAAATTAGCTGTTCCTTACGATCCTTCGAAGGGAAATATCGCAATGGAAACTGATAAGCTTTTGAGCGCATCCAAAGCACACTGGGGGAAATTTAAGAAGGGACTAGACAAGATCTTCAGCGCGTTATGTTCAAACGCCTCCAAAAGTTCAAAAATAGATCCGGCTCCGCCAGAAAAGGAGAAGGAAGATAAGACCGCCATTGCGCGAGGAGAAAATGAAGGAATGGCAGTTAGGTCAACAAAACCGCGATCATCTAGTGAACGGGATTGACGGTAAAGCTTTGTCTTGAGGACAGAATTTCGAAATTTAGTGAACATTTGAAAGGGTACAATAATGCCATGGCAAAGTGGAAATGGTAATGAGGGGAACCCTTGGAGTGGCAAGCCTGGTTTAGGGCTAGATATTGAAGAAATGGGTCAACGCTTACAGGATCGATTTAAGAAGTTTCAGCCGGGTGGGGGGCTTTGGGGAGGATTGATTATTGTGGTTATTATAAGCGTTGGTTTGGCGGTGTGGACTTCATACTATACTGTTCCTAGTGACTCGGTCGCTGTTATACAACGTTTCGGAAAGTATCTTAAAAAAGTACCGCCGGGGCTCCATTTCAAATTACCTCTTGGTATTGATGAAATCACGATTGTTCCAATAAAACGCCAGTTAAAGCAGGAGTTTGGGTTTATTACACCAGGCGGACATGATCCCAATCAAAGTCCTCGCCCTCGCGATGCAACACGCGAGACTCAGATGGTAACCGGTGATTTGAATGCAGCGCTGGTTGAATGGGTTGTACAATATCGAATAGCGGATTCTGTCAAATTTCTTTTTGAGGTTCGGGAACCAAGCGAAACACTTCGATATGTGTCTGAGTCGGTCATGCGCGAAGTGGTTGGCGATCGAACTGTAGACGAAGTGATTACCATTGGGCGACAAGAAATCGAGAACGAAGCCTTAGTCAAGATGCAGGCTCTTTCGACCAAATATGCAATGGGGATTAGTATTGATCAGGTGCAACTAAAAAACATTAATCCGCCAAAGCCAGTTCAGGAGTCCTTTAACGAGGTTAACAAGGCTCAGCAAGAAAAAGAGAAGCTCATCAATGAAGCAAGGCGCGATTACAATAAAGTTATTCCGCTTGCTGAGGGTGAAAAGGATCAAAGAATTCGTGAAGCAGATGGCTACAGACTGAAACGCATAAATGAAGCCAAGGGCGATACTGCACGCTTTGTTGCGTTGTTGTCAGAGTATAGAAAAGCCCCAGAAGTCACGCGTCGGCGCATATATCTGGAAACCTTGCAGCAAGTGATGCCGAGCATAAAATCAAAGATAATTATTGATGAACAGTCGATAAGTATCCTGCCATTTCTAAATTTAGAGAGTGGGAAGGAGTTAAAGCCATGAGCGGGGTTAAGCAATTCGCGTTCATATTAGCCTTGGGTGCCAGTGCGTATACTGTGTTTAGCTCATTGTATACCGTGAGCGAAGTCGAACAGGCCATCGTTACCCAGTTTGGTAAGCCTGTGGGATCGCCTATCATTAGTGCGGGGCTCAAGTTTAAAATTCCATTTATTCAAGAGGTCAACCCTATCGATAGGAGAGTTTTAGAATGGGACGGTAATCCCTCAGATATGCCGACCAAAGATAAACTTTATATATCTGTTGACTTATTTGCTCGCTGGCGGATTACGGATCCATTGCAATATTTCCTGAGGCTGCGTGATGAGCGAAGCGCTCAATCACGTTTGGATGATATTCTAGGGAGCGAAACCAGGAATGCGGTTGCCAAGCATGAGCTCATTGAGATTATCCGAACGACAATGGACCGGGTTCCGGCACGCGATACTCTACTAACTAATTTGGAGCAGGAACAGGACATTGGTTCCCTTGTACCTATTCTTAAGGGACGCAAACTAGTTGAAAACGAGCTTTTCATTGCGGCTGCTAAGAAAGTAGAGGTTTTCGGGATCGAGCTTCTAGATATTCGGTTCAAACGAATAAATTATAACGAGAGTGTGCGACCAAAAATATATGATCGTATGATTAGTGAGCGCCGGCAAATAGCAGAGCGTTTTTTATCAGAAGGTCATGGTGAAGCAGCACGGATCCGCGGCAACAGAGTACGCGATTTGAACAAAATTCAATCCGAAGCCTATCAGAAGGTTGAAGAAATCCGCGGTTTGGCAGACGCAAAGGCAACGGAAATTTACGCAGCAGCTTATAATCAAAGTCCACAGGCAGTGCAATTTTATGAGTTCACAAAAACCATGCAGGCGTATCAGACAATCATTGCCGCAAACACGACGTTAGTATTGTCCACTGAAAGCGAACTTTTCAAGTTCTTGAAGGGAATGGACCCTGATACCTGGAAGGAATGAAGTGGGCAGAGTTTCTGAGAAGGGGAATAGCTGACATGCAAAATCAAGGGGAAGCATACCTCCCTAGTGAATTTTCCCATCACTTTACGAGACCTTTAGCGAGATTTGTACGAATTGAGTCAGTGGCAGGCACCTTCCTTTTCCTCGCTTTAGTTTTAGCAATGATATTGGCTAACTCGAATTGGTCGGAACCTTTCGAGTCTTTCTGGGAGATTTCGATTGGCCTTCATTTTGCTGATATGGACTTTAGTCGCTCATTGAGGCATTGGACCAACGAAGGACTGATGACATTATTTTTCTTTGTTATTTCATTGGAACTCAAACGTCAGATTGTGTTGGGAGAATTGCAGAGGATTAGAATTGCGATGTTTCCGATCATGGCAGCTCTTGGTGGCATGGTTGTTCCGGTCTTACTTTATTTGATATTTATGTATCACCGCCCCGGTATGAATGGGTGGGGAACTGTAATGGCGACAGACACCGCATTTGTAATTGGGTGTCTTGCCCTTTTCGGTTCTCGAGTCCCTTCGTCTCTTCGTTTGTTCCTATTGTCGCTTGCAATTTTTGATGATTTAGGGGCCATTTTAGTAATGACAATTGGTTATGGAGGGGACTTGAACTGGAACGCAATTGTCATAGGGGGCTTGGGGCTCGGGGCGATAGCAATATTAGCTAGATTAGGGTTGAGAAGTGTTCCTGTTTACTTTGTGTTGGGGGCAGGGATTTGGTTATGTTTTGATAGTAGCGGTATTCATCCGACAATTTGTGGAGTTGTTCTTGGGCTGATGACGCCTACTAAAATCTGGGTAAGTGGTAAACGTATGAGTGCGATGCTAGGCCGTGTGTTTACGTCTCTTGAAGGTGAAGAAAAGAGCAGTGAGACGGCCAGTAAAAGTGACTTGCGGCAGTTGGGCCGGGCGTTTAGAGAAACTCTGTCTCCCGTTGAACGGCTGGAGCATATGTTGCATCCCTGGGTCGGTTTAGTCATCTTACCACTCTTCGCGTTAGCGAACACAGGAATTGCGATTGGCGAAGTTCACCTTGCTAGCCCAGTTTCAATGGCAATTATTGTTAGCTTGGTCTTTGGGAAGCCAATTGGCGTGATTAGTTTCAGCTGGTTCGCAGTGCAATGTCGTATTGCGGTTCGAGGGGAGGGGCTATCCTGGTCTTTGCTTGTCGCGGGTGCTTTTCTAACAGGTATCGGTTTCACCATGTCATTTTTTATCGCTAACCTGGCATTTAATCAGGAAATACTAGATTCTGCAAAGCTGGGAATTCTTGTGGGATCAATGATATCTGCTTTCTTGGGCATCATGATTTTAGTCTTGATTGTAGTGAGAAATAGTTATGCAACAAAGCTGGGGAGAATCTGAAATTAAACTCTTAACGAGTCCGTGGGTGAGACTTAGAAGTCTCTAATTATTTGAGCCAATAAGGCTGTCTCTAGAGCGAGCGTGGTGTGGAATGAATAGATTAAATTAAATACTTTCGTATTTACCTAAATCCGGAACTTGGAGTCTGAAATAAGTCATTCTAATTATCATATATAAAAAGCTCGTGTTTAAATGGACCCATCATTTTGTAATGTAATCAGAAATTTAAATGATAATTTTGAAAGGAATTGATATGAGTGATCAAAATGAATTAGCCAAAAAAAGCCAATCCATTTCGGCTTTAGAGGAAGCGGAAATGGCAAAATACGGCATAAAAAGAGTGCCAGTTGATTACTTCTTTTTTGGCAAGTATCGATACTCAAATTTGAAAGATGCTTTGGCTCAGGCGAAACGAAATCAATCAAAACTTTGATAGTTTGAAATTCTCTTTCAATCTACCGTTAGCTGGACAACGTACCTATCAGGAAATTAATAACTGTCTTGGTAGACCTTTTCTGCTAGGCTTTGAATTTAGATCATCTTACGGGGTTGCACCCAATCATCAAATTGTGCAGAGCTGACGAGTTTCAGCTCTAAGGCAGCCTCTTTCAAGGTTAGGTCTTCAACATAGGCTTTTGTGGCTATTTTGGCGGCTTTATCATAGCCAATATGCGGTGTTAGCGCGGTCACCAGCATAAGCGATTGTTCCATTAACTCCTTGATCCGCTTTTCATTGGCAACGATCCCTAAAACACAATTACGGGTGAAGCTGTCAATGGCATCTGACAATAGGCGAATAGACTGGAGCATATTGTATATGATGACAGGTTTGAAGGCGTTTAGCTCAAAATGGCCGTTCGAGCCAGCGATAGTGACCGTTACGTGATTTCCCATAACCTGGGCACAAACTTGTGTTATGGCTTCACATTGGGTTGGATTGATTTTCCCCGGCATAATTGAAGAGCCTGGTTCGTTTGCTGGAAGTGACAATTCTTGAAGGCCGCATCTTGGACCACTCGCGAGGAGGCGGATGTCATTCGCTATCTTCATGCAACTAACTGCAAGAGTATTGAGAACACCAGAGAATTCTACTGCAACATCGTTTGCTGCGATCGCTTCATATTTATTGTTGGCTGATTTAAAGGGTAGACCTGTTGCCTTTGCAATATGAGTAGCGAAGAGCGCTGCAAATTCAGGAGAGGAATTGAGACCAGTACCGACAGCCGTTCCACCTTGTGCTAGCTCCAGAAGGCGCGGGAAAGAGCTTTTTATGCGGGCTAAACCTAGTTCAATTTGCCTTTCATATCCTGAAAACTCCTGCCCAAGAGTGATGGGGGTTGCGTCCTGTGTATGGGTTCTTCCGATTTTAATGATGTGGTCAAATTCAGTAACCTTCTTCGAAAGCGCTTCCTGAAAGTGGGTCAGAGCTGGAACAAGTAACTGTTGAACTTCTGTCGCAATTGCAATGGACATAACGGTTGGAAATGTATCGTTAGAACTTTGCCCAAGATTGACATGACCCAGTGGGTGAACCGGTTTCTTGCTTCCTAACTTTCCCCCGAGAAGCTCACTCGCCCGATTGGCAATAACTTCATTCGCATTCATGTTGGTGTGGGTGCCGGAGCCTGTTTGCCAAACAACGAGCGGAAAATTGTCGTCTAACTTACCTTCTGCGATTTCCTGTGCGGCGGCAAGAATGGCATTGCTCAGACCTTCGTCCAACGTTCCCAATTCTAGATTCGTTTTTGCTGCCGCCATTTTCTGCAGGGCCAAAGCCCTAATGAAAGGCGTTGGTATTTTTTCTTCACCAATGCTGAAGTTTTCAAGTGATCGTTGGGTTTGAGCCCCCCAATATTTATCGGTGTGGACCTTGATTTTTCCCAAGGAATCACTTTCTATTCGTGTGCTCGACATATTGGTATTCCTCTGCATTGGGCGTCTACCCGAACGCATAAGTGATGGACTACTATTTAGGTTTGTAACGACATGTTTCTTGTTTTGGTCTCTACTTTTCAAAATTCTAATAATATATTTAATAAATTTGAAATCGTTGTCCAGAATTCATCGAAAAGTAATAATTATTAGTGGGAATAAATATTTTTTAATTATATTTAAAAGTCCGAATTTTAAATTAATAGTTTATTAATTTATTCAATTAATATGCCCTGATTATATTATTTTTTTCCAAAAAAATATTTATTTTAAGGAAACTGTCTAGTGTCTGATAATCAAATTTCCTGATTACTTGAATAAAAAGCAAATAAAGATGGTTGCGTGCCCTCGCAATCAATCTCCCTAAGAAAATTGACGTTAATTCAGTTGTTTAATACTCGAAATTAAACCACACGCAACCAACGCTGTATGCATAGAGCTTATGCTGAGAGAACGATAGCAGCAAATAAAACTGTTTGTGGAAGATGGCAATCGGATAGAAAGTTGTTAATTTTGTCTGACTTAGAAAATGACGGTTACAACGCCATAAGTCATGACTCCAGCGAAGACAGGCCAGCCTAAAGATCGTTTGAACCACCAGGCAATGAGAGTGACAAGAGCGCTTACAATTGTTGAAAACCATGTCTCTGTGCTCATGGTTGCTGGAACAAGTGAGACACCAAACATGGCGGCAATCATGAGGGGGCCAAAAACACTTAGCCAAGTTGGCAACTCTGCTACAGCTTCTTGAGATTTGCGGCGGGCGATATGTCGCTGCATCCAAATTAAGGGAAGAACGCGAATGAAAAAAGTGCCAACGGCTGAGGCAATCAACGCAATCCAGATATCATTTGGCATTGTGCTTTTCCAATTTTTGAATGAGATAGTAAATACCTGCGCCGCTAATTGCTGCAAGCGGAATAGCTGCATTTACATACCCAAACAGCTTGAGTGCAAAAGCCAAGGTGATTGTTGCGCTTAGGGTGATAACCCAAATCCTGGACGTAAAACGCGGCGCAATAAGGACAAGAAAAAGGGCGGGTAAGGCAAACGGCATGACCTCTCCCAGTAATGGCCAACGAGTCGTCAATTCTTCGCCAGCAATCGCACCAAGTGCTGTGCCAAAGATCCAGCTTAACCAAGCAAGGAGTGCGGCGCCTGTATACCATCCAATCCGTGTATGTTCTGGTATTTTTGCCATTCGCGTAAGTGCAAGAGCAAAAATCTGATCTGTTAGTCCATGCATCAGCCAGGGCCACCAGCGGTTTTGCGGTAAATAAATTGCTAGGTTGGGTGCATAGACAACATGACGTGCATTGATGAGTAAGGTCATGCTGATAACCAGCCAAAGTGGTGCTCCTGCACTAATCATGGCGACAAATAGGAACTGAGACGCTCCGGCATAGATAAGAGCAGAAATCAGGATAGTTTCGAGTATTCCAAATCCTGATTGGGTAGAGATTAGTCCGAACGATATCGCCACAGGAATATACCCGCCAAGTAATGGGAAAGCGTCATACACTCCTGTCAAGACTGGTGGACGTGGGAGGGACAAGTCTTCTGAGGTCATTTTTGGCCCTGTTCCTTAGCGTAAATAATTGTCATCAAAACAGTCGCCCAATTCTCTCCTGTCTGATAAAAGTGAGGCTGATCAGCATTGAACGTATGTGTTTCACCTGCCGACAAGAGCTTGATTTCATCCAAAACACCCACCTCCAATTGACCGCTAATAACGGTGACTGTCTCGGTTGTTCCAGGAGAATGCGCTTCAGCCTCACGTTTTGAATGTGGAGCGCAGGTCATCCAGTAAACATCTATTGGTGGATTGTCTGTTCCATGGTCTATTAAGCGAACTTCAATCTCCGACTCTTCAATGGAACCACTTAGGGGAAGAATGAGGGTGCTAAATGGCACTTTCAGTTGGATAGCCAGACGCCAAATTGTATCAACCGTAGGATTGCCATTACCTTGCTCAATGCGTGAAAGGTTGGATTTTGCAATTCCTGCGCCCTGAGCCAGTTGTGAAAGTGATATTTCGCGGTCCCGGCGGAGTTTCTGAATATGCCGTCCTAACTTATTAACATTCAATTTGTCCATGAAAGTACCTGTGTTCTATATATCGAGCGTTCTATATATGGAACATCGTGGTGTCAATCTTCAAATAGCAAGACGGACTTTACCATATTCTGGGGGAGTATTAGGAGCTCAGATCAACACTAATGAACCTTCCGATAAGTATGATTATCGGAAGGTTCGTTTTATTCCTGCAAGGAAAGGTAAGTAAGGTCAGATATAATTGATGCGAGTTCTTCTTGAGCTTGACGTACTTGCTCCTTATCGGCCCTAAATGAAGAAAAATCCTTAAAATCATTTAGATTAGTGAAAAATATTGCTTCTAAATTTGTGATTTCTGTCAAATCTCATAAATAAACCTAATAGTACTTTAGGAAAGGAAGTGGGTTTGCTTGCAGAGTATAGTTACGTTGAGTGCCTAGTGCGTATAGTTGAAAGAGTTGAACTAAATACACAAAACAAAGTTCAATCACGAAATCTAAAGCCTGAGTCAGCACAATGGGTTTTGGAACAGACAACCAAAGCCGCCAGACAACAATTGACAGATTCAGAAGTACTTTCCCTGTTGTTGCTGGGTATTAGAGTAGAACTTCCCAAAGGTGTTACGTTCGGAAAAGGTAAGTGGCCTTTTTTCGACTCCAGTTCTGACAATTCATCAGAGTGTGGACAACTCGCTGCTGTTGACAGAACGCCCCCAGCCAATTCAATTTTTTCATTAAACTGGCAATATAACTTTCAACGTTTGGCTGACTTTAGGAGGCATTACGGAAATATACCGATTCCGAAAACCGAGCCCTATGCAGATTTATGGGTCTGGCAAAAATATCAATATGTGAGATATCGCGAAGGGCGGCTTTCGGCATACGAGAAGATGCAGTTAGAAAGCATTGAATTCTTCCCCACCAAAAAATTTGGGTCGTTTATCGATGAACGTACTCTTCCCAGTGTTACGCCGAAAGGTAAATCCTTAAAGTCGCATGTTTTTGATAAGTTTCGGTTGAGTGATCATTCAACCTGGATGGAGCGGTATCGTGAGCTACAAGAGTTTTCTGAGAAGCATTGGCACTTGAGAGTGCCACGGGAAGGTGTGAGCCGTGAACTTTCTCATTGGCTTCGTTATCAAAAAAGAAAAAAATATGAGAGTCGCTTGTATGAATTTTACGAAGCGCACCTTCGTTTATTAGGAGTTTCGTTTCCTGAAAAGGAAACCGCGATATGATTATTCATGGTGCCCGGGGAAAGCATGTTTCAAAAAAATTAGCCGGCAAAACACTGCGACCTCACTCTGCTATAGAAAAGCCATACAAGATTTGGTGTTCTTTCAAACATGAGGTGAATGCTGAATTTTTGGACCCAGATTGGGCCCAAGAGTTTGTTTTAAGAACGCCGTTGCATATCATCTCTCCGAAAACACATAATCCAGCGACGAAAAATCAAATCACGTTTATCGGTGGATTTCGGACCGCAGAATTTATTTACAATCGTAAAGTGACTGTTTGTAGAGCGATTGATTACAAAGATAACCCTCCTGACGACTTTGAGCTCTTTGGCTGGGGCGAATTATTCTTCACATTGATGATGTTTCCTGAAAAACAGAGAAACCTAGCAGAAATCATTGATCTTATTCTAACTGATTTACCTCAAAAAGTCAGCATCGCCTATTTTGGGAAAAAGAAAATAACTCGCACGCATATCGCAAAAAAACTTACGGTTTCTCAGGATCGTCTTCGTGTTCGCAATCGGAATTCGGAGTACTGAATGGAATTTGAGGATTTATTGAAGGCTCTAGGGATTGAAAGTATTTCTAGAGACATTAGAGATTATTCAGTCGAATTGCTTCAACACTATCTTTCTACTTTCCAAAAGCGGGACCCTGAACCAAATGGTCAGTTAATCAAGGGACTTGCTCACCGCATTCCTTCCGCGTCCGAAGACTTTAAGATTTCAAATGAAAATCCATTATGGAATTTCATATCGACTAACAAGAAAATTACGGAGCTGCCCTTTTGGGCAATGCTTTCATATACAGTGGGAGACGAAAGTAAATTCGCAAAACATGAGATCTTAAAAGCTCTTGTGACCGGAGCTATTTGTTCTTTTACGGTCAATACAATTAATGAAGAGAGTACCTCTAATAGCCCAGTCTCCAGGGCTTCTGACGCTATTCGCAGGTTGGATCAAAAAAAGTATCAGCAATTTTTTGCTGAACTTCCTCATCAGCCAAAGAATTTGACAGAACTATCTGATAAATTGGAGGAGCTCAGGCATACAGAAAACTTTGAGCGGCATGCCTCTATGCTTACGCCGTTACTGAGTTACGTTATAGAAGAAACCGCACCTAAAAAACGCAGTAGCTCTTCGGGTGGTAAATCTGAACGAAAGACTGGCTTTTTAGAATACCATCCAGTCTTAACTGAAGATTATCCTCATACTATTGAGACAATTCACACAACTGTTCCCATTAAAAATGTTTCGGATGTGGAACAGAAATCTGACGACTTACCCTTAAGAAGTTATCACACTATCGCCCCGCCAATAGAGCGAGAAAAAGCAAAATTGGCGAGTATTAAGAGATTTCACAGCCAAAGTCTGACTCATTCCTTAGTTATGAAATCTGCATTACCGCCCTGTCATTTGGATATGGTGTCGATGGAAGAGATCGGTAGGTTTCAGAAGAGTTTATTCGACAGACTTTATTCCGGTAAAATTAGTCAGTACGAGTTGTCACTCATAGTGCTGGGACTTCTATGTCTCTACACAGGAAGAAATTTCGAAACAGTTTGTCGGATAATTGAAAAAGCGACTCCTGGCAGGAAAAAAACTGAGCATTCTGACCGGTTACTTTTTCGCACCGGCCTAAAGCCGCCTGCGCTCGAAATAAACCTTTCCTTGCCTGAACATAAACAGGTTCAACCATATTGCGACCTGTTGGATCATGAGCAGCGTAATTGTTATTGGTTACCATTACCGGAGTTTTTGCGGGACCCATTGAACCACCTTAGGCAAGAAAATGTTGCATTCCCTACACTAGAAGCTTTCAAAGATTTTATTGCAGAAATGGCTAAAGAGACGGGTACCAAGATTACGCCCGCAAGACTGGCGAATGTATTGTACCGGGTTGTTTTCCAAATCTGCGGACAACAAGTCATTTCTTCAGTAATCTGCGGAAATCTAGCGACCCAGTATGCACCCCAATATTACTGCACTTTAGGTTCAAATAAACTGATTGATATTTATCAGCGAGCGGTTTCAAAATTGTTATCTGCTACTGAGACGCGCTCTCCCCACGCAAACATAGACAGATCCAAAGGGAAGAGAGTTGGCAGTCGTATTGAAATATCACCGGTAAAAATCTTTCAAGAAGTTCGAAACTTTCAGGTTAAATGTCAAAAAAAGGTGGATAACTACAAGTTGTCACCAATTGAACGTCACAATGACATAGCAGCTTACACCTATTTGCTCTTAAATATTGCCACAGCAATTCGTCCAGTTTCTGCGCCATTTGATTTCTGGGGTGACATTAATCTGAATGCATGCAGTGCCTGGATCTCCGATAAGGAAATAAAATTAGAGCTCGCGGCAAGGATAATATATTTTCCAGAAGTGGTAGCCCAACAGTTAGTTACCTATCGTATCCATTTGGAAAAACTGGAGGTTTATTGCAATCAAACTCAACATCGAGACTATTCACTAGTCGAGCGGGCACTAACAGGAGAAGGCCCTTTTCTCATATGGAGCAAAAATAATAGAATACACGCACTGCAACCTAAGTTCTTGGTGAACGGCTATGCCGGATCAATGTTTGCTAACCTACCTCTTAACTGGCCAAGGCATTTTTGGGCAACCCTTCTTCGAAACGAGCTACCAGAAGACATCGTTGATGCCCATTTAGGACATGGAAATTTTGAACTGGAACCAACAAACAGATGGTCAGGTCTCTCGCATGCTGATTTAAGACAAGCCTCCGATGTGATTGGAAATCTGTTGGCGAAAAACGGGGTCAATAACTTAACAATAAAACGAGCTGATTATGCTGCTCCTATACAGGAAAAAAAGGCAAACCAACAACAGCTCGCAAGCGTGGGTTCTGGGAAGAGATCGGCGCAGAAACAAGTTCGACTGAAACAGCTAGATAAAAGAATTCAGGAAGAGTGGGATCAACTGCCTCTTTATCGCACGTCTTCAACGGTTGACGAGAAAAATGAGGCTGTACGGAAGGCAATGGAAGCCTTGGTTGCTGATCATAATGAAATGTCATTGCGATTCCGGATTAAAAAAACTTTTTACAGAAATATTGTCAAACTAAACCAAAAGCGGGATGAAGCCGATCAGCTTTACATACCAGATCTTCCTGTGACGCTATCTCGGTCTGCTCCGTGGCGAACACGAAAATGGCATAGGTCTTCACAGTCAGTTATTAATTTTGTGACCTATTTACTGGATTTTCTCGAAAACCATAACTCAGAAGATTTTTCCCCAGAAATGTGGTTGGCGGCTTGCATTACCTCTGCAGCTACTTTCGGAGGTTTAAATGATAAAAAGGCTCTTAGCGCGCTAACAAAAGAACTTACGACAGATGGGGTCTCGCTATCTTCCATTCGCCAAAGAAACTGGGGTTCGGACTTTCTTTCTGATCAGTATTTTATGGATTTGGTTTTTTCTGACCAATCTATCCAAACTGGTATTCTGGACGGCAAGCCCGTTCTGACCCATAGATGGTTCTTAGATCCCGTGAGCCTCTTATTTTTAAGACGCTTCAATGATGCCAAGGGAGAGAAGGCTCTAAAACCAAAATCCAATGGCGCAATTGCCAACGCATTTTCGGAGCTCCAAAGTAAAATTGGTTATCCACCCCATCTAAGAATTCCTTATGAAGAAATTTGTCAATTTGGTAACGCCTATTTTGAGTATCTAAATCCAACGGACATTTCTATGGCCCTATCTGAGGTCATGACCGGGCATCAGATTTCGGTCTCTCTTCCTTTTTCACAATTTGAATTGTTGTTTAAGGAGCCCAAAGAAGCAGAATTTAGCTGGGATCTATCCAGTGTATCGTCAGTCAGTCAAAATTCTAGTCAGCGGTCTCGACAAACGTTGGGAAGAACCGAGTACCGTGAGCTTCATACTTTACTAAGAAGTAAAACGGCTACAGGAGATAAAGTGTCCCGGGAGCAAGCAAGTAAGGACTTGAAGTCACTTGTTGCTGACGATTGGTGTGAATCTGTGAAGATTCTCAGAGACTGGGCAATTGATCTACTGGATAACGATAATTTACAAGTTTCTACGGTGAAAGCCTACCTTTCCACAATAGGGCCTGCTATTCGAGATTTATTTTATGATTTAGACCTGCAAGAAATGGAGGGAGAGGACTTTTACGATTGCTATCAACAGGTTTTGAAACTGGCAAAATCAAAGAAGTTGAAAAGCGACCTTGCATGGTACCTCCAACGCTTTCATGATTTCTGTGTTAGAATGTACGATTTTCCTAGATTTGAGGAAAGTTTAGGATCTGCAAAGAAACACCCCTTGGTCGTTCGAGCCGGGTACCTACCAAATCATCATTATTTTGCTTGCATGAAAGCGCTCATGCAGCAATTTACCCTACCCTCATATAAGGTTCAAGCCTTACAGATTTTGTTTATTCTCGCGTATCGAACAGGCTTGCGAATAGGAGAGATTCTAAAAATAAGGTTGGAAGATGTTTTCGTTGGGGAAACGTGTTGGATATTTGTTACCAATAACCGGTATGGAAGCAACAAAACACGATCTTCGAACAGAAAGATACCTATTTCAGTCTTGCTGACGTCAGAAGAGATGGGGTTATTCAGGGACTTCTATTCTCTCAAATCGGCTGCAACAACAATGAAGCAGGCTTTGCTGTTTAGCGATACACAGCAGTCAACTGTCCCCTGGAATGCTTTAGAAACTTCGAGGCAATTTACATCCTTGATGCGTCATATAACTGGCAATAACGATATGGTTTTCCACCACCTGAGACACACAGCGCTCTCAAATCTGCAATTTGTGATAGAGCGCGAATGGTCGATTTCCAGCCATTTTATGGGAGTGAGCGAAGGGCAGGTGGCAGATATTTTTGAAGCTATCTGTGGCCGAAAAGATGAGAAACTAAGAGTTTATTGGCACTAGGCAAAACTTGCTGGTCACGAAAGCCCAGATATGACATTTCGTCACTATCTGCATTTCTCGGACCTTATTATTGGTCTGAAGTTACGACGTTCAAGTGGCCCGCTCAGTAGAGAATTAATTCGCCAGATAGCCGGGTTGAGCAAAAGCAAAATGACTCGATTAATAAAGGGTGCTGCTGCAGAAAAAGACCTGACTGCTGTCTCTGCCGAAAGAGTAGTGAACAGTTTGCAATCTGAATTAGAGAAGCTAGTTAAAGACCATTATGAGCCAGCCTTGCAAACACCAATAACTCAGTCGCTGGATGATTTTTGTCGCCAGAAATCTATCGATCACAAAGTGCTGTGTCTTCTACTTCAAAGACGCAATGAGGGGTATTCAAAAGAACGCCTTGCTAGGGATTTTAATATTTCTCTTATCGATTTGGATCGTTTTATAGCCAATAGTTGTGCTATCACCGAAATAGAAACGAGAGAGGCCAATGCTCGTTTAGGGTTTAAGACTTCAGAGGAAGAGAAATCCTGTAGTCTTTTTATTCCCACTGAACCTTCTAGCCGCGTTCTTGCCCTACAGGCAGCTAAGAACATTCAGGATTTGGAGGCTCAGATTGCGGAAGAAGGCGTTGAAGCTTTTAAACCGTATTTGCGGCACTATTTGACCCATTGTTTAAAAGATAAATCCTATACGCGTTTTACAAATTTTGACGAGTTAAATGAGTTTATATGCAAGTTTGAAGGGGTTATTCCGCGAACCAGATGGTTAGTGGAAATATCTACTTCCAAAACATCTCTTCGAAAATATAAAGAAAATTCGCTTTCCAAAGTGACGTACCATTTCGTTGAGAATCCAGGATCTCGCTCAGAAAGCTTTCGGCTGTATCTTATGCATCCGCATATGCAAGAGAAACTTGGTGCCTGGAAGGTGACCGAACGGAAGAGTGCTAATTATCAAAAATATTCTTCTTCAGAACTGCGATATGTCTTTCCCTTGATGGTAATCAAGTATTTTACAAGTGAGGACTGGCTTCAGGTGCATTCAATTGATGGGCAAGAGGTTGAGTAGGGTGTTGATCGGACTGGAGCGTAAATTTCCAAAAATTACTCTATAGGGTAATTCTTATATTATTACTCTCTAGCGTAATTTTAATAATTTACTTTGTAGCGTAAATTTAAATATGTTACGCTATGGCGTAAATAAAGGAAATTCGCTATGAAATTGACAGCTCGAAATGCAAAGCAGTTGGGGGATGCTATAAGGCGTGCACGCAAAGCCGCCGGGTTGACGCAAAAAGATATCAGTACGCGGACTAACTTACGCATCGCGACCATATCAACGTTAGAAAATGGAGATACTGGCACACAAATTAAAACAATCTTTCGTGTGTTGGAAGCACTGGAGCTTGAGTTTGACCTTCTACCACGTCAAAAGCCTGCATCTGTTCAACTAGAAGACTTGATGCAATGAAACAACTCTCTGTTTTCTTAAACGGTCGCCATGTCGGAAGCATATCCCTCGCCCGTTCCGGCGCGATAAGCTTCCAATATACCCAAAGCTGGCTTGACCTAGAGGGGGCGTTTCCAATTTCTTTGTCCCTGCCGTTAAATGAGAAGCCTCATCAAGGTGGACCGGTTATTGCGTATCTGGAAAATCTTCTTCCTGACAATCAAGCCATCCGTGAACGAGTTGCTGCGAAAGTGAATGCCTCAGGTTTGGATGCCTTTAGTATGCTGGAGAAAATTGGTCGTGATTGTGTCGGGGCTTTACAATTTCTTTCAACCAACAGCGACATTACGGCAAGATCAGCATTAGAAGGTCAGCCCGTCAATGAAGCAGAAATTGCACGGACGCTTCGTGACCTTAAGACTGCTCCACTGGGAATGAGGGACGATGATGATTTCCGTATTTCTATTGCTGGCGCCCAAGAAAAAACGGCCTTTCTAAAACGAAATGATCAATGGGAACGCCCCCGAGGTATGACACCCACTACGCATATTTTCAAAACGCAGTTAGGACAATTACCAAATGGAATTGATTTGAAGGACAGCGTGGAAAACGAATTTTTCTGCATGAAATTTTGTCAGCATATGGGGCTGAATATTGCCAATGTGGAAATTCATCAGTTTGAAGATATCAAAGCTCTAGTCGTTGAACGGTTTGATCGTCGCTGGATAGCGCCAGACAAGCTGATCCGTATTCCCCAGGAGGACTTTTGC
The DNA here is from genome assembly GCF_012932565.1 of Sneathiella limimaris. Taxonomy (NCBI): domain Bacteria; kingdom Pseudomonadati; phylum Pseudomonadota; class Alphaproteobacteria; order Sneathiellales; family Sneathiellaceae; genus Sneathiella; species Sneathiella limimaris. Next base: position 779,985 of record NZ_JABBYJ010000001.1, read on the forward strand.
CAAGCATTAGCCGTTCCCCCAAGTCTGAAGTATCAATCTGATGGTGGGCCCAATATCGCGCAATGCATGGATCTATTAAAATCCAGCAATTCACCAACCGAAGATCAAACAGCTTTTATGAAAGCACAAATCCTGTTTTGGCTTCTGGGAGCAACGGATGGGCATGCAAAGAATTTCAGTATCTCCTTGCAGCCTGACGGTTTTAGGATGACGCCGTTTTACGATATTTTGTCGGCACAAAAAGCCCTGGATGATGGTCAAATTCGGCGCAAGCAAATGAAACTCGCAATGTTTGTGGGCGATAATAAAAAATATCGCATGGAACAGGTTGCGGTAAGACATTACCTGCAAACAGCGAAAGCGGCTAACTTCGGTACAGCAATTGTTGAAGATGTTTTAAAAGCCGTACAACGGGCTATCGATGCAGCAATAGAGCGCACTTTACAATCACTCCCACAAGAGTTTCCAGAAGCGCTTGTAGAAAGCTTAGTCAACGGCATTCGGAGTCGGCAGCGGATTCTCAAAATGGGAATTGAGGGCAACGGATAAAAAGTCTGATGAGAAAGCTCCTCGATCTGATGACCGAGGGGAAGCGAAGAGTTTAGTTTGAGCATTGAGCGCGTCATTGATCTTTCTATGAAGCAACGTTGCCCAGTCGTAAAGGCCTCAGCAGTACTGCTTAATTTTGAGAGGGTTGCGGATAATCCAATCAACGATTAGACCTTCATTGCTGACGTTAAACATACATTGTTTTTTTTAAAATGTCCTATATAATAAACAAATATATTTTTATTGTTCATTTTATAAGACAAAAAAATGAAAACCCAAGCCAATAGCACGTTACCAAGAGGGGCACGACAAGCCCTAAAGAAACTGGGAGAGGATATTGCCGTTGCTCGGAAGAAGCGGCGGATTTCCACCGTTTCCATGGCTGAACGCGCGTTTATTAGCCGGAATACGCTTTATAAGCTCGAGAAAGGTGACCCCTCGGTTTCTATGGGAGTGTACGCAACGGTGCTTGCCATTTTGGGGCTTGCCAACAATTTGGGGCAGGTTGCTGATCGGCGCGAGGATGCTTTGGGGCTAGATCTGGATGAGGAAAGCTTGCCGAAGAAGATCCACTCCAAGCGGCAGCAGAGGCCTAAGTCATGACAGACAGTATCGAAGTCTATATCGACCATGCCGGGGAGACCCACCGGGTTGGTATATGCCGCTATGTGGCCAAAGGTCGGCGGCAAAGTTCTGTATTCGAATATGATGAGAACTGGTTGAGTAAACCAGATGCCTTTGCGATTGATCCGGCGAACCTGCCTTTAGACCAGCAACAGATCTATACCAATTCCGAAAAATCGGGTTTGCCTGGCGCGCTGCGAGATACCGCTCCAGATCGGTGGGGACAACAGCTGATTAAACGTGCCTTTCGCAAATCCGGAGAGATGAGAACTCTCTCAGAAATTGACTTTCTACTGGCCATCAATGACTTCACCCGGATTGGAGCCCTTCGCTACAAACGAGAAGGGGAAGAGAGTTTCGATCATGATATAGGTAACTATCGTGTTCCCCCTCTTATTCAGCTTCCGGCACTTATAAATGCCGTAGACGCCGTTGCAAATAATACCGAAACAGCTGAGGATCTGAAGTTGCTACTAAATGAAGGATCTCCTCTAGGTGGCGCTCGGCCTAAATCTGCAGTGATGGATAAGGACGGTACTCTGGCAATCGCTAAGTTTCCAAAGCCAGATGATGACCGCAGCATTCCCCACGGGGAAGTCTTGGCAATGACACTCGCGAAGAAAGCAGGGATAAACGTGGCTGACGCACGCCTTCAGGATGTCGCGGGCCGCCCCGTGTGCCTTATCACCCGATTTGATCGGAAGGAAGGACAACGAGTGCCTTTTCTGTCCGCAATGAGCTTGCTGGGGATGAATGATGGGGATGAAGCGACCTACACAGATATCGCTGAATGTATCCGTATGTACTCAAGCGCCCCGACAGAAGATTTACACGAACTATGGCGACGCATTGTTTTCAATGTGATGATTGGTAATTTGGACGACCATCTGCGCAATCATGGATTTCTCTACGATCATGACAATAAATGGCGACTATCTCCAGCATATGATCTGAACCCTGTACCGATTGAGGAGAAGGCGCGAGAACTAACAACCTGGATATCTGAAGAAGGACCAGAAGCTGATTTGGATATAGCTCGCAGAACAGCACCTTATTTTGCCCTCAAACAAGATCGCGCGGAGGAAATCATTGAGGAAGTCACAACTGCACTAAACGAGTGGCAAAATTTAGCGCGGCAGTTAGGAATGAGTGCGGCTGATATATCAGTTTACGCGACGGCTTTTATTTAAACTCACCCCCACGGCATTAGCTCTTCACACTCACTGTTATAACAAACAGCCCGTTTCTATTTTCAGGTTATCTGGTACCTTGTTGTAAATGGAGTTTAAGCGCCAACAGGAAAATTTTTCTGAGACACCTAAAACGTTTGCTTGGGTTCTGATGCAAACACGAAAGCTATAGGGCAGCGGATAAAAAGCCTGATGAGAATTCCCCTCGACCTGATGACCGAGGGGAATAACATTCGCTAACTGTGGCTGTTGAGGGTATCTTTGATCTCCCTATGAAGCAAGGTTGCCCAGTCGTGAAGACTCCAGCAGTATTGCTTAATTTTGAGAGGGTTGCGGATTATCCAATCAACGATTGCATCTTCATTGCTAACCTCTTCCAAGCACCCTAGGATTTGATCCAAAGGCAACTCATCTGAAATCTGAAGAGCAATTATTAGCGCCCCCGCAAACCGTTTAAGTTTTGCAGGTTCAGAAGGATATGGCTCAGACTGAGGCCTGAAGTTTCCATAAAGTGTTGTTATCCGCTGCTGTCCATCGAGAAGGAGTTTTACAACACCTGCCGCGAGGGGACCGTCTCCACGGTGAGATGCTGTTTCTGATTTTGTTACCCAGACTAAAAGGCCACCTATTGGATGACGGCGGTAGAGTGAATCCATCAATCCGCGAACTTGATCTTTATTCCAAACATATCCTCGCTGGAATTCTGGCAACGCCATATGACCGCTATCAAGGTGATCAAGTATGGTGGAGATTTTCATGATTCATCCCAATACTTTTTTTATTTGCAAGTCTGTGACTGCTTTATTTCATATATTTATAACTATTGAGAGAACTGTTCGTCAAATAATACTAATTTTTTTAAAAACTCGAAAATTTGAGCTCTTGAACTAGCGTAATCAGTAACAAATGAACTGCCCAGAGTCAGGGGCGAAAGTTCAAAAGTGTGATATCTACGATTTATTGGGGTGCCACATAGGTGCCATGAGTGATTTGCTCACAACATGGAAAAAAACTAAGTCATTGAAAAATATGGCGCACCCGACACGATTCGAACGTGTGACCTCTGCCTTCGGAGTTTCCATATCTGCACGGTTTTTCGCAGTTTTCTGAGTGTTTTTGTGGAATTTGAAAGCGTCAGTTGACGTCGTTTGACGGGGGATACATGGACTTAACGTGGACGTCATTTGAAAGCCCTCATTGCATCTGAAAGATAGTCTGCATGGTGGTGGCTATAGAGAGCGGTAGTGCGCTCGTTGCTATGGCCTAGCCATCCTGCAATTTGAAAAAGAGGAACACCGGCTTGCGCCATCCACGTACCGGAAGTATGCCGCAGCGTGTGTGGCGTCACGTTTTCCAAACCAGCGTTACGGGCAGCGGTGGCAAAGGATTTTTTTATGTCTCCTAATCGCTCGCCATCTTTATGCACAACATAACCTAAGTCGTGACCTCTTGACCGGGCATGTTTCAGTGCAACCATAAGCCGCCCGGGAATGGGAAGAACAGGGCGTCTTTTGGAAGTTTGCATTCGACCAGGAGGATTTAAGTCTATACGCCTTGCCTCGAGATTTACTTGAGGCCAACGCAAAGAGAGGATCGCTTCTTTCCGAGCGCCAGTATATAGGCCGAGCATTATGAACAAAGGAAGGTACAAACGAACTTTTGGTTCAGATTTTGCTGCCCATAGAAGGGCTGCAGCCTCCTTTTTTGTCAACCAACGGTCTTTTCCTGCTGGCTTAGGGGGTAGCCAGACAAACGGTGATCGAGTTACACGTCCCATCTTATGATCGTGGTTGATCGCAGCTCGAAGGACACCTAGTTCTCTCCGAACCGTGCTATCTGATTTCTGTCGAAAGGTTTGGTATGCTTCACATGTTTGCCGGGTAATATCGGAAACTTTATTATTTCCCCAATATTTCAAGAGAGCATCCACGGCATACCCTATGCGTTCAGGACAAGTCGTGTTGACGGCATGCTCATCCACATAGTTTTCAATGGCATCAACAATCATGTACTTCTCCGGAGGGAGAGGTCCGAAATGTTGTCGAATTGATTTAATAAATTTGCCGAGTTCTTCTTGAGCTTCGAACTGATCCGCTGTGCCCGTGCTTCGCTCGCGGGTCTGTCCACGTTCTGACCATCGGATGTAATATTTTTTGCGTTTCTTGAGGAATACGAGGTATGGGCCTCTGTTTGGTCTTGGCATAAGTCATCTCCAATTTTGCTCATATAACGGTCAATTTCTTCTTGCGGGTACATCCATTCGCGTCCGACTTTGCGCCCCCTAAGCTCCCCTTTGGTTCTAAGGGTTCGAATAGTGCGTTCACGGAGGCCAAGGACTTCAGCAAGCATTTTCGCTGTAAGCAATCTTGGTAGATTGTTGTTTATAGATTGGGCTTGTTTATCAACCTGAGACTTAGATTGATTATCAAAGGCCGCCCTGCTAAGTTTTACTTCAGAATGCGATGTCAAAATTTTCTCCTCATTGGTTAAAGTTTTGTCGTATTTCACATTGAAGAGCTCGGGTTGGTTTGGTCGCCTCCGGGCTCTTTTTGAATTTAACTACTGATATTGGATTAATCCTCTTTTTCGTCATCGAAGTAGAATTCTTCAATAATTGCTGGACGACTATCTTTTTCTGGGAATGACCGATTTAACAGCTCTCTAAACTCTTCCCTTTTCATACCTGTGATGGGCATTTTTGTGGTTAAGTCTTCACGAATTTCGTGCAGAGCTGCATCCATTCCCGCCCATATTTCTTCAAAGGAATAAAATGCTGTTGTAATAGCTGAGAGAGGGCGCAGCCATCCAGTTAAGAACTTCTCTTTGTCTTTTGGGTTTTCTGCAACTTCGGCAAAGATACGTGCTGGAGATAGGTTTAATTCAGAGGTTAGCCTTGCAAGAACAGGAAGTGGTGGATATTGGCCGTTTTCTTCGCCAGCTTTTTCATATTTTGCGATAGAATTTACGTTGGCGCCAATGAGCTCAGCCAATTGTTTGCGCGACAATTGTCTTTGTTCCCGCCCTATTTTTAACATTGCTCCAAGGCTCAAGTTAGCGCTCCTGCTTGTACTAAAAGTACATAAGTTTAAAAAATAATCTATTATTCTGTATCATTGATACAAACTCTAAGCAACAGTTTTCCTCTTATAAGGAGAATTTTTATTCAATCTAATTCATCCAAAATTTGAAAAAGTCGTACTTTTCCCATAAGACTGATCAAAAAAATATTGGATTCAAAATTTGATTGATAAATGAAGAAACTTTCAGCTAAGCAAAAATTACGTCAAAGACGCTTGCAGAAGAAGCATGAAGAAAGATCTTTGAGAAGTAAGAGAATTCACAAACATATGCGTAAATATGGTGCGAACTCTCGACCCCCTAGATCTGGAGAAATAGGGTTTCGTAAAAAATTTATAACATTACACATTCCTGCTTCTCTCAGCTTTGAAGATAATCAAGAAGAAACCTTGCAATTTTTTCAGCGGTTTAAGGAATTAGCCTCTCAGCATCCTTCGCAAAGGTTCAAAATTGATTTCACAACTATGGAAAAGGTGGGCGTTGCTGCTGCATTGGTTCTTGCTGCTGAATTAGATAGATGGCGGAAGAAAAATAATTTAAGGCTCAGAGTGGTTGATTTCGATGACTGGAACCCCAATATCAGAAGCTTATTTAACGAAATGGGTCTGTTTTCGTTATTACAAATAGAGAAGCTTCCAGTTTATGATGAGCCGGATAAGTCGGTTGAGTTTGTGAAGTTTACAACGGGCCGCGGCGCGGAAGGGCAAGCTGCAAAAGAGCTTAGGCTGGCTATCCAAGATACATTTGATATTGAAGTTCCGGAAAGTTCTAAACTTTATTCTGCTTTGATAGAAGCTATGACAAATGCGAAGCACCATGCATATCCTGATGATTATGAATATAAACATCCTCCTTTAAAACTTCAGTGGTGGATGGTTGGCTCTTTCGATAAGGTTAAAAATAATTTAACTATAGTGTTTTTTGATCAAGGAATAGGTATACCTCGTACAATACCGAGAAAAAATACGAGAGAAGCAATTGAATTCTGTTTGGCAAAACTTGGTCTAAAAAATAATGATGCTTCTTTGATTAGAGCTGCTATGGAGCTGAACCGAAGCGGCACAGAGCAAAGTAATCGTGGATATGGATTATATCGAAATATTAGAAATTACGCTGACTCAATGCCAGAGGGGAATTTTAGAGTACTCAGTGGCAAAGGTGAGTATCGATATTCACCACATAACGATGCCTTTAAGAATGGTGAATATTTGTTAACTCTAAATTCGGATATTGGTGGCACCTTAATTCAGTGGGATGCAAACTTGTAATCCGTTACAGGAGAAGGAGATGAGAGTGATAAATCTTGCAAATGATTTTTCTGATGTACCTGCTGGTAGATTCGTGACAGACGGACCTTTTTCTGGTGAAAAATTTAGAAAAAGCATCTTGGTGCCAGCTTTCAAACAAGAACGTAATATAGTCGTAGAGTTGGATGGTGGCGAAGGTCATGGCTCATCATTTTTGGAAGAAGCGTTTGGCGGCTTAATTCGCGAGGAAAAGTTTTCTTTGGAAGAGTTGGAAGAACGACTAGTTTTAGATAGTAAAGACGAGTTACTGGTTGCTGAAATATGGGAATATATCAAGTCTGCAGAGAATGTTGGATTGAATGCCAAATGAAGTTCTAATTGGTTTCGGTGGAGCTGTCATCGGCTCAATAATTACAATTATTGGTTCGCACTATATTGGCATATTACGAGATAAAGGTGCTGATCTAAAAAGTAGAGTTGGTTGTATTGAAGATTTGATTAGAAACTTACAGGACTTGTCTGTAGAGTATTGGTCAAGAGATTTAGATCAAGATATTGCAAAACCTTTAGAAAGAGATATAAAAAAACAAAAAAAAGAAATAAAAGATGAAATTGATAGATTAAAAAAATCAAAATCCAGCACTATAAAACGTAAAAAGTTAAACAAAGATTTTGATGTATTCCTAGTTCAGTTTTTTAAATATACCAATGGTACCATAGATACTACGAGAGAAGCCCCCTATTTTGAGCGTAATCCTCACCAAGCAGATCCTAAGAGAATTTCGAAGATATTAGAGCTGCGGGGCAAATTAGTTACTGAACTTAGAAACAGTTTTGGTTTGACTTAATATCCGGTTAGCTTTCTAGCATGATCTTGAGCGTACAGAGACTAACGTAATTATTTCTCCTCCCAGAATATTGTCTAGCATTTAGAAGGATCGTAGCGTCGTCCAAAATTCAATGAGATAAACTACAAAAATTATTAGAAATTCTGCTTATTAATTACATAGTGAACTGTTGAACGTGAACAATTTGATACTTCTGCTATCTGGCGGATTGACTGTCCTTTCATGTGAAGTTTAAGTATTCTCGAGTTTCGATTTTGAATTGTTTCGGCTTTATGAGCTTTATACTGAGCATCAAAATTAGCCTCAACAACTACCATAGGTAAATCAAAGACAGTGGATGCACGTCCACACGCGATCTGCTTCTGCACACCTTCCAGAACTAACTCTAAAGCCATTTTGCCGGCTAGAACCAAGTTCTTGTGCCTATGTATGGTTTCGGCCTGAATCTTCTCTTCCTGGCCTAATAGGAGCTTCTTACGACTAGCTAGGTTTCTCAAGCGCTTTGCTTGATCTTCGAAGTAATCAGCTAATGAAAGGAGAGATTTGACATCTAGTTCTTCTATTGCATTTGTCTCGGGTTTGCGAAGCATAGCGTGTTACGGCGAGCCAGATTTGAACCGATCCAATAACTTTCCAATCTGTTCTAGCCCGTCATAAGTACTTGGTAGTTTGTTTGAGTCGGTTAGGATGCCGCTAAAAATTAGGTTTTCAAATTTTTCAAGCACTACTCCATCTTTCTCTTTAATTTCAGAGGAGTATTCAGCATAGCTTTGGATAAACTGACAAAGTGTTTGCCTTAGTTCAATTTGTAGACGTTGTAATTTTACGGAATTATAGCTGTGTAAAATCACTCTAAAGAAATAAATTAGAAGTATTTCTATAGCTATTATAGTTGGTAGGTATACCAGATGTGAAAAATCAGGATTTTCTACGCTGAATATTAGGAAATAAAGTTCTGACAATAAAGGTACTAAGGCTAATATCCCGACGACTACTAACCCTGTAAAATGCCACCTTTGTTTTATTATAATTGTTTTCTTGAGTTCCTCAAAGCCTTGAAATAGTCCAACGAAGTTAAAACCAACCTCATACTCTTTCAGAGCTGCCTGTAGTTCAGCTACTTTGCGTTCTTTTTCACTTAATATCGCTTCCCAGCTTTTTGTTAGTGTTTTTGCCTCCTCAATTTTGTTATTGAAATCTCTAAAGCTTTCTATTCCCTCTGTATTTAACATTGAGCTAACTAGTTCAATTGGCATTTTGAGGCGAGCATACAAATATTGTGAATGTTCGTCTTCGCCTTTTGAAGGATGAATTTTGTCGATATCTGCTTTTATAAACTGCAGTTCTGTACTCAGTTTTTTGTTTGAGCCAATAAAAAATTCCAGTTCGCATAGAAATCTATATAAGTATGAACTTATATCGGAAACATCAGACTGCATAGATTCGGAAAAGTTTGCTAACTGATCTACCAGATGTTCGCCTATCGACTGTCTATTGTAGACAGTTTTTTCATCCCATAGTTCTGGGTTTTTCTGTATGAAGGGTAAGACTGAAGTAACGAACTTTATTTCTGCTTTGATCTCATTTGTTAATGGTTCGCATTTTTTTAGTTCTCTTAAAAATGATGCAATAACATTTTGAGTATTTTCATCTGCAAAATTCATCATGTTAGCAAGTGTCCGTGAATGTAGTATTTGTTTTCGGTAATTTACCTCATAAATAGTGTGATTGCAATTTTGTAGCATTGGCGTCAATGTTAGGGCAGATGATTATCTGCCCTATATCATAACTAATCATCGGTATATTTTTCGCTGTTTCTGGGAAACAGCTTTTTATCTGAAAAGTTTGGAAAGTTAGTAGAGTAAAAAGCTTCACTTTTAAACTTCGCTCTTATCTCGTGAATAATTTCTTCATGATTTTCCCATTCGATCCAAAATATTTTATGAGAAGGAGCAAGATTATAGTGCTCAGCTAGCTTCGACAAAGCGCTCATTTCAATATTGTATAAATCTACACCATAAATAGCTGTATCGATAATTCTTAGGGAAAGTTCTGTAATTCCTAAATTCAGCATATTTTCAGTCGAAATTCCTTTTGCACTTGCCAGTTTCTTTAGTTCGTCTTCTCCTAGAAATCTGAGAGCAGATTGTAAGGCCTCTACATGAGCCAGAGCTTTAGTAGGTTCAGCGGCAAACCCGGTTTCTCTAATGCAGTTAATTTCTTCTATATGATCCAATGCTTCAGAGAAGTATTTTGTGTGATTAGACTCAGATCTAGTAGTTTCATTTTCGCTCTCTGGCATTCCTAATAAAGATTCTGAGTTTATTTCGAGTACCTCGCATAAAGTTTGTAGGCGGGAAATGTTGGGTTCCATACTTCCATACTCATATTTCTCAATAGATTTTTCTGGAATATTGGTGATGGCTGCCAATTCTTTGCGGCTATAGCCTTTGTGCGTTCTTGCCATTTTCAATCGCTCCGCTGGAGTGATTGTGCTGTCAGAAACCTTTTGCGTGGTTAGATCTTTCATAGCTACTGATCCTATAAGTTATTGAAAAATATAGTTTGAGGGGTGTTCCCCGGGAGTTTCGGAGAACTTCCCCGAGTTGGCGTTTAACTGGAAATGTTCAGATTGATGGTTTGAGTGATAATTGTTGTGGTCTGTCTCTCTTCCGTTGAGAGGGTCTAGGACAGTTGTCGTTGTTGTGTGCTTCATAGAAGCGCTCTCGCGCCAAAGGCGAAGGGCTTGCGTTTGCACTTTGTCTAATTGCCTCTTGCGGATGAGGTCGTTTAAATTCCCGGAGAAATTGCGTACAATTAGACAGGGTTCATAGCGTCGGGTGAATTTCGGCATGGGGTTAGTGATCGCCACAACAATATCTTGCGTCTCTCCACTTTCATTCCGCTCTTGCTTGGCTCCAGTGCGTGCCTTTGGTTGAACGTTCCATCCCCATCTTCCGTTCTGATCTGGAGCTTTAACCAGCTTCAGGCGGTCCTCACGGAGCTTTCTGCGAAATTCCCGGATAGGTCCAAGTGGATGAAAGAACTTTAGTCGGCAAGTCTGTAGGAATAATTCTTTGAGCTCGCCATTTGTAAGGAGGTCGAACTCACAAGGTTTAAAAACGTATTTAACACACTCAGCTGGGTTCCGAATTCTCTCGTCGTGGGCGTACCCCTTATCAAAACGAGATTTTATAAACTCCATTGTCTCTGCCCACTTTTTGGGACCAAGACGCTTCGTGGAGCGCATTAAGACATGGGAATGCATGTTTAGGTGGGGGTCATTATCACTGGCGCGTTTGATCGTATTTTCAACATTGTAGTAAACAAACTGAATTCCCCGTTCTTTCAATACGGGGTCGGCACTTATCTTGGAGATTTTCCGGGTAAAGGCCTTGTGTTCGTTACGATACGAAGAAAGCGGTACCCATCCGTTGCTTATCACTAGCATGCGGAGATGTCTTCGATTGCTGTTATCCATGAAGTATCGAACGTGCCTAAGCATGTCATGCACATTGCGGGCTTGCATGGATGGGATAATGTTAGAGTTTCGGAAGTGGTTGGCCTTTTCCACTTCACCAGAACAGAGACCGATGATTGTCGTAGAATTATCTTGTTGATAAGCTGGTATACCTTCGCTTTCTAGCCGTCGTGCAATATCGAATGATTGTTCTCTTAATTGCCTTTCTCGGCTTTTTGCTTCGATAAACTTTTCTCTGTTTAATTCCTTCCCGACAGTTTTCTCCCATAGCTCTGCTGTAGATAGAACACCGGTACCCTTTGGAAGTTGACTGCCGTTTAATTTTATTTCTCCGGTAAGTACATCATAGACTTCACGTGCCGTAGACACTGCCAGTATATCATTAGTACCAAAGCGAGGGTGTTCCCCCTCGCGCTCCCCCCGCTCGCCGCGTGGCAGGGGTGCAGGAAGGTTTTTCCTGCACCCCAATACAGAAGCTTGTAGTGTTGCCGCCGGGTCAAGGGACTGCCGCACCAATTCTGAGCTGCGCTCAGAACCGTGCAGTCCCTTGACCCGGACGTCTGTTGAGAAAGATGGAGATGGTCGCTGCTGGGGCGTTGGGTGTCTCGAAATCATTGGAGAGTGACACCCTGCATTTCTGCTAACGAATTATGTTCGTAACGATCGCAGACTATCTTGAGAGCTTCTGTGTACTCCTCTCCAAAAATCTCAATGGAAGCGACAAAAGTTTGATCCGCAATTGCTTGTAATGCATTTGCTTGATCGACGTAGCCGAGTTTTTTGTATTCGGCGACGAGTTTGCATGTAAGAGCTAACCATTCAGCAGAATCGAGTGCAGTAAACGGTATCATGCTGAACCTCCAAACTCGGAGATTTCAACAATTGCGATATGCTTTCTAAGTGGTGAGTTTGGTGGATAAAACTTAGTGTAACGAGGACATAACTCGGACAACGCCGGAGAGATTACAGGCGTAAATACCGCTAAGTTGTTGGGAAATATGGCGCACCCGACACGATTCGAACGTGTGACCTCTGCCTTCGGAGGGCAGCGCTCTATCCAGCTGAGCTACGGGTGCTGAAGAGGACCTTCGTATAACGTACCTCAAATCAAAGCGCAATGATAAAGTCTTTTACGTTTTGGGGAAAATCTGCGCTTTAGCAATAGATTTGCTTCGGCTTTTGAAAAATTTTGGTATTTTGTGAAAAATGGATTCTGGGGATGTCCCTAGCTGAGGAGTAATGAATGACCTATTGCGTTGGCATGGCCTTGAAAGAAGGGCTTGTTATGGTGTCGGACAGTCGCACCAATGCGGGCGTTGATCATATTTCTGTTTTTCGAAAGCTTACTTTGTGGAATGAGCCCAATGAGAGGATTATTGCTCTTACGACTGCTGGAAATTTGGCGGTTACACAGGCAGTTGTAGATATGGTCACGGAAGGTCTTCCGCTGGATGAAGATGAGGAAGAGGATGTTGTGACCATGGCGACCGTTGAGACCATGCGTGATGCGGCTCGCCTGGTTGGAAAAGCCCTTCGGCTAGTGGAGAAGCAGGATGGAGAAGCCTTGCGTCAACAGGGAATGGATTTCAATGCAACGTTTCTGCTGGGCGGACAAATTAAGGGCGGTAAAATGCGGCTCTTCAATATTTACTCTGCAGGAAATTTTATCGAAGCCACAGAACAGACACCATATTTTCAAATTGGCGAGACTAAATACGGAAAACCCATTGTTGATCGAGTGATTCAATATGACTTGGAGTTGAATGAAGCTGTCAAACTTGCCCTTATTTCTATGGACTCCACACTCCGCTCCAACATTTCAGTCGGGCCACCACTAGATATCCTGACTATCCGACGGGATGCCCTTAAAATTGAGACCCAGAGGGTCATTGATGAGGGAGATCCCTACCTTCGGGAAATTCAGAAACGATGGGGCAATGCGCTGAGATCAGCTTTTAAACGAATTCCGCCAATGCCGGAATGAGCGCGCAAGATCTTACGGGTTGATTTTTTCCACTGTGACACTGACCTGCATATCCATGAAGTCTTCGGGCATGCCAAAATAAGTTCCCCGGACTACAATCGCCTGTGAGGGATCCCGCGTAACAGCGACACGGATCAAGTTTGTTCCGCCAATAATGCCGTTGGTGGGGTCATATTCGATCCAGCCTGCACCTGGCAGGAACACTTGCGTCCAGGCATGGGTGGCACCTGCACCCCGAAGCCCAGACGTTTCAGTCTTGTTGGGATCATATAGATAGCCAGTCACAAAACGGGCAGCAAGGCCAAGGGTTCGGGCGGCTTCAATCATTAGAAGGGCAAAGTCCCGACAGGTTCCTTGTTGCTTGATAAGGGTCTCATCTGGAGCCTGAGTTCCCTCTTCATTCCGGGTGACATACTCAAACTCTTCGCGAATGATCTGGGTCATGGCGGATAAGGTTTTTTCGGTTTCCCCGTTCCCTTGCTCCAGACACCGGTTCGCCCAATCAACGATCCGGTCTTCTGGGTCTGGATAATGCCGTTCATGAGTGCGGGCGAGGTCCCCAACTTCGTCTGCCGAGTAAGTAAATGGCAGGCGCTGGGCATGAATATCGATTGGAAATTCTGTGTCTTCCAGTCCGTAATGTTCAACAACAACGGTGCTTTCAAGAACCAGATGATCAGAAGGCTCTTTAAATTCAGCAACAGCTATGGAGTTACTGAACACATCATGATGCCATCTGACTTCTGCTGTTGGGGATAGACTAAGCTCGCTGGAGACATGACGTAAATCGTGACTGTCTCTGGGGCGGAACATAAGACGGTGCTCACCAAACGAGAGAGGCCTGTTATACCGATACTCTGTCCGGTGACGAATACGCAGGGTCTGCATTTTTCATTGTCCTAGTTACCCTTACCGAAACAACCTTTTGCGAGTACCGTTGTAAACGTGACCAGTTGTTGCTGCAAGGTATCAGCAAATTCATGGAGTCCAGTCGAAACCAATGACTGAACATCTGCCCCTGACAACTGCTTGCGGATGATTTCCAATGCCTGCATGGCGTCCCGGGCTTTTTCCACGTCATGGAGTTCAATAAGCTCATCCATATAGTCGCGGATTTCCTCAATACAATAATTCACGGACCGCGGGAAGGAAATATTCAACAAAATGAAATCGGTAATTTCATGAGACCTAAGGTGTATAGGATGGGTCCGGCGATATGCCTGATACCCGCCGACCGACCGCAACAGGCCTGTCCAATGGGATAGGTTTTCGCCAGCATCGGCGTCACCATAGCCAAGCTTTTGGGCACGGCGGAAGCCGACATCCAAGAGCCGTGAGGCCTGATCAGCCCGTTCCACCATCTTACCAATCCAATAGAATGTGTAGGCCTGATCCCGATACAGGGTTGCTTCGGTAATGCCCGAATGTGCTTGGCACCTTTCTTTGATGCTTTGACAGAATCCAGAGAAACGACGCGTTTGAATGTCGCGCTTTTTAACCGTCGAGAAAAAGTTATGCAGAGTATTAATCTCTGACCACATCTCTGTACTGATTAAGTGCCTTAAGGAGCGGGCATTTTCGCGAGCCAACATAACTGATGTGATCAGTGATGTAGAGTTCTTTTTATCAATGGAATAGAAGTAGATCACATCTTCAGTTGTGATTTTTTTATATTGCTTTTTGTATCGTTCAAGATCGCCATTGACCTCCAGAATGAGTTCCCAATCCTGGGTTCCATGTTCATCCCGAGAATGTGTCTCGGTGACTTCCAAAAGGCGAGCTAGACTATCTGTTCGCTCCATGTAACGAGCGAGCCAGAAAATATTCAGCGCAAATCTCGATAGCAGACTATTTTTCAAGTACCCAGGTATCCTTAGATCCGCCCCCTTGCGAGGAGTTAACAATTAATGAGCCTTTGTTGAGTGCCACTCGGGTCAAACCACCCGGTAAAACCCATGTGTTTTTGCCTGTAACTGCAAAAGGTCGCAAATCAACATGCCGAGGCTCAATGCCTTCTTTGACCAACGTTGGGCAAACTGAAAGCCCAATAACTGGTTGCGAAATATAATTTGCTGGATCGTCCAGCAGTTCCTGTCGGCGCTGTGCCAACTCTTTTTTCGTAGCCCTTGGCCCCACCATAACACCGTATCCGCCAGCCTCACCAACTGGTTTGACCACAAGTTTATCAAGGTTGTCCAAGGTGAAATCCAAACCCTCTTTTTCACCACAGATATTTGTTTCTACGTTGTCGAGGATGGCATCTTCATCCAGATAATATTTGATGATCCTGGGCATGTAAGCATAGATTGCTTTATCATCCGCCACGCCGGTTCCAATTGCATTCGCAAGAGTGACATTTCCTTTACGATAAGCTTGGAATAGTCCTGGAACACCCAGCATACTATCTTTTCGAAATGCCTTGGGGTCGAGAAAATCATCCCCAATCCTTCTGTAAATGACATCAACCTGCTCTAAACCGGCTGTCGTTTTCATGTAGACCTTATCATCTTCTGTGACCAGGTCTCCCCCTTCGACGAGTGGAACACCCATTTCACGTGCTAGGAAAACATGCTCAAAATAGGCAGAATTGTAGACGCCTGGAGATAGAAGAACGACTGCTGGATTTGGACCTGCTCCTTTTGGGGCAACTTCAGCCAATGCTTTGTAAAGATGCAAGCCGTAGTCAGAGACCCGCCGGATCCCAACGCCTTTCAGGAAGTCAGGGAAAGTTCGAAGCATTAAATGGCGGTTTTCAACCACATAGGACACCCCAGATGGTGTGCGAGCGTTGTCTTCCAGGATTTTAAAACTGCCATCCACATCGCGCACCAGATCGATACCGCAAATATGAACGTAAGTATCCTCGGGGATATGAACCCCTTCCATCTGCTTGCAGTAATTTTCGTTTCCGAAAACCAACTCTTTCGGAATAAGTCCGTCTTTGAGGATCTTCTGATCGTGATAGATGTCCTTTAGAAACGTGTTGATGGCTTTCACACGCTGCTGAACACCTCTCTCGATCTTATCGAAGTCCTGTGCCGTGATTACTCGCGGTAAAACATCAAAGGGCAATATTCGGTCGATCGCCTGACTGTCGGTATAAACAGTAAAGGTAATCCCCAAATTGTAGAGTTCTTTTTCGGACGCTTCTGCCCGACGACGGAGCGCTTTCAGACTCATCTTATCAAGTCTGCGATTAATAGTTTCAAGTGTCCGGGACGGAACTGAACTATTGTCAGGTAATCCCATGAGTTCACAATAGAACTCGCCCTGATCATAGGCTCCAAGTAGGCCTTTAAGAGAATTCATGACTACCATTTTCTAAGTATTACTCGTTTACGGTAGCGGGATTTTTGAATGATGTCTAGCCAGCTATTTAAAATTTTTAGGCGTATATTTATTGGGCTTTTGCCCAATTGTTAATCACTCTTTCTGCGCAGTTGATGGATCTTAGAAAGATATTTGTAGTGCTCTTTTTCTGATTGAATAATTTGGGTGAATTCTCGGCTATGATCAGATCCGTGATCATTCGACATAGCTCTTTCTTTTTCAACCCGCTGCCAATAACGATGTTTTCGATCTGCTGTGCGGGCCATATCTCTGCTTAATCCCATATCGTTCCCTCCAATTATCGCTATATACCTAATTTATGTAGGGCGAAGACGTAAAAAAACGACAAAAAAAGCCGGTGAGTTTCACCGGCTTTGTCAGTTTATCCTGATAAGTTTAATTTAGCTCAACCAACTTACCGTTTTTGATAACTGATTTGTGGTTCGCAGGATCTGCAGCCATCATGATGTCTGCTTCGGGGTTTCCATTGACAATCAACATGTCAGCTTTAAACCCTTCCTTGATCTGACCGCGATCTTCATATTGCATACACGCGTGTCCAACAGATGTCGCTGCTTTCAGGCTGTCGATTGGGCTCATGCCGCATTCAACCATATAGGCAAGCTCCATGGCGTTTTTACCATGCAGGTTGAAAGGTGTCCCAGCATCAGTTCCCATGGCAATTTTCCCACCTGCTTTGTAGAACATAGAAAAGCTCTCCTGGTGGCGGTCATACACTCGCAAAGACTTCTCGACTGCATAGGCTGGAATGCCATTATCTTTGTTGTTGATGATGTTTTTCACAGCAGCAAGTGTCGGAACCAGATAAGTGCCTCGCTCCAGCATGGCATCCAGACATTCTTGATCCATGAAAATGCCATGTTCAATAGACGTGATGCCTGCATTTACCGCATTCATGATGCCTTCAGCACCCTGCGCATGAGAGGCGGTTGAACGATGGAAGCGGTTTGCCTCATGGACGCCTGCTTTCATTTCTTCTGCAGAGTAGTGGGCGTCTTCAGGATTGACGCCTGGGGTCATCACACCGCCGGTGGCCATAATCTTAATCAGGTCGCTACCTGCATGGACCTGTTCGCGGACTGCTTTGATAACCTCATCGCAGCCATCTGCAACACGGCCATAGCGGTTTCCGTGCCCACCTGTCATGCAAATCATGCGACCGGATGCCATGATATTTGGACCCAAGAAGCGCCCTGAATTAATCGCGTCACGGACAGGGAATTCGATATAGTCTTTACCACCACAATCACGAACTGATGTAATGCCGCTTTTCAGGGATGTCTGGGCATTTTCGAGAACCCGAAGTGCGAGCTCAGAAGCACTAGCGCTTTGGACGCTGTTATGTGGATTGGCTTCACCCCGATAAATCAGATGCACATGACAATCGGCAATTCCTGGCATCAAAGTAGCGCCAGTTGTATCAACTTTTTCACCTTGATAGTCAGCGAATTTTTCAATCGGCGCGACGTCTTTAACTGTGTCGCCTTCGACCAGAACGGCATAGTTTTCTTTGAGGGGGCCAATGCCGTCAAAAAGGAGCCCGCCAGAGTACAGTACTGTTGACATATGAAACCTACTTCTTCGAATTTTAGTGCAAATAGGGAAATGTGGTGCGGTATTTTGTTTGGTATCCCACAATTATGGCATGGGAACAGAGCCAATTTCCAGAAAATAAATTTTTCCTTATGCCTTGCGGTCTGATGTCATTTGAAGGAATGCATCTTCCAAATCGGGCTCTTCTGTTGAAAGGTCTGTAATTCCGAGACCGCTTTCAGACAGGTTGCTCAAGATTTGGCCAATATCAGTTTCACTGGGTTTATATTGAATTGTCAGTCGCCGACCATGAGATAAGGAGGGTGAATAAGGGTGTAAACTTGCCGGGATCACATCTATGTCCTGGTCCAACACGATGGTAATTGTTTTGGCATCCAGTTTTGATAGCAAATTTTCAGTGGGTTCACATGCAACGACTTCACCGTGATTGATAATTGCTATCTGGTCACAGAGCTCTTCAGCTTCTTCCAGATAATGAGTGGTCAGTATGATCGTGGTCCCTGCCTCGTTCAGTTTTCGAATATAACTCCAAAGTTGTTGGCGAAGCTCAATATCCACGCCAGCCGTTGGCTCATCCAGAATAATAACATCTGGGCTGTGGACCATGGCTTTTGCAACAAGCAGGCGCCTTCGCATGCCACCTGACAAAGTCCGAGCATAGCTGTCAGCTTTATCTGTCAAACCCATTGCATGCAGGATCTCATCTGTCCTGCGTTGACTCTTCGGAACACCAAAGAGGCCGGCTTGAAATTCCATTACTTCGCGAGCGGAGAAAAAGGCATCCAAGTTCAGCTCTTGTGGGACAACGCCGAGGGATCGGCGGGCTAAGCGCATTTGGCTGTTGATGTCGTAACCACACACTTTTGCACTGCCAGACGTTTTATTGACCAACCCAGCCAGAATATTAATCAGTGTAGATTTACCAGCACCGTTGGGTCCGAGCAGACCAAAAAAGGATCCTTTGGGCACATCCAATGAAATGCCTTTTAAAGCGACCTTGTCAGCCACCTTTCCTTTTCCTTTGTAGACTTTACGAAGGTCCCGCACTTCAAGCGCGTTTTCAATTGAAGCGGAGTAAGCGGGGGATGCAGCCATGGGAATAGAACCTGAAATTTGTGATGTTTGCTGCGCTTTTCAACTTGCGAAAGCACTATTGTTCGATATCATCCGACCCAAGTCTTATTGAGCCGTTGCGACATGATTTAATGTCTCAGGGCATTTGTTGCAAGTAGCATGAGCCAATAACGGAAAGTGAAGAGGTTATGAGCGCACCTGATAAAGTTGAGGTTGAAACCCTTAAGGTACATTGTGATGGCGGTAAGGGAGCCCTAGGTCATCCCCGCGTTTATCTGAACCTGGGAGACAAGCATCAAGTTGAATGCCCGTATTGCGGCCGAGAATTTGTGCTGAAAGAAGGCGCGAAAGTATCTGACGCCCATTGAGGCGAAACCCCAAAGTGATTTGAGAGGAAGAGTATGAAGGAAGCCGATGTCACTGGCGATCCTAACCAGAAGCACCGCGTCTATCTTGTAGATGGTTCCGGCTACATTTTCAGGGCCTATTTCGCCATGATCCGGGGTCGGGGTCCAATGACCCGCTCGGACGGAACACCGACCGGTGCCGTGCTTGGTTTTTCCAACATGCTCTTCAAGCTGATCCAGGATACTCAAAGTGATGAGCGGGTCAGCCACCTTGCGGTTATCTTTGATACCAGCCGAAAAACTTTTAGAACGGATATTTATCCGGATTATAAGGCCAATCGCGATGCGCCGCCCGAGGATCTGGTCCCACAGTTTCCTCTGGTTAGGGAGGCGACCCGGGCCTTCAATGTGCCTGCAATCGAGAAAGCGGGGTTTGAAGCGGATGACATTATCGCCACTTATGCGCGGCAGGCGCGTGAGCAGGATATGGAATGTGTCATCGTGTCTTCTGATAAAGATTTGATGCAGCTTGTCGGGGGTCCTGTCACCATGCTGGATCCGATGAAGAATGTTCCGATCGGAGTGGATCAGGTTCATGAAAAATTTGGGGTAGGTCCAGACAAGGTCGTAGATATTCAATCGCTTGCCGGAGACAGTGTTGACAATGTTCCCGGAGTTCCGGGGATTGGCATTAAAACCGCGGCTCTTCTGATCAACGAATATGGGGATTTGGACACGCTTCTTGAGCGGGCTGGTGAAATTAAGCAGAAAGGTCGCCGTGAAAAGCTTCTTGAAAATGCAGAACAAGCCCGGATCAGTCGTGAGCTGGTGCGCCTTAAAGATGATGTGGAATTGGAAATCAATGTCCGGGATCTTAATATACGGGACCCAGAACCAGATGCGCTAAAAGATTTCCTGAAAACCAACGAATTTAGGCAATTGAGCAGTCGGGTTGCTTCTTTTTATGGACCAGAATTTGCGGTCACGATTGCTTCGCAGAAGAAAGAAACCGAAGCATTGGCGGCTCCGACCAGCAATGTTGATCTCAAATCCGTTGAGAAATCCTATTCCACAGTCACTAAAATGGACGATCTGCACAAATGGATCCAGAAAGCTGAAAAGATAGGGCATCTCGCAATCGACACGGAAACGACTAGCCTGAGTCCAATGGCGGCAGAATTGGTTGGGATATCCCTGTCAATTGATCCGGGAGAGGCTTGTTATATCCCAGTAGGTCATCGTAAACCTGCGACGCAGGGTGGCTTTGATTTTGGTGATGGTGCTGATGGTTCGCAGGATGATCACGGTATTCAGCAGCTGCCTAAATCAGAGGTCATAAATGCGTTGAAAGGTATTTTGGAAGATCCAGGTATCCTGAAGATTGGTCAGAATATTAAATACGATATGACAATTCTGGCTAAGGAGGGGATTAAGCTCTCGCCTATCGATGACACCATGCTTCTTTCTTATTGTTTGGACGCGGGTCTACATGGGCATGGAATGGATGAACTATCCAAGATGCATTTGGATATTGCACCGATCCCTTATAAGGAAATTGCGGGTACAGGAAAGTCACAGATTAGTTTCGCTGAAGTTCCAATCGAGAAAGCTACAGAATATGCAGCCGAAGATGCGGATATCACGCTTCGATTGCACAAACTTTTAAAACCAAGTCTGTTTCGCAAAGGGGTAGCGACCCTCTATGAAACAATTGAGCGTCCCCTTGTTCCTGTCATATCCATGATGGAGCAGAATGGTATTAAGGTTGATAAAGCTTACCTAAGCCAACTCTCAGAAGATTTTGGGGCAAGGATGGAAGCCCTGGTGGCGGAAATTCATGACCTTGCTGGTGAAGAATTTAATGTGGGATCCCCAAAGCAGCTAGGGGAGATCCTTTTTGATAAGATGGGCTTGCAAGGTGGCAAGAAAGGGAAAACCGGCGCCTATACGACGGATGTCACGGTCCTGGAGACATTGGCAGCCGATGGTGTGGAGTTAGCTCAGAAGGTTCTTGATTGGCGGCAGCTGTCAAAACTCAAGAGTACTTATACAGATGCGCTTCAGGCACAGGTTAATGCAAATACTGGGCGGATCCATACTTCCTTTAGCCTCGCGGCCGCAGCAACGGGTCGGTTAGCATCCAGTGAGCCTAACTTGCAAAATATCCCTATTCGAACAGAAGAAGGGCGGAAGCTTCGAAAGGCCTTTATTGCAGAAAAAGGCTGTAAGCTGATCAGTGCTGATTATTCTCAGATTGAGCTTCGGATACTTGCCCATATTGCCGATATTGAAAGCCTGAAGCAGGCCTTTGCAGATGGGCTGGATATTCACGCAAAAACAGCTTCTCAGGTTTTTGGGATCCCTCTAGAGGGGATGGATCCGATGATGCGGAGATCTGCCAAGGCGATCAACTTTGGAATTATCTATGGCATCAGTGCTTTTGGTTTGGCGCGTCAGCTGGATGTCAGCCGGACCCAAGCACAAGACTACATCAATGCTTACTTCGAGCAGTATCCCGGTATTCAGCGCTATATGGATGAAACAAAAGCCTTCTGCAAAGATAAAGGATATGTTGAAACCTTGTTTGGCCGGAAAGTCCATTTGCCAGGTATTAACGATAAGAATGGTGCTCGCCGGAGTTTCTCTGAGAGAGCGGCCATTAATGCCCCTATTCAGGGAACTGCGGCTGACATCATTAAGCGGGCGATGAAAAGGCTTCCCGCCGCGCTGGATGAGGCAGGTCTCGCTGCCAAGATGCTGCTGCAGGTCCATGATGAACTTATTTTTGAAGTTCCTGAGGCGGAAACAGATAAAACGACCGAAGTCATTCGAGATATTATGGAGAATGCTGCAGCGCCTGCTGTGGAAATGGCGGTACCATTGATCGTGGATGCCGGAATAGGAGATAACTGGGGCGAAGCGCACTAGTTTTTCCAAAAAATTAGAAAGTACAGATCATGCTCACTGTTCTCAGTGTGATCGGTCCCGTATTTGCGTTGGTTGCGCTGGGATATTTCAGTGTCCGGTTAAAACTGTACCCGGATGCTGGCGTGTCGGGGCTAATCAGTTTTGTAAATAACTTCGCGACGCCCTGCCTGTTGTTTCAGGCCATGCTTCGTGTTGATTTCCAATCCACATTCAATCCGCAATATCTTTTTTCCTTTTACCTGGGTGCCTTTATTTGTTTTGGCATTTCATTCGCGATCGCCAAATTGCTTTTTCATCGCCGGAATGGGGAATCTGTCTCAGTTGGTTTTTCAGCCTATTTTACAAATACTGTCCTTCTGGGCTTGCCGATCATTCAGCGCGCTTATGGGGATGAGGCTTTGCCTTTGCTTTTTGCGATTGTTGGTTTTCATGCACCGCTTCTGATGAGCTTTGGCATGGTTGTTATGGAATTCGCGCGGCGCGATGGGGAACCTTTGGGGAAAGCGATTGGTGAAGCGATCGCACGTGTTCTTAAAAATCCCTTGTTGATCGGGATTTCTCTTGGAATTATCATGAACGTTGCAGGGGTTGATTTGCCCCATGTGCTTGATGATGCAACAAAGATGATGGCAACAGCGGTCTTACCCGCCGCGCTCTTTGGGCTTGGTGGGGCGTTGGTGCAGTACGAGTTGCGAGAGAGTTGGGGTCAGGCCCTGATATCCAGCATGCTCAAGCTTGTCTTACATCCATTGATCGCATTTATATTCACTTATTTTGTGTTCGATCTATCAGCTGATCTCGTGAAGGTTGCGACCCTGACAGCAGCCATGCCCTCAGGCTTGAACGTATATATCTTTGCGACTTTTTATAATCGATCTACCGATATCGCAGCGAACACGGTGTTGCAAAGCACTGTTCTTGGGGTCGTCTCAATCTCAGGCTGGCTCTTGTTTTTGCAGCTGATTCTCACCTGATTCGCATGTGAATTTTAGAAATTAACTATATTTATGGTTAACGCATGCCTCGTCCTTGTCCCCCAAATGGATGAAATCGACCGAAATTAGTTAAAATTTTATGAAATATCTCTCATTTAGTTTGATCTGAGAGCTATTTCACAAGATTATACCCTCATATTATCTATTGAGTACTCGGTAATTCAGATTTCACGAGGGGTTAAAATGAAAACATTAGTAAAATCTTTGGCAGGTGCACTTGGGGCAGTAATGCTGTTCGCAGCCTCCACACAAGCAGCGACAGTTAGTGTTAGCTATGATGAGCCGCTTGTTGATGTTGGTGTTCCAACAGCAGACTCAACATCTGGTCTAGTTGAGCAGGGCGTTTCTGGTTCAATTGGTGGTCAACGTCGTTCACCATGGGAAACAACAGCTAACCCAGGTTATACATACACATCTGTATATGGAAATTCATCTGCGACTTTCTTATTGGGTTCTTTGATGAACAGCCTGACATTCATGTGGGGTTCCGTGGATACTTATAACACTATGGAATTCTACAACAATGGTAACAAGGTTGATACCGTTGTGGGTCAAGATGCGATCAATGAGGGGGCAACACCAGGTCTGGAATTCATCATTGCGACTATTCTGACAGATGCTTATTTCGATGAGGTTCGCTTTATTTCTGACAGCAATTCCTTTGAGTTTGCAAACGTAGAAATTTCGGCTGTTCCACTTCCTGCTGCCTTGCCACTTTATGGTGCTGGCGTGGCGATCCTTGGTTTCCTTGGATGGCGGAAGCGTCGCGCAGCTGCATAAGTAAGACATAACATCTTCTTTTAAGAAGCGGTGATCATCTGATCGCCGCTTTTTTATTTGCTCAACGCTTGTGTTCCTTACGGCCTGACGATATGAGAACTGCATCTCACCCTGATCTAAAGGATTTATGTGATGAGCGACAAAGATATCTACAGCGATTTGCAGCAGTTGGGACAACAAGCTGAGTTGCCGGCATCTCCAGAAGAAGCTGTTTTAGAAAAAGTCCCAAACCCCCAAGCCGGCACAGATTATATGGTTCGGTTTGTTGCGCCGGAATTTACCTCTCTCTGTCCAATTACGGGGCAACCAGATTTTGCGCATTTGGTTATTGATTACGTTCCAATAGACAGTCTTGTAGAAAGTAAGTCGTTGAAACTGTTTTTGGGCTCCTTTCGTAACCATGGAGCTTTCCACGAAGATTGCACTGTTTCAATTGGCAAAAGGCTCGTTGAGCTACTTGATCCAAAATGGCTTCGAATTGGCGGTTATTGGTATCCAAGAGGAGGTATCCCGATAGATGTCTTTTATCAAACTGGGCCCGCACCTGAAGGAGTTTGGATCCCGGATCAGGGTGTCCCTGGGTATAGAGGGCGAGGCTGAACCTCAATAATCAGATTTTGAAACTGATTTCCGTCCTTTTTTGAGCGCACCCCGTTGCTTTTTAGCATCCACGCGCCTGACCTTTGAAGCTCGGGTTGGTTTTGTCGGTATCCGCTTTTTGGGACGTTCGGAGGCTTTCGCAATAAGAGCTGCCAATCGGGCACGAGCGTCTTCTCTGTTGCGGCTTTGAAGTCGGTGGGTATCGGATATAATGACAATAACGCCTTCTTTCGTCATTAGATGGCTAGCTACGTTTCTGAGTCGTGCAAATACGTAGGGTGGAATTGAAGGGCTATTTTTTGCATCAAATCGAAGTTGAACGCTTGTCGCCACCTTATTGACATTTTGCCCACCTGGACCAGAGGATTTGACAAAATTTTCTTCCAACTCCTGATCTGGGATCGTGATATTTGGCGTTACGGTCAGCATCAAGAAACAAAAGGCCCGATTGCTCGGGCCTTTCCTATAATTAGAGCATGGCTGCCAGAACTCTGTCCGGCGGTGTGTGACCATCAATGAATGTCTTGATATTGATGATTACCTTCTCACCCATATCAATCCGGCCTTCTATGGTTGCAGATCCCATATGGGGCAGTAAAACAACATTATCCAGTTCTAAAAGCTTGGGATTGACGGCAGGCTCATGCTCAAACACATCAAGGCCAGCCCCGGCGATTTCACCGTTTCTCAGCATCCGCGTAAGCGCATTTTCGTCAACGACTTCGCCGCGGGAGGTATTGACTACATAGGCGTGCTTTTGAAGTAGCTTTAATCGGCGGGCATTTAGTAGGTGGAAAGTTCCCGGTGTATGTGGGCAGTTAATGGATACGATATCCATCCGGGCCAACATTTGGTCCAAGCTTTCCCAATAAGTGGCTTCCAGCTCTTCCTCAATATAGTCAGGGAGCTGGTTGCGATTGTGATAATGAATGGACAGACCAAAGGCTTTTGCACGCCGTGCAACAGCCTGACCGATACGTCCCATACCAACTATTCCAAGTCGTTTCCCCCAAATTCGGTGACCCAGCATCCCAGTAGGAGACCATCCAGCCCATTCACCAGATCGCATCAGGCGTTCACCTTCAGTTAATCTTCGAGGGACTGCCATGATGAGCGCCATCGTCATGTCAGCAGTATCTTCCGTCAAAACACCGGGTGTGTTGGTTACGGTTATGTTTCGCTGACGAGCTGTTGCCAAATCAATATGGTCGACACCTGTGCCAAAGCTTGCGATGAGCTTTAAGTTTGGGTTGGCTTGACTGAGGACACCAAGGTCAATTTTGTCTGTCACCGTTGGAACTAGAACGTCCGCCATTTGAGCGGCTTCGACCAGTTCCGTTTGGGACATGGGCTTGTCTTCGTGATTTAGACGTGTGTCGAACAGTTCCATCATCCGAGCTTCAATTGCTTCAGGCAATTTTCTTGTGACAACAACAATTGGTTTCTTTTTGGTTGTACCTGCCATCTGTGAGGCCTCTCTTTAGGGTCTCTTATATCTTGATATTCCCATTTTTCTAGCAGATCGCGTTTGAGGACACAATCAGATGGACAGACTTCTCATGCTTTTTTTGATTTCTTGACCCAGTTCATTTGACTCCGCATAAAGGGCACTTGTTATGAAAACTGATATCAGGGTTGAAACTGTGAAATCTTGGAAGAAATTTGGGGCTCTAGCGGTTATCCTCCTTATATTGTCAAACATGAGTGCACCCTTAGAGGCTGCGAGCTCTAACGTACCCCGGTTTGTGTCATTATCTTCTTCCAAAGTGAATGTCCGGGTTGGCCCCGGTAAACGATATCCGATTTCTTGGGTCTATGTTCGAAGTGGCTGGCCCGTTGAAATTATTGCGGAATATGAACTTTGGCGTCAAATCCGTGATGTTGAGGGGGCCACAGGCTGGATCCATTCCAGTTTGCTTTCAAACCGAAGAACGATTCTGATTACGGGCGAGCAACGACCTGTTTATGAAGACGCCACGACAGAAAGCAGTGTTATCCTTCTGGCGGATCCAGGCGTTCAAGGTCGTTTGCTAGAATGTGATGGCCGCTGGTGTCTGGTGGATATCGCAGGCAACGAAGGATGGCTTCAGACAGGTAATTTCTACGGCGTTCACGAGAACGAAAAAATCCGTTAGTCAGCGAGATCAGAAAGCAACGCTTCTCTGTTTGCATCAGACAATTTGGTCATATGGTTGTAGTTCTGATGATCGATTCCCAGAATAATCTCGCATGTTTTCTGCTTTACAGCCTCCATCTGAGTGGAAGAAAGCGGAAAGTGAAGAAAATGAATAGCTGAAGTTTTCCCTTCTGCTGTTGTCCTGTCGACATCATCTTCAGGAATTGCATTGGAACGCTCGCCGTCGATGGACATGTAAATCTTGTCTTCAATATAGCCCAAGCTATGAAGCATTCGATCTCTTCGTACCGGATCTTCAATCTCAATCATAAAAGTCGCAACAAACTCCCGACCGTTTGGAATAAGTGGATTATAGGCAGCAAGCTCGTCTTCGATCTGTTCTTCACCGCCCCGCTCGATGTAAAGCATTTCATGGATTTGGGACCACATAGTGTCGTAGTTCTCAAAATAAAAAGTGGCAAAAGGGCCGATATGGACCCTTCGGTCCCGTTTAATCCCAATCAGCTTTTCCTTATTGGATTTTCTGATTTTTTCGTATTCGGGAATGGACAAAATATCGGATCGGGTAATGTTCCGGTTTTCGGCACTCATAAAGTTCCTCCGTTAAGATAGTCCATATGCTTTGGCCATTAATTCAATAGGGTGGGCAGCTGTGAACTTGTCTGCATTATCTGCGCCCTGTTTTTCGATCCCCTGCAGTAGGTGTTCACTTGCAAGTGGACATTCTGATGCAACGGTTGTTGCTCCAGATTTCATGGCATTTTTCGCTGCTGTTCGCCCTACCTTTATGGCTGTTTCGAAATTATCTTTCATAATGCCCCAGGAGCCGCCATGACCTGAGCATTTTTCAATCACTGCTACCCGAGTATCGGGTATCAAGCGCAGCATTTCTGCTCCTTTGGCGCCCATATTCTGAGCCCGGGCATGGCAGGCTAGATGCATTGCAACGGGACCATCCAGTGGGGCCATCTCCTCGACCAAACCTTCTTTCTTGGAGATATCGACAATATATTCACTTACATCAAAGGTGGATTCTGCCAGTTTCTTAAGTTTCTCATTTTCAGGGGAGAGTAATGGCCATTCGAACTTGAGCATCAATGCGCAGGAAGAAACAAGGGCGATAATGTCATAACCGCGATCAATCCATTCACAGAGTTCTTTTGAAACCGTTTCCGCATTTTCTGTGACGGCCTTGATATCTCCTTGCTCGAGGAGCGGCATTCCACAACAGCCTGGATAAACAACTTCTGTTTCGACCCCATTCTTAGCGAGCACTTGCCGCGTTGCTTCTCCAATATTGGGGTTGTTGTAGTTGCCAAAACAAGTTGCATAGATAGCGACTTTTCGCCCAAATGCCGGTGCTTGTTCATTGATTTCAATTGGCTGAGCCTTCGCTCTATCCATAAGGGTTTGGTTATTGTACTTGGGCAAGGCCGCTTCTCGATGGATATGGAGTGTTTTCTCCATAATACCGCGTGTAAGACCGTTGTCCCTTTTTGTCGCCCAGTTGGCCAAAGGTGCAACTGGTTTGGCTAGTTTTCCATTGCGATCTGTTTTTGCCAATTGACCAGACACAAAGTCTGTTTCGCCTTTTTTCTGCTCTACTGCACGATAGCGGAGCATGAGGTGCGGGAAATCTAGATTAAATTCATGGGGAGGAACATAGGGGCACTTGGTCATAAAGCACATATCACAAAGTGTGCAAGCATCTACAACCGATTTAAAAGTGTCGGATGAAACTGAATCGAGCTCTTCCGTTTCGGATTCGTCGATTAAATCGAACAGTCTTGGGAAGGAATCACATAAGTTAAAGCACCTGCGACAACCATGGCAGATATCAAAGACCCGACGTAACTCTGCATCCAGAGCCTCTTCGTTATAGAATTCTGGGTTTTGCCAGTCGACAGGATGCCGAACCGGCGCCTCAAGGCTACCTTCACGCATGGGTGCCTCCGCATGTTGGGATCAAAAAGAGAATTTGGGAATATAGAAAGCTCTATATTCCCGTTGGTCGTTAGGCCATATCATCCAGGGCTTTCTGGAAGCGACCAGCGTGACTTTTCTCTGCTTTTGCTAGAGTTTCAAACCAGTCCGCAATTTCGTCAAATCCTTCATCGCGGGCTGTTTTGGCCATGCCAGGGTACATATCTGTGTATTCGTGTGTTTCACCGGCAATGGCTGCTTTCAGGTTATCAGAAGTATTTCCGATTGGTAGACCCGTTGCAGGGTCGCCTGCATCTTCTAAATATTCCAGATGCCCATGGGCATGGCCTGTTTCACCTTCTGCAGTGGATCTGAATACTGTAGAGACATCATTATATCCTTCGATGTCTGCTTTTTGCGCAAAGTATAGATAGCGGCGATTTGCCTGTGACTCCCCGGCAAATGCGTCTTTAAGGTTCTGTTCTGTTTGAGTTCCTTTTAAAGACATGACATTCCTCCAATTTTTAGCTAGCTCAGTCAGGATCTAGTTTATCCTAAATTAACTATATGTAATGTTTTTAAGGGATGTCAATTTCTTAGAATGTTTCTAATTAAGAATCGGAGAATATTCTTAAGAAGATTTCTTTCTAACCCTGACAATTACGTCCACCGAATTAATTTCGGTATCTTTTGGAAGGTCTGGAATGCCGGATACTTTAAGGGCATTCGCCGGAATATCCTGCAAGGTTCCCTCAACCTCATGAAAGACATGGTGGTGATGGGATGTATTGGTATCAAAATAAGAACGGCTGGGATCTACAATGACTTCACGCAGTAAGCCTGCCTGGGTAAATTGATGCAGGTTATTATAGATGGTCGCCAAAGATATTTTTACACCTTCATTCAGGGCTTCTGAATGAAGTTGTTCCGCAGTTATGTGGCGATGACCATCAGAAAACAGAAGATCGGCCAACGCAAGACGCTGGCGTGTAGCCCGAAGATTGACCTGTTTTAAGCGGTCTTCTACATCTTGTCTGTTTTTTGTCATACACACCCTGAAAGACTAACCTGATCACTGCCTATATATATAGGATCGCAGGATATATTATCAAATTTTTGAATGACAAGAAACGAGCTCTATTTTCCGGTCATTATCCGATCAACAAGCTGTTTTACAGTTGGAATAAAGCCATTTGCATAAAACGGATCTGTCGCAAAACGGTAAGCACCATGTCCCGCAAACATCAGGTTGTTCTCCACGTTGGCTTCTGAGTGGATAACGTCCTGAAGTGTTTTCTGGATACAAAAACTCCGGGGATCAGCTTTTCTGCCTGTGTTTCCTGTTTCGTTTTCTGCCCAGTTTGAAAACGTACACTGAGATAGGCACCCCATGCAGTCCACCTGATCTTTTCGGATTTCCTGCATTTTCTCTTTGGTTACAAATATCAGTGTTGTATCTGGGGTCTTCATAACCTGGTCAAAACCGGCAGCCACCCATTTTTCAGCGTTGGCCCTGTCTTCCTGAGTTAGGAAAACTTCCCGCTTGCGAGCGCCCATGCTAAAGGCAGCAGTATGCGCGCCAACAGGTTCATTGGAAAACGCAACCTGCCGTTCTGAACGTTGCCTAAGCTCTTCAATAAACTCATTGTTTACCGCTGATGACCAAAAGCCAGTTGGGCTGAAACGGTTCAGGAAAACATCGCCCTTTTTCAGGGTTCCAAGTTTTTTCTTCCAGGCGTCGGAAATAGGACTTTCCTGAGTCAAAAGTGGCCTTGTGCCAAATTGGAAGGCGATTGGCCCAATTTCCGGATTATCCAGCCAATCTGCCCAGTCTTCAATGTGCCAGACACCACCTGCCATGATAATGGGGGTGTTTTGCAAACCTATTTCATTCATCAGTTTGCGCAATGCTGCGACACGAGGATAGGGGTCTTCCGGAGATCGAGGATCTTCAGAATTACTGAGCCCATTGTGACCGCCTGCAAGCCAAGGGTCTTCGTAGACCACTCCACCCAGCCAGTCAGAGAATTTGTGATATGCGCGTTTCCAGAGGGCACGGAACGCCCGAGCAGAGGAAATAATAGGATAATAGTGAACTTTATAGTCAGATGCGATCTGAGCGACCCGATAAGGCATGCCTGCACCGCAAGTGATACCATTGATCAGACCTTTTGCGCCTTCAAGAACACCATGGAGAATACGCTCAGCACCACCCATTTCCCAAAGGACATTCATGTGAATTGCGCCTTGGCCGCCCGCGAGTTCGTGGGCTATTTGCGCTTGCGCAATACCTCCGCTTATTCCGTACGCAACCAGTTCATCATGCCGTTCCCGTCGGGTCCGTCCATAATAAATCTGAGGAATACGTTCACCATTCTCATCATAGCTGTCCGCATTTACGCCGGAAAAAGTTGCAACGCCCCCTGCAGCAGCCCAGGCACCTGAGCTTTGGCCGGAAGATACAGCGATACCTTTGCCGCCTTCGATTACGGGTAGAACTTCTTTACCCGACATTACTATGGCATTCAGTGACTTCACGAGATAACCCTAACCCTGACTTTCCTTCAACCTACCATTTAGCGCAATCGGCTCACAACACCAAGCGTTAAACATGGAGACTGAGGCGGCAAATTGAGTAAGCCGCCTCAACTCACTTTTATTTAGTCTTCGCTGCTCTCTTCGTCAGCTTTTTCCTGATCTGCAAGAACAGCTTTCATTGACAGACGTACCTTGCCACGACCATCAATTTCAAGAACTTTAACCTGCACTTCATCACCTTCATTGACCACGTCTGTAACTTTGGCAACCCGTTTAGGAGCCAGTTCAGAAATGTGAACCAGACCATCGCGATTACCAAAGAAATTAACAAAGGCACCAAAGTCGACAACTTTAACAACTTTACCTGTGTAGGTTTGGCCAACTTCCGGATCATCCACGATAGATTTAATCCAGTTGACAGCTGCCTCAGCAGATTCAGTCGTAGTTGCAGCAACTTTCACGCTGCCATCGTCATCGATATCAATCTTGGCGCCGGTCTGTTCGCAGATTTCACGAATAACCTTACCACCAGTACCAATAATGTCGCGGATCTTGTCTTTTGCAACAGTTAGCTGAGTGATCCTAGGTGCGCCGTCACGAACGCCTTCACGGGCAGCATCTATAGCCTTACCCATTTCCTTCAGGATATGCAGTCGACCTTCAGTCGCTTGCGCAAGGGCCTGACGCATAATCTCTTCGGTGATACCGGCAATCTTGATATCCATCTGTAAGGATGTAATGCCTTTATCTGTTCCTGCAACCTTAAAGTCCATATCGCCGAGATGATCTTCATCACCCAGGATGTCTGAAAGAACAGCGAACTGTCCATCCTCTTCAAGGATCAGACCCATGGCAATACCAGCAACCGGGCTTTTCAACGGTACACCAGCGTCCATTAACGCAAGTGAGGTGCCGCAAACTGTCGCCATAGAGGAGGAACCATTTGATTCTGTAATTTCAGAAACGACACGCAATGTGTATGGGAACTCTTCTTTGCTTGGCAGAAGTGGGTGGATCGCACGCCATGCGAGCTTACCATGACCAATTTCACGGCGACCTGTAAAGCCAGCACGTCCAACTTCACCTACGCTGTAAGGAGGGAAGTTATAGTGCAGCATGAAGTTTTCACGATATTCGCCTTCAAGTGCATCAACAATCTGCTCATCCTGGCCTGTACCCAAGGTGGTGACAACCAAAGCCTGTGTCTCACCGCGAGTAAACAGGGATGAACCGTGGGCGCGCGGTAGCGCGCCAACTTCAGCAACAATCTGACGAACTGTCTTTGTGTCACGGCCGTCAATCCGAGTGCCTGTGGAAATAATGTTTCCGCGAACAATGGATTTTTCGATTTTCTTCAGGATGCCATTTGCTGCTTCAACTTCGTCCTCTTCCAAGGATTCCAAAGCGGCCTGCTTCGCAGCGTTGATTTTTTCAACACGGTCTTGCTTAACTTGCTCTTTATAGGCGTCAGCTAGTGCTGCTTCTGCACTTGCCTTCACTTTAGCTTCCAACTCTGCGTCAACTTCTGGAGGCTGGAAATCCCATGGTTCTTTGGCACAATCTTCAGCCAGATCAATGATAGCATTGATAACGGACTGATATTCCTTGTGGCCGAACATAACAGCGCCGAGCATCTGTTCTTCAGTGAGCTCGTTAGCTTCGGATTCGATCATCAAAACAGCTTCATCAGTACCTGCAATCACAAGATCCAGATCTGTACCTTCCAGCTGTTCGGAAGTTGGGTTCAGGATATATTCTCCATCCTTGAAGCCAACGCGGGCCGCGCCAACAGGGCCCATGAAAGGAATCCCTGAAATTGTGAGAGCGGCAGATGCGCCGATCATGGCCACAACATCCGGATCATTTTCAAGATCGTGGGCAACAACTGTACACAGGATCTGTGTCTCATTTTTAAAGCCACTGACGAATGAAGGGCGTAGAGGACGGTCAATCAGGCGAGAGACCAGAGTTTCTTTTTCAGTCGGGCGTCCTTCACGTTTGAAGAAGCCGCCAGGGATTTTGCCTGCAGCGTAGGCTTTTTCCTGATAGTTGACTGTGAGTGGGAAAAAGTCGATCCCGGGTTTTTCTGCTTTTGCTGCGACAGCAGTACAAAGAACCTGTGTACCGCCATAAGTAACCATTACGGCACCATCAGCTTGGCGCGCAACTTTACCTGTTTCTAAAACGAGCGGGCGTCCGCCCCACATCACTTCCTTGCGATGTATATCAAACATTTCTTTTCCTTCCATGCGGCTCAGCCCTATGCCTTACCGCTAAACACCATCGCCCTATGCGACGGTAAACATATCTTCTTCATCACTTAAGACAGCTGAGTAAAACCCAGAAAAGCAAACGCCGGCAGCATCGGACGAACTGCCCGATGCCAAACCGGCGTAATACAGGTCTAACCCCTGATTGTGACAGGAGTTCGAATAGCAATTATTATTTACGAATACCAAGGTCCGTGATTACTTTCTGGTAACGCTCTTCACTGTTCTTTTTCAGATAGTCCAGCAAACGACGACGTTTGCTTACCAAGCTGAGCAGACCACGACGAGAGTGTTTGTCTTTATTGTGGTCTTTAAAATGTTCAGTGAGGTTTGCAATACGGGTTGAAAGAATTGCGATCTGAACTTCTGGAGAGCCTGTGTCTCCATCTTTAGTCGCATATTTCTTGATCAATTCTGCTTTTTTCTCAGCACTAATCGACATCGGTTAAACTCCAACGTTAAATATTAAAAACACGGATTGGATAGAGAATGCCATTTTCAACCTTGGAAATTGACACAGGACCATCCGAATCCATTGCACAGACGATACCGTCTGCCGTATTTGGAACTGCCACGTCATTGCCGTGTCTCACGCGGATTGCCTGAGTTTCCGTTATGGCCACCGCCGGGATGTCGTCCAGCGCGGTCGTCAGTGGAAGCAAGTCCTCAAATTCCGCCGGACACTGCCATAGCTTTTCTAACTTATCCAGTGAAATCGCACTTTCTTCTAAAAAAGGGCCGACTTTTTTACGCCGTAGCTGTGACAAGTGTGCCACCCCACCAAGTTTCCGGGCAAAATCCCTTGCTAGGGCGCGGATATAGGTCCCCTTAGAGCATTGAACATGAAATCGAGCATGTTCAGAATCGGGAATTTCCAGAAGGTCCAGCTCATATATTTCTACTGTACGTTCTGGCATTGCGACATCTTCGCCCTTACGGGCAAGCTTATAGGCTCTTTCACCATTTATCTTGATCGCTGAAAAAGCGGGCGGGACCTGCGTAATCGAACCCTTGAATAAAGGGATACACCGTTCGATGTCAGTTAAGCTAGGCCGATACTCTGAAGTTTCGGTGACCTGCCCTTCTATATCATCTGTGTTTCTCTCGTCCGTCCAACACGCGGTAAACTCATACTCTTTGATTTCATCTACGATAAAGGGGATGGTTTTAGTTGCTTCACCGAGGGCTATGGGGAGAACACCTGTTGCGAAGGGGTCCAAAGTTCCGGCATGTCCGGCTTTTTGGGCTTTGGTTATCCAGCGCACTTTATTGACAACAGCAGCAGAAGTCATACCGCTTGGCTTGTCGATGTTTAGCCAGCCATGAATAGGGATACCTTTGCGACGTCGAGCCATATCAGATTACTTGAATGCCTAGGTCTAATTTGATTCTGGGTCTTGATCACTGCTATCGGTGCGCACATTTTTTCTGAGTAAAGTGTCAATGTGATCACCATACTCAAAGGATTCGTCTTTCTTGAACGCAAGGCGCGGCGTAAATTTCATACTCAATTGCCGTCCAACTTCGGACTGGATAAACCCCGCTGACCGGTTCAGGCCCTTAATAATCGCAACTTCATTTATTCCGCCAAGTGGGATTACATAAACGGTGGCATTTCGCATATCTGGGCTTGGTTGCACTTCTGTTACCGTAATGGAAAACCCACTGACATCCGGGTCATGTATATTTCCCTCAGCCAAGACTTCAGAAATAATATGCCGAAGTTGCTCACCAACACGGAGCTGCCGTTTACTCGCTGATCTTGCAGGTGTTTTTCGACTAGCCATTAGAATATTCTTTCAGCAGAAAAAGGTCAGGGGCCGATTAAGGCCCCTGACAAAACAGTTAGAAAATGTTTGGACCTGGTTTCGACCTAAAGCTCTCTAGCAATCTCAACCACTTCGAAACATTCGATAAAGTCACCAACCTGTATGTCATGGTAGTTCTCAAATGCCATACCACATTCCATGCCAGATTTCACTTCCTTCACTTCATCTTTAAAGCGTTTCAAAGTTGCAAGTGTTCCTTCATGGATCACGATGTCATCACGAAGTAGGCGAACTTTCGCTCCTCTCTTCACGGTTCCTTCGGTTACCATGCAACCACCAATCTTACCAACCTTAGTGATATTGAAGACTTCGCGAATTTCTGCATAACCAAGGAAATCTTCGCGCAAAGTCGGCGCCAGCATACCTGAAAGCATACCCTTTACGTCATCAATCACGTTGTAGATGACAGAATAGTAACGAATATCAATACCCTGGGCTTTTGCAGCTTCCTGCGCCTGTTTGTTGGCGCGAGTATTAAACGCAATAATCATCGCATTTGAAGCTGCAGCCAAGTTGATATCGGATTCAGTGATACCGCCTACTGCAGAAAGTAGAATGTTCACCTTCACTTCATCAGTTTCAAGCTGTTCAAGGGAGTTTGCAATCGCTTCTGCAGATCCTTGAACATCGGCTTTAATCACAACAGGTAGCTCGTCAGCCGTGCCTTCTTTAATTGCAGTGAACATTTGTTCAATGGAGCCACGGGCAGTCGCAGTAACTTTCTTTTCTTTCGCAACTTGATCACGATAGCTGGCAATTTCTTTTGCCTTCGCTTCGTTTTCAGTCACGATAAACTCATCACCAGCTTCTGGTGTGCCTTGGATACCCAAAACCTCGACTGGAACAGAAGGTCCAGCCTCTTCCACCTGATTTCCGCGGTAATCGAGCAGTGCACGAACTTTACCATAGGCAGGTCCTGCAACGAAGTTATCCCCAATCCGCAAGGTGCCGCGTTTCACGAGGACAGTCGCGACCATACCACGACCTGTTTCGATCTTGGCTTCAACAACAGACCCTTGAGCGCTCCGATTAGGATTAGCTCTCAATTCCAGAAGCTCAGCCTGCAGAAGGATTGCTTCCTGAAGTTTATCCAGACCTGTTCCATTCAGCGCAGAGACTTCAACAGACA
This sequence comes from Sneathiella limimaris, assembly GCF_012932565.1. NCBI lineage: Bacteria > Pseudomonadati > Pseudomonadota > Alphaproteobacteria > Sneathiellales > Sneathiellaceae > Sneathiella > Sneathiella limimaris. The sequence continues at coordinate 816,441 of NZ_JABBYJ010000001.1, forward strand.
GCACATCGCCGCCCATTTCCTCGACAAAAACTTCATGTTGAAGGAGTTCCTGGCGAACTCGGTTTGGATCAGCACCTGGCTTATCGATTTTGTTGATCGCAACAATCATGGGCACTTCAGCCGCTTTCGCGTGCTTAATCGCTTCAATGGTTTGTGGCATCACGCTATCGTCAGCCGCAACCACGAGGATCACAACGTCCGTAACCTGAGCACCACGCATCCGCATGGCTGTAAATGCTTCATGGCCTGGAGTATCTAGGAAAGTAATGACATCCCCTGATTCCAGATTTACCTGATAGGCACCAATATGCTGCGTAATACCGCCTGCTTCACCGGCGGCTACGTCTGTTTTGCGCATGGCATCCAGAAGCGAGGTTTTACCATGGTCAACGTGACCCATAATGGCAACAACCGGCGCCCGAGGAACAAGGCTGCTTGGATCATCTTCGTCAGATCCACCAAGACCGATCTCAACGTCTGATGCTGCAACCCGTTTGGGTGTATGTCCCAGATCGCTTACAATCAGCTCAGCTGTATCTGCATCGATAGTTTGCGCAGGCGTTGCCATGATACCCAGCTTCATCAGGGCTTTGACAACATCAACGACACGTTCGGTCATTCTGTTTGCCAGTTCCTGAACGGAAATGACTTCTGGAATGGTAACCTCACGATAGACTTTCTGAGGTGCATCCTCAGGCTGCATCTGTTGTTTCTTACGCGCTCGTTTAACAGCTGCCAAAGACCTTTGTTTTGGCCCTCTGTCATCTAGCGCTTCACCAATAGTCAATCGTCCAGAACGGCGGCGTGGTTCCATGGACCGGCGTGGTGATGGAGTCTTTTCTTCCCCGCCACTGCGACCAGTTTTGGCAACTTTCTTCTTGTTCCCGGTCCGATCGCGTCCTGTATCTTCCACTTCACCAGAGTCTTGTACCTGGTTTGCCCGTGGCGGACGTTCAGTCCGTTTCGGTGCTGCTGGTTTGGACTCCGCTTCAGCCGCCTTGGCTTTGGTTTTTTCACGGTGCTTGGCCGCTTCAGCTTCTTTTGCAGCTTCAGCTTCTTCCATCAAGCGGCGCGCTTCTTCTTCTTCAGCACGGCGACGCTCTTCTGGAGAGCGTCGTTTGGTCTGACGCTCTTTTTCTTTATTTTCTTTTTCAGCTTGCTTCTGAAGTGCTTTTTCTTCTTCAGCCCGTTTTTTTTCTTCAGCCGCTCTCTGCGCATCCAGCTTGGCTTGTTCTTCCCGCTGCTTTTGGGCGAGTGCCAATGCTTGCGCTCTTGCTGATTGTTCGCCTTCTGTCAGACGACTATCAGCTTTCGCTGCCCCTGCTGCTGGGGTCTTTTTAACACTTAGGGTTTTTTTAGCGGCGCCAGGTGCTTTTGGATTAACAACCGTTTTTGGCGCGCCTGCAGCTGGAGCTGCGCCACGTTTTTTGCGCACTTCTACTTGCACGGTCTTAGATCGACCGTGGCTAATATTCTGGCGAACCTGACCGCTGTCACCGGCATTTTTTTTCATTTCCAGCGGTTTGTTCAGGCTAAGCGACTTGCGCCCACCCTTGTCGTTTGTATCAGTCATTCCTACTCCGACCCGGTTCTCTACCTACAAGATCTGGGTTTCTATAGCCATTGAGCCGTGAAACCTCGATCAAAAATTTTTCAGTCAACCCACTAGGGGCCATGGACACATGGACTGCATTTTCCTGTCCGAGCGTCCGACTTAACTCTGCATTGCTGAAAATTTCAATCAGCGGAAGGCCTTTTGCCAGCCTTTGCAGTTTCTCTTTACCGTCACTTGCGCCATCATTTGCCGCAATTAATACAGCAGCTTTACCTGCTTTTAAAGATGCTTCTACCTTCGTAAAGCCAGTTTTCAATAAACCAGCTTTTTTTCCAAGGCCAAGCAAGTTCAAACAGCGATCCTCTAAAGCCTTTTCAATTTGCTCAGCAAGGGCTTCAGGGATGGTTACCTGTCTCTTGGCAGATCGTGAAAAAGCTTTTCTTTTCAATGCTTCTTCGATCGCCTGTTTTTGACAACTGACCCAGATCCCGCGACCTGGAAGTGTCTCTGACAAATCTGGAACCAGTACTCCATCTGGCGAAACCGCAAACCGTAAAAGGTTTTTCTTTGGATGAACCTGACCAGTTGCTGCGCATTTCCGTTCAGGTTCAGTTTTGGTTCCAATTGCAGGAGCAGGTTTACTTTTCTTCCTCGTCACCTGCTTCAGCTTCCTCTTCAAACCAGTGGGCACGAGCTGCCATCACCAGTTCATTTGCCTGATCCAATGACAGACTAAAGTCTTTCAGAATGCCATCTTCTCCGTTGACCAATTCGTCACCTGATAGATCTGCGAAATCATCCAATTGTTTGATTCCTGCTTCACCAAGAGCAACAACCATTGCTGTCGTCAGTCCTTCGAAATTCAGCAGGTCATCGCTAACTTTCAGTTCTTCAAGCTTTTGTTGAAGCTCAGCATTGTAAGCCTCGATATATTCCTGAGCCCGGCGAATAAGCTCTTCCGCGACCTCTTCGTCGAACCCTTCGATTTCTGCGATTTCAGAAACATCTGTATAGGTCAGTTCGTCAATTGACGTGAAGCCTTCTGTCGTGAGGAGCTGGGCGATTGTTTCGTCCACATCCAACGCTTCCATAAAGTTTTTGGTGCGTTCTGTAAATTCAGACTGACGACGGTTGGACTCTTCTTCCTCGGTGAGAATATCAATATCCCAACCTGACAACTGAGTTGCAAGGCGAACATTTTGTCCACGGCGACCAATGGCTAAGGACAGCTGATCATCGGGAACGACTACTTCAATTCTGTTAGCTTCTTCGTCCAGAACAACTTTGGCGACCTCTGCAGGAGCCAAGGCGTTCACAATAAAGCTAGCTTGGTCAGGTGACCAAGGTATGATGTCAATTTTTTCGCCCTGCAGCTCATTAACCACTGCTTGAACACGGGCACCACGCATACCAACACAGGCACCAACCGGGTCAATACTTGGGTCATTCGATGTAACAGCAAACTTTGCACGGCTTCCTGGGTCGCGGGCAACAGCCTTGATCTCAATCACGCCATCGTAAATTTCAGGTACTTCCTGTGTAAATAGTTTGGCCATGAACTGAGGATGTGTTCGAGACAAAAAGATCTGCGGACCTCTTTGCTCGCGTCTCACGTCATAGATATAAGCCCGAATTCGATCACCTTGGCGGAAACTTTCACGTGGAAGCATTTCATCACGGCGAACAATGGCATCTGCTTTGCCAAGATCAACCGTAACGTTGCCGTATTCGACACGCTTCACGATCCCGTTGATGATATCACCAACCCGATCTTTATATTCTTCATATTGGCGTTCGCGTTCTGCTTCGCGGACTTTTTGAACAATAACTTGCTTCGCCGTTTGAGCTGCGATACGACCAAAATCAATTGGCGGCAGAGGATCAGTCAGCAAATCCCCAACTTTGCTACCTGGTACTTCAGCCTCAGCTTGTTCAACAGTCACTTGAGTGGCTTCGTTTTCGACTTCTTCGACAACTTCGCGCACGCGGGCTAAACGAATTTCACCGGTGCTGCGGTTGATATTGGCACGGATATCATTTTCATGCCCATATTTGGCGCGGGCAGCTTTCTGGATAGCCTCTTCCATGGCTTCCAGAACGATATCCCGGTCAATAAGCTTTTCTCTTGCTACTGCATCAGCGACTTGAAGCAGTTCGAGACGATTTAAACTTGCAGCCGATTCCATGACTTCACTTCCGTTTCATAGCTTTCATCAGGACTTATTACTGCTTTGAGTGGCAGCAATCAATTCATCCGTTAATACCAGCTTTGCCTTTCTTAAATCCGCGAAAGGCAGTTCCCATTTATTTCCAGCAGTATCGGCGATCAGAATGTTTCCATCCTTTACGCCCAAGAGTTTGCCGCGGTACCTGCGCTGACCATCTACCGCTTCCTGAAGTTCTACTTTGGCCTCAAAACCAGACCAGTTCTCAAAATCTTTGAGTCTAGTCAGGGGCCTGTCAATTCCTGGCGAGGAAACTTCCAGATTGTAGGCATCTGAAATCGGGTCCTCCACATCCAGAAGTGCAGAGACCGCATGGCTGATTTCCTCGCAGCCTTCTATGGTCATGGTCCCGTCGCTCTGTTCCGCCATGATCTGCAGAACAGGGCTCTCACCACCTGTGTAGGATACCCGAATAAGCTCGTATCCCAGATCAGCAATGGTCGGTTCAATCAACTCAGCGATTTTTGACGTCGGATCCAACGAATTACTCTTTCCTAAGATCGGTGTTAAATGACCGAACTAAAGTAAAAAAGGCCCATAAACAAAAACAGCGGACCAGAGGCCCACCGTTCCAAGATGCTTAACCTTGCGGCAAGCGAACAGTATTAAATTAGCGCTATAATAGCCAAAGCGAAGCCAAAGCCAAGTTTTTTCTGAATATCTTAAGTTAATTGGATCGTTTGACCCTACGGAAGCGATAGTAAACGGATCTTCTACCTTCACGAAGGGCTTTTGCTTCATATCTTGTTTGGGGCCAGTCTTCACCACGAATTGTCCAGTCTTCTGGGTGTTCAGCCATCCATTCGAACTTATCTGACTGTAAGAAGTGGTGTAAAATCCAAGCGCCGTAATCGGTATGATCCGTTCCAACACGGACAATGGCATCGTCTTTGAGGATGCGGGCAATAGCTTGTAAGTTATCATTTGAGACGAATCGCCGCTTGTGATGCGAAGATTTTGGCCATGGGTCCGCAAATAATAGAAAAAGTTTATCCAGGCTCCTTTCTGGTAATTTTTCCATCAATAATTCAGCGGCTTCGTTGTGAACTCGAACATTAGTGAGTTGTTTTTCCTGAACCTTGCCAAGAAGGCTGGCAACACCGTTTAGAAAGGGCTCACACCCGATAATGCCAGCTTCAGAATGGTGCTCTGCTTGCCAAGCGAGATGTTCACCAGCGCCAAAACCAATTTCTAGCCAGTATTCCTTTTTGGGGGCTTCGAACAGGGTTGGAAGATCAATCAGGCGCTGCTCTTCAATCGGAACAGTCATTTGAGGCAGTAGCGCATCTACTGCCTCCTGTTGTCCTTTACGCAGAGCTTTGCCGCGTCTGCGACCATATAGGATCCGCTTACGGTGCTCAGATGAAGGTGTCATGGGTTTATCTCAAAAAGCAGACTTCAGTTGATCCACCAGATCAAGTTTTTCCCAGGTGAAGCCGCCGTCAGAGTCTGGTTCACGACCAAAGTGGCCATAAGCGGCGGTCCGCTGATAAATTGGATTGTTGAGTTTCAAATGCTCACGAATGCCACGTGGGCTTAGATCCATCAGCTCCATCAACAAATTGCCAACCTGATCTTCCGAAACGTTTCCGGTTCCGTAGAAATCAACATACAGAGACAGTGGCTTCGAGACACCGATCGCATAAGAAACCTGAATGCAGCATTTGTCTGCTAGGCCAGCAGCGACAACGTTCTTGGCCAGATAGCGAGATGCATAGGCAGCTGAACGGTCAACCTTGGTTGGGTCCTTACCGGAAAAGGCACCGCCACCGTGAGGTGCCGCGCCGCCGTAAGTATCAACAATAATTTTTCGGCCAGTCAGGCCAGCATCACCATCTGGTCCCCCAATGACAAATTTGCCCGTTGGATTGACATAAAACTCATCTTCAGGACACATCCAACCGTCTGGTAAAGCGTCAAGAACATATTTACGGACGACTTCACGAACTTCCTCTGTTTCCACACCTTCAACATGCTGTGTCGAAACAACAACTGAAGTCGCTCTGACGGGTTTCCCATTTTCGTAAGCCAGTGTGACCTGACTTTTTGAGTCTGGTCCCAAAATTGTTTCAGTCCCGTTGTGACGGGCTTCAGCGAGTGATTTAAGAATATTGTGGGAGTAATAAATAGGCGCCGGCATCAAGACATCTGTCTCGTTCACTGCGTAGCCAAACATGATGCCTTGGTCTCCAGCTCCTTCATCTTTATTGCCTGCAGCATCTACGCCTTGAGCGATATCTGCAGATTGTTCATGAAGGAAAATATCAACGGCTGAGTTTTTCCAGTGGAAGCCCTCTTGTTCATAACCTATAGCTTTGACGGCATCCCGGGCAGTTTGTTCAATCAGGTCTTTTGTAATAGATGCTGGGCCGCGAACCTCTCCAGCCAGAACGATGCGGTTTGTCGTTGTGAGGGTTTCACATGCAACGCGCGCGTAGGGGTCCTGAGAGAGATAAAGATCAACAATGGCATCGGAAATACGGTCGCAGACCTTATCCGGATGGCCTTCGGATACTGATTCGCTTGTAAAGAGGTAGTTGGAATTTTTCACAGTCGTGTCGTCTTTCTTATCAGTGATTGCTGCGAACCCGGCGGTTCCGCAAATTGATTTCGGAGACTGCAATGTAACTAGACTGAGAGTTGGGTCAAGCGGTTTACAGAATTATCCTAAGTTTTCCATATCAACATCGCCAATTGCACGGATCAATTCAAGTACCCTTTTCCGGGTTTCTTCGTCCTTGATACTGAAATAGGCACGGGTCAGCTGCTGGCTCTCTTTTTTATCAATGGGATGCGCATCAAAGGACTGAGTGCCTTCCGCAACCTTGCCATTTGACAGGAGAAGATCGGATGGAATGTCTTCAAAAAAGTATGCCGTTGGAACTTTGAGAAGTTGACTGATTTCAAACAGCCGACTGGCGCCAACACGGTTGGCACCCTTTTCATATTTCTGAATCTGCTGGAAAGTGAGCCCAAGGTCTTTTCCAAGTTTTTCCTGACTAATCCTCAGAAAATTTCTTCGCTCTCGTAACTTGTTTCCAACATGAACGTCCACTGGATGGTGTGACATGTTTATACCCCTCTTTTGACGAAGGAACATATTCTAGTTGATTTAAAGAACTCTTAACAACTGTACACGTGTATAGAATTTCCTCAATTTTTTACAATTTTTGTTATTCACGTCTTAATAATCTTACTATTAAGAAAGGCAGAAGCGAGAACAGGCATATTGAAAGAGGAATGATTTCGCCAGCCTTGAAATAGAGTGTTCGGTTGCTTAAAGGAGCAGGTACTGAAGATTCTATCGCCCCTGCTTCAAGAGGTGATCGTTTTTTTAGTATGCGCCCATATCCATCTATGACCGCAGTAATGCCCTTATTAGCCGAGCGGACGATTGAAACGCCTTGCTCAATAGCCCTCGTGCGGCTTATGACAAAATGCTGGTAGGGTCCGGAAGTATGACCAAACCAGGCGTCATTTGTAACGTTTAAAATCCAGTCAAATTTGGTGTCCACTTTCACTTCCCATGGGAAGGTCACTTCGTAGCAGATTAAAACTCGAAAGGGGGCCACTCCAGGTATCGCCATCACGTCTGAGGCATCTGCATCGGGGAAAGAAAAGTCAGACATCTGATCCAAGACGGGAATCAGGGAAGCAAGACCGGAAGATTTCAGAAATGATCTCAACGGTAGATATTCGCCGTAAGGCAAGAGATGCCTTTTATCATAAATACCCTCAATCTTGCCTTGTGCATTCAGCGCTTGAACACTGTTCCAATATTTGCGTTCAATTGGATGTCGCCGTGGGGCTCCCGTAATCAGATATCCATTCTTCGGAACGTTGCGTGTCAGATAATTTCTGATGCGCTCATCGGTTGTTAGGAAAAAAGGAACAGCTGTTTCAGGCCAAATAAGCAAATTTGCGTCTGATGGATTTTGACGGCTTAAGTCTTCCAGACGTTTCACGTGTTGGAAGCGGGTTCCAGATTTCCATTTGTCTTTCTGTTCATTTCCAGGCTGTAAAACTTTGACTTTCATATCGTCGAATTTTTCCAGATCTGGTGCATTCAAGCGCCAGAATCCGACCCCAACCAGTAAAATGATCAGACAACAGTCGGCGAGTATCCAAAAATGACGATTATTTTTTGAATAGGTTGTATCACCCAGAATAACCGGGATACTGCTAATCAAAACAGTCAGGAAGGTTAAGCCATAAATTCCGACAAAAGCTGTCCATTGCAGCATTGCCAACATGTCACCCCAGGCATAACCGATCAGGTTCCAGGGAAATCCTGTAAACAAAATACCCCGGATATATTCCAGCCCCGTCCATATTCCAGCGAAAGCAAGAATTCTAAGAATTCCACGCCCACCAAGAAGGTGAATGATTAGTGTCGTAAGACCTGTGAAAATGGCAAGGCAGGCAGGCAGGACAAGGATTGGGATTGGTAATAGAGCTGCATAGGTATCTGCATCGATTGTAAAAGCGACTCCAATCCAATAAAGCCCTGCAATATGAAATCCCCAGCCAAACCACCACCCTGTGAAAAAGGCCTGCCATCTGGTGGTGATATTACTTACGAGAAGGAGCAGGCCAGAAAAACAGACAGGTAAAAAGAAAATTGCGTGTACTGGAGCCAAAGTGGCTGCAAGCAAAGCTCCTAGAAAAAAAGCGGCGAATGCTTTTTTCCAGAAAGGGACGTCAGATAAGCTGAAGAAAAAATTTTTCATTCAGCTTCAGAAAGCAATTCCGGTCGGCGACGAATTCTGACCCGTTTGACTTTACGAGGATCTGCATCGGTAATTTCGAAATCCAAACCACTTTCGTGCGGAATAATTTCACCTCTTACAGGGATATGGCCAGCTATCTGAAAAACAAGACCACCAACCGTATCAACTTCCTCATCTTCATCTTCGGGAAGAAGATCGATTTCCAGTAATGTTTCCAAGTCTACAATTTGCGCACGGGCGTCCGCTTCAATTGTTCCATTTCCTGCGACGAAGATCAGCGGTCCTTCCTGCTCATCATGCTCATCCTCGATATCCCCCACAATCTCTTCAACCAGATCTTCAATTGTGACAAGTCCATCAATCCCACCATACTCGTCCACAACGGTTGCCATGTGGATATGCGTCGCACGCATTTTTAGCAATAGGTCCTGAACTGACATAGAAGGCGGCACAAACAGAACTTCACGCTTAAAATTCTGCCATTTGGCGTTCGTCGAGTTTCCCCAAAAATTTATCAGATCTTTGATGTGAAACATGCCGACAACATTATCCAGACTCTCTTCATAGACCGGTAGTCTTGAGTGGCTGGTTTCGGAAAAGCGGGTAACGACTTGTTCGAGTGACAGACTGGCATCGATAGCTTCAATGTCCGCCCTTGGAATCATCACATCGCTAATGCTCATATCACCAATGCCAAGGATATTTGTTAGCATGGCCCGTTCCGCAGGATTAATTTCCTGCTCAGGGTCATCATGCTCCTCAATCAGTTCTTCAAGTGTTGAGCGCACGGAACTGTCAGTCTGATCTCCAAACCCAAGAGCTCTTATTAATTTTGAAAGTAACCCCTCTTGCTCTGCTTGTGCAACATCCTCGGTCTCTGTTGATTGAACCTGATGTGGTTTGGATATGTTGTCGTTCATTGTCAAAGTTGTTTGATTCACTTTCTATATTTTAAAGATATGGGTTCCTAATACCAAGATCTGCAAGGATTTCTATTTCCAACTGCTCCATAATTTCGGCTTCATCATCTTCTATGTGATCAAAACCCAACAGGTGGAGCAAACCGTGTATAATCAAGTGCTGCAAATGATCCTGTGCGGCTTTATCCTGTTCTTTTGCTTCCTCAATAATTACACCTTCAGCCAAGGCTATATCACCCAAACATAAATTTTCTCCAAATTTATTGGCTTCTTGCAGGGTTTGTGCAGAAAGTGGCGTATCTGGAAAAGAGAGAACGTTGGTTGGTTTGTCTTTCTCTCTGAAATCCCGGTTCAATTCTTGAATTCTGTCATTGGATGTAAAAAGGAAGCTGACTTCAATGGAGGTGTCTTTAAGTTCTTGCCGGATATCTATATCGAACTCCAGTGAATTCAAGACATGGTTTAAAAGCTGCTGGCATAAATCGGCAAGGTCGACCGTCCAGTCTTGCCAGCAGTCTTGATCAATCGTTATCTCGAAAGATCCAGTCAGATTTTCAGGATGTTGTGAGTGTCGCGAGTCGGGTTCGTTCACGTTCGTTCAAGGACAGGACTGGGCTCAAGTTGACAGTATGTCTTTAAGCTTTGTCTGTCTTCTCCTTCTCTTTCCTTTTAACCTCGAGGTTAAGCTTTTTCTCACGCTCATGCTCACCGTAAGCCCGAACAATTCGAGTTACGAGTGGATGCCGCACGACATCAGCTTCACCAAAGTCAATTATGTCGACACCTTTAACTCCCTTGAGTATTTTCACAGCTTCTTTCAGGCCGGATGGGACGCCAAGGGGAAGGTCAATTTGTGACAGGTCGCCTGTAACAGCCATAGAAGAGTTCTCACCCATGCGTGTGAGGAGCATTTTCATCTGAACAGGGGTCGTGTTTTGGGCTTCGTCGAGAATGATGGCTGCATTGGAAAGTGTTCGTCCTCGCATAAAGGCAAGTGCAGCAACTTCGATTTCACCATTTTCAAGACGACTTACGACTTCTTCTGCTGGGAGCATGTCATAAAGTGCGTCATATAAAGGACGCAAATACGGATCGATTTTGTCTCGCATATCCCCGGGAAGGAAGCCAAGTTTCTCACCAGCTTCTACAGCTGGGCGCGCCAGAATAATCCGGTCGACCTGATTATTGATTAACATGGAAACTGCATTGGCAACTGCGAGATATGTTTTACCTGTGCCGGCAGGTCCCAAACCAAACACCAGCTCATGTTTTTTCAGTGACGAGACGTAATAGCCCTGGTTAGTGGAACGCGGCGTAATGTGCCGACGCTTGGTAATGATCATGTTTCCTTTTTCGGAAACAGATCCTCGCCGACCATCTTTTAAGGGAGCATCCGCGACCATTCGAATTGCAGCGTCAACCTCACCTTCAGTGACTTCCAGGCCATCTTCAAGGCGTTTATACAAATCTTCGAGGACATCCTTTGTCATTAGTCGGGCTTCAGATGAGCCAGCAATGGCCATCTTGTTACCGCGTGGCGTGACGGAAACTTTCAACCCTTGCTCAATGCGTGCCAGATATCGATCATGTTCCCCGACGAGTTGGGCCAATAAATGGTTGTTATCGAACTCAACCAAAGTGACTTTTTCTTTGGGGGGCTTGGCGGGTGTGTGATCAGCTGTTGGATTGGCCACTGTCTCTCCTACTTCTCAGGCAGCATCTTGAGCATTCCCGGGGCTTAGCTGTCCCCGTAGTGAATTGGCATTACCCTCATCGATGATCACTTCTGCGACCCTGCCAATACGGTGAGGTGGGGATTGTACATAAACAGATTGCATGTAAGGGCTTCGGCCCACGAGTTGGCCATCCCTGCGGCCTTCTCTTTCAAGAAGAACAGGTACTGTTTTCCCTTCAAATGACTTATTGAACGCTAACTGCTGTTCGTTCAAGAGTTTCTGAAGACGGGCCAGCCGCTCAGATTTTACATCTTCGGCAATCATTTCGTGGTCCAGGCCTGCTGCGGGTGTTCCAGGCCGTGGGCTATATTTAAAACTATAGGCCTGAGCGTATGTAACATCCTCGACAAGTCGCAAAGTGTCTTCAAATTCGGCTTCGGTTTCTCCGGGAAAGCCAACAATGAAGTCTCCAGACAAGGCCAGATCCGGCTTATAGTGACGAAGTTTGTCGATAATTCTGCGGTATTCATCTGCTGTATGGCGTCTGTTCATGGCTTCCAAAATTCGATCGGAACCCGCTTGAACCGGAAGGTGCAGGTAAGGCATCAGAATATCCACATCCCGGTGGGCCTTGCAAAGATCCTCAGTCATTTCCAAAGGATGAGACGTAGTATAACGAAGACGCTCTAATCCATCTAATTCAGCTAGCATTTGAATAAGATCAGCCAGAGACCGAGACTTCCCGTTCTTATCAAGCCCATGATAAGCGTTAACATTTTGGCCCAAAAGCGTAATTTCTTTTGTACCATTCGCGATCATACGCCGGGCTTCTTTCAAGATGTCATCTGTTGCCCGACTGAACTCAGCGCCTCGTGTATAAGGAACGACACAAAAGGCACAGAATTTATCACAGCCCTCTTGGACAGTCAGAAAGGCACCCAAATTCTTATCAATGGCTTCGTCTGGTAGGGAGTCAAACTTTGGCTCGACAGGAAAATCCGTATCTAAAACCTGACCGGCGCCACGGGCGGTTTCCGCCAGCATCTCAGGCAGCTTATGATAAGATTGTGGTCCGAAAACCATGTTTACATAAGGTGCGCGCTTGATAATTTCATCGCCTTCAGCCTGCGCAACACAGCCAGCAACAGCGATCAGCATATCACCGCGACCCTCTGACTGCTTGTCCCGCCGCATATTTCGTAAGCGACCAAGTTCAGAAAATGTTTTTTCTGATGCCTTTTCCCGAATATGGCAGGTGTTCAGGATCGACATATCCGCGTCGGTTGGATCCTGTGTTAAACTGTAGCCTAGGGGTGAGAGAATATCGGCCATACGGGCTGAATCGTACACATTCATTTGGCAGCCGTATGTAGAAATATAAAGCTTCTTGGTCACTGGTCCTCACTGACCACAAATTTGTGGTGTCGCGCTTGAGCAGAAGGGGTTCTTTTCATTCAAACCGCGTCTTTTATCAGGTAACCACATAAGAATGAAGAAATAGATGAAAAAAGTCAAAAATCATCCTCATTTTGGCTCTGGTCGATGGGTCATGGCCCTGGATAAGCCTTCTGCGATCTTCAATTGGCAATCTGCAGCCATGTGTTTACGAGAATCATAGGAATCGATTGTGACGGGATCATGAAAGCGAAGTTCCGCCGTCACCTTACCGGATTTCAAAAACTCCCAGACATGGCTAATCAACTCTTCATCCCCGACCCACGCAATTTTTTTCATGATATTTCGGGACATGTACATTTTGTCCATGCGACTGTAGGCAAGTGTAACGGGCTGCACCAAGAGCGGTTTGTCAGCTATGTGCTTTTCGGCTAATGCGAAATAGGCACTCTTGAAATCTTGCAGTACAAGTCCGTTTGAAGAGGTACCTTCTGGGAACAGAAAAATGCTGTCTCCATTTTCCAGATGTTCTTGCATGCCATCTTTGTGATTTCGAACAGATGGTCTGGTTCTGGCAATAAAAATGGTTTCTTGAAGGGTCGCGGCATATCCTACCAGTGGATAGCTTGCGACTTCTTCTTTCGCAACAAAACTACCTTTCAAAAAACTACCGACAACGGGAATATCAAGCCAGGAAATGTGGTTCAGAATAAATAATGTGGGATGTACTTCTGAAGGTTTTCCGTGAACGACAACTTTAATCCGGAGTAATTTACATAAACCCTTATGGAAAAGCAGGGGCAATCGGTATTTCTGTGAGGGAGCAATTTTTCTAAGGATCAGATGCGGGGGAATAAGAACAAACGTCCAGAGAAAAATCAGGAGAATGACAATAGCTGCGCGAATCTGGTTCATGAATATTGTGGAATCGTCCTACACGTACTGGGGTTAGCCTGCAGACTATTTCTTCTGCAGACTCGTGTGCTTGATCTTAACCACAGATTCGTCGGGAGCCAATTTATTTTGTGCCTGACCTTTTTTCGGTTTGCCGTAAAGTTCAAGGCGGTGATCAATTAACTCAAAGCCCAATTCTTCCGCGACTGCTTGTTGAAGAGCTTCAATTTTGTCGCTTGTAAATTCAATAACCTGACCAGTTTCAATATTGATCAAGTGATCATGATGCTGATCTGAAACTTCTTCATAGCGAGCGCGTCCATCTCCGAAATCGTGCCGTTCAAGGATCCCGTTTTCTTCGAACATTCTTACAGTTCTATAAACAGTGGAGATGCTGATCGTGTCATCAACTTCAACAGCCCTCTTATAGACAAGTTCAGCATCTGGATGGTCATCTGACTCAGAAAGAACCCGCGCAATTACCCTACGCTGCTCTGTCATACGAAGGCCTTTGTCAATGCAAAGTTGCTCAACTCGTGATGGCATTTAAGCTTCAATCCTGCAGTTTTAATACGAAATACCTGAAAGTTTATACTGGAACATTAGCTTATTCCAGTAAAGAAACCTAGCTTGAAGTTGATTTCTTGCGACGAGTTCCTAAGCCAATTTTCTTGGCGAGGTTCCTTCTCTGATTGGCATAATTTGGCGCAACCATTGGGTAATCAGAGGGAAGTCCCCAGCGTTGGCGGTACTCTTCAGGGGTCATATTGTAAGCCGTTTTCAGATGACGTTTAAGCATCTTGAGCTTTTTCCCGTCTTCCAAGCAGACAATATAATCTGGTTGAACCGATTTCCGGACAGAAATTGCAGGTTGAGGACGATCACTCACAGTTTCGTTGGTTCCAACCGTTGCAAGGGTCGAATAAATTTCCCGGATAAGACCGGAAATTTCACTTGCTTCAACGGCGTTACGGGACAGATGTGACGTAACGATATCTGTAGTCAGAGCAAGAAGCTCCATTTTTTCCACTTTGTCAGACACTTTCAGTGGCCCTCCATCCAAATAGATGTCGCTTTATAAATTATGGTATGTATATGTGCAATACTGTTAAAATAATAAAGGGATATTCAAAAATTTTTTGTTCCACCGGATAAATATTAAGTGATTCAGTACTTAATAGCTTTCGATATTTGAATTGGGAACAAGCTTGATTGTCTGATTACCGTCTATAAATTGATTGCCAGAATTAGCGCATCTTCTTTTTTACCACCGGATGTATAGTAGCCCTTTCGCACTCCTATCTTCTGAAACCCAAACTTCCGATAAAGTAAAAGTGCGGACGTATTCGAGGCAGCGACTTCCAGAAAAACTTTCAGCACTTTATTGAAACGCATATGCTGTAGCCCTGTTTTCAGCATTGCTTTTGCCGCACCTCTTCTGCGGGAAACTGGCAGAACGCCGATTGTTAGAAGTTCTGCTTCTTGCTCGACAGTTCGATAAACAGCAAATCCAACGGGTTCGGCATCCATGAGCGTTATCTGTGCGATACAGCCTTCCATAGCCAGAATTTCTTCAAAAGCGTCTTGATCCCATGCAGAACGAAAACATTGAGCATGCATTGTGGCAAGTAGTTTTGCAGCAGAGTTATTGTTCAGGAATTCATGGGTATAAATCATAATTTATTTTGGATCCTTGCCGCCTGGCAGCTTTGCATCTGGTGCTCTTAAGTATAGTGGATCTGGAGATGTTGATGGATCCAAATTTGAACCTGCTTTCAGTCTTGCAATGGATGCAATAACGCGGGCATCAGGATTTGGGTCCACCTCGATTATTTGGTGAACCCTAGGGTCAATTAGTTCCTTTTCCCTTAACAAAGGCACGCCACTTCCTATTAAGATCGCTGGATCTGATCCAAGTTCTGCGTGAATATTCTGTAGTGGACATGCAGACGGTTCTGAAAGGGCTTTAATCGTTACCGAAGGTGTTTTTACCGTAGAAAATCGTTGTACGTAAACTTCTTGTCGGCGAGCGTCGATGAGCGGAACAATGTTCAATGGTTCGGTAAGTTGGCTTGCTGTTTGGGTGGCTAGAGTTTCAAGCGTGGTTACCCCAATGCAGGGTATTCCAGAAGCCACCGAAAACCCTCTAGCTGCAGCCAGTCCAATTCTCAGTCCTGTAAATGTACCTGGCCCGATTGTGACTGCGATAAGATCCAGATCACTAAAGGAGAGACCATTTTCTGTCATCAAATTCTTGATTATGGGGATCAGCATTTCTGCGTGTCCTCTTTTTCGGACTTCATGATGGAAGGCGATCGTTGTCTCGTCTTCCATAATGGCAACCGAACAGGCATCCAATGCGGTATCCATGGATAGTATCTTCATTGCTATCTCAAAAATGTCCTAGTAGTCTCTGTTAAGCTTGCTGCTAGTAACATATCTTTCAGTGAGTGTCTGGTCTTATTCATTCCTTGGGCTAACGTGTTTCGTTTCTAAACTTAGATATGCAGCTTGTAGAAATTACTAAATCAAATTTTGACGTGGAATTGGATATTAGATACGCCAGTTTCAATAACTTCACGGGAGCACCTATTTACGAGCGATCCGGTTGTTTTCTGAATGAGGAAGCCGCGTCGCTCCTTTCTGTTGCGATTGAAATTGCTGCGGATATGGGGTTCCGGTTTCGCGTGTTTGACGCGTTTCGGCCAACAGAAGCTGTTCAGGCCCTTTGGGATCATACGCCAAACCCGCAATATCTGGCACCGCCATCCAGCGGCTCTCCACATGCGCGTGGGGCTGCTGTCGATCTTACGTTGCTCGATGGTGATGGAAATGAGCTCTTCATGGGAACAGATTTTGATGCGATGACAGAGCTTTCCCATCATGGCAATCTAGATGTTGGGGGTGAAGCGCAAAAAAATAGGGCTATCCTATTAGGCATCATGACTTCAGCGGGCTGGGATTTTTATCGCAATGAATGGTGGCACTATCAGCTGTTCCGGCCGAGGCGTTATCCGACATTATCGGACATCAGTGCCGGCACACACATGATGACACCATTGGTGTCTTAGAATACAAAGTAGGGAAGTGACAGGGGCTTAAAGATGATTAAACGCACTAGGTTTTTGGCTGGTGTATTGACGGCTTTATTGTTGCAGATGCTTGCTATACCGGCGTTTGCCGATGACTGGGCAAACGTGATTATGTATCATCGTTTTGGTGAGGATAAGTACCCATCCACAAGCATTTCGCTTGAAAAATTTCAGACTCACGTCCAGGAATTCAAGGATCCAAAGTACAATATTATTCCCCTCGAAGACATTGTGGATCGCTTGCAGGCTGGCGCGCCTCTACCAGACAGAACTGTTGCGATAACGGTGGATGATGCCTATTTGTCTGTTTATGAAGAAGCATGGCCTATTCTAAGAGAGGCTGGAATTCCATTTACAGTTTTTGCTTCCACTGATCACTTGAATAGTCAAGGTGGCGGCTACATGAACTGGGCTCAAATCAAGGAAATGGCCGATGCGGGCGTGACGATTGGACATCATACAGCTTCCCATGCTCATTTACCTGCGTTAACCAGAGAACAAGTAATCTCAGAAATTGAACGCGCTAACCAGGAGTTTGAAACAAAACTGGGATTTGTTCCTAAGTTGTTTGCCTATCCCTATGGCGAATATGGAACAGAAATTCAAAACATCGTCAGAGAATTCGGTTTTATCGCCGCTTTTGGTCAGCAGTCTGGTGTGGTTTATAAAGGGCATGACAAATATGCCTATCCTCGTTTTGCCATGAGTGAGAATTATGGAAACATTGGTCGTCTTCGTCTTGCGATGAATGCCTTGCCGCTTCGAGTTCGGAATGTTGCACCCTCTGACAAGATATTACAGAAAAACCCCCCCGCTTTTGGATTTTCACTTGCTGAAAAATATGAAAATATTAGCCAGTTAAGATGTTACTCCTCTAACCAGTCTGGTGGCGCGGTGCCAATTCAAATGATAGGCGATGAACGGGTAGAAATCCGTTTGTCTCAAGCCTATAGCCCAGGAAGAGGGCGAATTAACTGTACACTACCTGGACCGAACGGCAGGTTCCGTTGGTTCGGCAACCTATTTTACATTCCCAGAAAGTAGAAAAATGAAAAACCTTGGTCGTTTAAAAAAGAAATTGCAGTCCGGGGAGAAAACAACAGGTGCCTGGTTGTTTACAGACTCAGTAGAGATGGCAGAAGTTTTGGGTGGATGTGATTTTGATGGAATTATGATTGATCAAGAGCATGGCCCCGCTGGATCCGGTGCATTAGTAAATCAACATAGGGCAATTCGACATGCAGGAGATAGTAGTGCTCTTGTCCGGGTTCCTTGGAATGACCCCGTCCATGTCAAAAAGGTACTTGATGCCGGTATGGAAGGAATAATGTTTCCTTGCGTGAATACAGCAGAAGAGGCTGAGCTTGCTGTCGCGGCCAGTTATTTTCCGCCTCGTGGCTTCAGGGGCGCGGGCTTAAGCGCGACACATGCGACCCGATATGGACGCCTCAATGATGAGTATTTAGCGGAGTTTGAAGAAAACCTGCTTTTGATTTGTCAGGTTGAAACAGCACAATCCGTTGAGAATATCGAAGCGATTGCCGCCGTAGATGGTGTCGATATGCTATTTATTGGACCTTATGATTTATCTGGCAGTATTGGGAAACTTGGACAATTTGAAGATCCAGAGGTCATTGCACAGTTTGAAACCGCACGAGACCGGATAAAGGCTAGTGGGAAGTGGCTCGGAACTATATCAAGCGGAGTTGAGCAAACCCGTCAACTTTTTGACGAAGGATTTGACTTTTTACTCTGTGCTTCCGAGACGAGTCTCGTCTCTTCGGCAGCGGATCAGTTATTGACAGGGCTTAAGGCCTGAGCCAGACGACCACGTTCTAATTGAACAGTATCAAAGTCTGTTAGGCGGTTGGTCTGGATCAGAGCTTGGAGGGTTTCCACATACTCATGTCCCCGCTCTGAATAAGAGTCGAGTGTGCTGGCGAGTTTGAATCCGTTAAGCGGAACGTTCTCCGTACGAAGTTGAGCTCGAACGAGCCTGAAATCGCCATACGCATTATGCCGGTTTAGGTTCAAAGCATAAGAGCGAATAGATTGTTCCAAGTGATCAAAGCTTTTCACTTCATACTTTTTACCGGAATCCCGCTCATGAGGTACGAGCCCATGACCCTCTGCCCAGACGCGCTGCCCAAACAGGGCGTTCCCATTTCGAGCGAACCGGGAGGTACCCCAACCAGATTCTTCGATGCTTTGCGCCAAGGCCAATGAAACCGGAATTGTATCCACTTTCAACATCAGCTCATAAAAATTGCCATCAGAAGTCCGGTATTTGAGTGCTAGCTTCTTGAGCCAGGACTTTTCTGATTTGGTTAGGTGATCTTGCGTCTTTAGCTTGTCGATGATACCCAGCAGCTTTTCTCTTTCTACCGCAATATCTTCATTCACCTTGAGGATCAAAGGAAGCGTAATTGAAAGGAAAACGGCCTTTTTGCGCTTCACATTTTCAATGTCTTGAATGTCTGCTGGTATACTGTCAACAAAATGACGAGGAACAGCGAGGCCATCACGGATACTACTGAGATCAAAGGAGTGATTGTCCAGACTGCTTTCCAACGAAACAACAGTAATTTGATGTGGCTGCTCAATCTCCGGCAAACCCTCTGGTCGGGACAGAGGGACAGGAATATTGGCAATTACGCGTTTCTCTTCCCTAACCAAATCCTGGTCTGAAGGAAAAGCTTGATCAACCGGTAGCTTTGCATTCGCATACAAAGACGGGTGGTCACCAAGTTCTGTGACCCCATAACCAATTAAAATTGCCAGGGCCACTAAGGTGGCGACCTTACTTGATTTCAGCGCTGTAAAGATCTGGTTCATGCCTATCAACTGCTGCACAGAGTAATTCCATGATTTCGAAATATACCACTATATTTTGTGTGCGCAAGCTCTACTAAATACTAAATAAAGTGTAATTCACGTAAAATTCTACGTAAACTCATCCAAAGCGGGCGGACTATGGATTATGAAAAGGTTAATTGCAAGCCCGAACCGGCATTTGGGAATTCTATTTTCATAATCAAGGGTTTAATCAAGACAGCAAAATATATATTCTCTGCGTTTTTCAGAAAATTTTACGAATCGTCACTGCCGTTAAGTTACTGCATCCAATTGGCTGTTGCTCATGTTTCCGGGGACAACCGTGATCGGAATGGCAAATGTGCCTGACATCTCGCCGACAAGGCTTTTGACGAGAGGTCCAGGGCCGCCTGAGTCTGGAGATGCAGCAAGGACCAGGATACGAATATCGCGATCTTCCTCGATGAGAGCTAACAGCTCATCTTTCACATAACCATCCCGGATTACAAATTCAGGGACAAGGTTTGTGTCTTGCCGGATTTCCTCGGAAAGATTTTGCAACAACTCTTCAGCGGCCTCACGGGCTTCTTCGCGCATGACTTGCTCAACGCCCATCCAATGCTGAAAATCAGGAGGTTCGATGACTTTTAGCAGGATTACACCGCCACCAACATGCCAGGCGCGGCGACAGGCAAACCGGATAGCAGATTTGCATTCTGGGGTATCGTCCACCACAACCAGAAACTTATTGCGTCTGCTTGGTGAAGGGGCACCGTCACTCATGAGGTCTCCACTGTTGTTTCCTCCAGCAGTATCCTGCCATCAAAAATCGGATTATTTCAAGAGAATGTTACTGATTTCACGAAGCTGGGTACGGGCTCTTAGGATATAAAAGCCTTGTACTGCCAAGTGGTTAGGGAAGAGTTGGCCATCTGTTTTGGCATTTGAAATAACATATGGATCAAGCTCAATCACTGAGCGGAAACTAGCAAGCATTTGGGACCAGGCATTTCCAAGCTCTCTTTCCCGGATCAGGTTTTCATAGTCAGTTCCCAAGGCTTCTAAAATTATGTAGTAGGCGTAGGCTTGCCCTTTAAAGCCATAGAAAAGATCATCAGCCTGAAAATCTATATATGCGCCCGAATGTTCGGCGATATGTGTGTCGATCACTGCGGTAGAGGATCCGATATCAAGTGCAAACCGATCAATGGTTGCCAGTAGATTATCGGCTCGTTTTTCAAAAACAGCGCGGCCGTCAGCAAGACGCTTGTTGTAAGCAATCAGCGATTTGCGAGCCTTTTCATATTGTTTTTCTGAGGAAGCTGTTGGGAGCAAGGAGACAGTTGGGTCCCAACTCCAAACATCACCAGCATATTGCAAAAGACCTGCTGCGTTTTGAAGATCAGGGTCTGTTTGACTTGATCCTCTCGTACGACCAATTTGATCGGTTAGTTCGAAACTAAACCGCGCAAGAGCAGAGATAATGCCCTGTTGGTAATTGGGCATGTTATCCAAAGCTGAAGCAGGCATGAAGAACGGGTCATTAGAGGTCCATTGGTTCTCATTGATTTCCCGGTTGATGAGTGCGGCAGCAACATCGACTGCTAGACTGCCGCCTGCTGTCTGGTCTTCTTTGGCGGGTGCAAATTTGATGTCATCATCAACTTTGTGAATCCAAATCATGCCAATGACATAATAAAGGAAGACAAAGACAAGCAGACCGATACCAAGTTTACTGAGATGGCCCTTTAAGGAAAATCTATTGCTGATTGGAGTATTTCCGCCGGTTCCAATTTCGCTCATTTCGTTTCCCTGTAATTGTGGCTCTATCACCAAAATGTAAGCGGTGAGGGTAAAACTTACAAGCCTCGCCTCACCGTAAACGTGATTAAGGGATCAGGAAACCAACGGTTTCTTTTACCTCTTTAATGATTGGCTCAGCAATCGCATTCGCGCGCTCCGCCCCTTCTTTCAAAATTGCATCTACATGACCAGGGTCAGCCATCAGACGCTTCATTTCCTCACCAATTGGGCCAAATTTTTCGAGAGCCAGTTCAGTTAGTGCGGGCTTGAATGTAGAAAATTGGGAACCCGCATATTCCTTCAGTACGTCTGCTTTACTGATATCCGCGAGCGCTGCATAAATCCCAACGAGGTTTGAAGCTTCTGGCCGATCTGCCAAATCCTCAACTTTTTCTGGGAGTGGGTCTGCGTCTGTACGGGCTTTGCGCAATTTTTTAGCCAGTTCATCCCTACCGTCGGTCAGCACAATCCGTGAATAGTCACTTGGATCGGACTTGGACATTTTCTTGGAACCGTCTCGCAAAGACATCACACGAGTTGCTTCCCCCAGGATCAAAGGTTCAACCAATGGGAACATTTCAACTTCATAGTCATTGTTGAACTTTTGGGCGATGTCGCGGGTGAGTTCCAGATGCTGTTTTTGATCCTCACCAACAGGCACATGAGTTGCTTTATAGGCCAAGATATCTGCCGCCATTAGCGATGGATACGCATAGAGACCCAAGGATGCATTCTCCCGGTTTTTACCAGCTTTCTCTTTGAACTGGGTCATCCGGTTCAACCAGCCAATCCGAACGATACAATTGAAAATCCAAGCCAGTTCCGCATGGGCAGGCACGCTGCTTTGGGCAAATATGATGGATTTTGTAGGGTCGACACCAGAAGCCAGGTAGGCAGCTGCAACTTCGCGGATATTCCGCCGTAGTTCAGCGGGATCTTTCCAGATTGTAATGGCATGCATATCTACAGCGCAGTAGATACATTCATAATCGTCCTGAAGTCGCACGAAATTACGAATGGCGCCCAGATAGTTGCCAAGATGGAGATTACCTGTTGGCTGAACACCGGAAAAAATACGAGACATAAAAAACGCTCCTCACGCTTTGGACACGGGCCCGGAAGTTCGCTCCACTCATTTGGATACGGCCGGGCTGGAGTTAATCGGAAAAAGGGTTATTGCAGGGAGCTTCTCGTTCGTCAACAGATTAGGAGGTCCGTCGGCGCCGGAGCATGGCTTTTAAATCCGAGAGCCGAGTGGCCCCTAGTAATAATCCCGCTAGACCGTAGACAGTGCCACCACCTGCTACCAAGATGCAAAGTCCCCCGATTCGAGGGATTAAACCATCAGCCGTCAGCAGAAAATCAAGTGAACTCATGCCAAACCAAAGCACTGCACACATTATGATGGTTGCGCCGAATGAGCCCAAGGTTCTCCTCATTAATCGACTATCCACCTGATAGTGGCCTCGAAGACGTAACAAAATAAGAAGCGTTATCGCATTCACCCACGCAGCGATCGAAGTGGCATATGCAATCCCCATGTGGGCGAGACTATCGATCAAAAGGAGGCTTAGCGCTATATTGATAGCCATTGCAATTACACCGATTACAACAGGGGTTGTGGTGTCTTCACGCGCGAAGAATCCCGGAGCATAAACCTTGGTCAGAACATAGGCTGGCAAACCTGTGGAAAAAGCGAATAAGGCTTCGGACGTTGTCTGACTTGCGTAACTTCCAAATTCCCCATGCTCAAAAAGAACGGAGATAATTGGATAATCAATCGTCATCAAAGCGCCGGCTGCTGGTAATGTAAAGAGAAGTGAAAGTTCGACGGCTCGGTTCATTGTGTCATTGGCTGGGACGTCATCTCCAGCTCTTAACTGACGAGACAGCATGGGCAGAAGAGCGGTGCCAACTGCGATGCCAATGACGCCCAGCGGTAATTGATAAACCCTGTCTGCATAATAGAGATAGGAAATGGATCCTGTCGCTAACAAGGACGCAATAATTGTTCCAACGAGGATGTTGATCTGTAAAACCCCCGCACCGAGCAATCCTGGCAACATCAATTGGAACAGGCGTTTAATCTTTTTTGTAAAACGGGGCCAGATTAGGGGCGGAAGAACCTGCTCTTTTTTGCAGGCAATGATCAGGAAGATAACCTGAGCAATCCCGGCTGCGGCAACACCAAAAGAAAGAATCAAGCCCGCTTCATAGCTTGTATTCAAAAGCAGGAAGACAAGCGCACTGATCAATATGATATTCAGCAAAATGGGAGCTGCTGACATCGCGGCAAATTTATAAAAGGCGTTCAAGACCCCGCCCAGCAGGGCTACAACTGCCATCGCCGTGAGGTAAGGGAAGGTGATCCGCGTGTAGTCCACAGCTAACGCAAAGCGATCTCCCGTAATTTCAAACCCCGGTGCCAGATATTGCATCAGAAAGGGCATGAAAATCATAAACAGGGCTGAAAAGAGAAACAGAAACCCGGTTAGAAA
Organism: Sneathiella limimaris; assembly: GCF_012932565.1. NCBI lineage: Bacteria > Pseudomonadati > Pseudomonadota > Alphaproteobacteria > Sneathiellales > Sneathiellaceae > Sneathiella > Sneathiella limimaris. Next base: position 840,043 of record NZ_JABBYJ010000001.1, read on the forward strand.
GCCCAGGGCATGAGCCGCAAACTGCAGAGCATCTTCTTTGGAGTTGAGTTCCAGTTCTTTTGAAAACAGGGGAATGAATGCAGCTGAAAAGGCACCTTCCGCAACCAGGCGTCGGAACATATTGGGGATCCGGAAGGCTACAAAAAAAGCGTCTGATACCGGGCCAGCCCCGAGAACCGTTGCAATCAAAATATCCCTGATGAATCCAAGGATGCGGCTGGCCATGGTAAAGCCACCGACAGTTGCCACCGATTTGAACAGGCTCACTCTACTCGCCTCATATTCATCAGTTGATATTCCCCCTAGTGCCTGTCTTGGGTTCAGGCTTTTTCAATCTTTGGCGTTTTGATTGTTTCTGGTGCAGACAGTTGGCCTGTTAAGGCTTCCAGAAGTTTCTGTTCAATCGCATTTATCTTCACATTATTGGTGATTTTAAGGCCAAACATGTCTTTCACATAAAAGACGTCGACAACGCGTTCACCGAAAGTAGAAATATGAGCAGAGGAGACAGATAGGGACAGTTCAAAAAGAGCTCTCGTCAGATCAGCAAGAAGACCAACCCGGTCACGCCCTCTCACCTCAATAACGGTATGAATATTTGAAGCCACATTGTTGACCAGCACAGATGGGGCCGCTTTAAACACCCGAGTCCGACTAGGGAATGCGGAAGCTGATTTTGCTTTGAGTTCCTGCCGTGCCTTAATTTCCCCTTTAAGGGTTTCCTCTATTACCTTTTTTAGTTTTGTGATTTGGCTTTTTTGCTCAAATGCATTGTCCTCATCATCCTGGACAAAAAAGGTATCAAGCGCCATACCGTCCGTTGTTGTGTGGATTTTCGCGTCCACAATATTCGCGCCAGCGATCGACATCGCGGCGGCTATTCGGGCGAATAGGCCTGGATGGTCTGGTGTGTAGACAGTGACTTCCGTGATATCTCTGAACGGATCGCTTTTTGCGTGAATTGTCAGGTCTTCGCCCGATTTTTCAGCTTGCTGAATAAGTTTGGCATGTTCTTCTTGGGTTTCCAGGCTGTTGGCAACCCAATAGGACTCGTAAAATTTCTCCAGATGTTTCTCAATATTGGCTTTTGACCAGCCTTTTAGGGTTTCACGCAATGCTTCCTGCTTCTGTTTGGCCCGTTCGGCCCGACCTTCGGAAACATGTCCCCCGGTTAAAGCTGTTTCGCTTGCGTAATAAAGTTCACGGAGTAGCTGCCCTTTCCAACCGTTCCAAACATTTGGGCCAACGGCTCTAATGTCTACAACCGTTAAGATGAGCAAGAGTTTTAGCCTTTCAGGGCTTTGGACGATTTTGACAAAATCCTCAACGGTTTTTGGGTCGGCAACGTCTCGCTTAAATGCTGTGTTGCTGAACAGGAGATGGTAGCGCACCAGCCATGAAACCGTTTCCGTCTCAGCTTCGGTCAATCCAATTCGAGGGCACAGTTTCTCAGCAACCTCAGCGCCTAAAATTGAATGATCCCCGCCTCGACCTTTCGCAATATCGTGGAGTAAAACAGCCATATATAGAATTGGTCGGGACAGAATTTTGGGCATGATACGATGACTAAGTGGATGTTCATCTGCCAGCAATCCATCCTCAATCTGAGAGAGGATTCCCACGGCCCGGATCGTGTGTTCGTCGACGGTGTAGACGTGATACATGTCATGCTGCATTTGCGCGACTACACGTCCGAAATCGGGAATAAACCGCCCCAATACTCCAGCTTCACTCAAGCGTCGTAATGTCGTCTCGGGATCTTTTTTAGATGTCAGCATCTCCAAGAACATTTGGTTGGCTTCAGGGTTATTGCGAAGCCCTTTATTGATCAATTTGAGGTTTTGTCGAATTAGGCGCAGGGCATTTGGGTGAACATCAAGGTCTTTCTGTTGGGCAAGATGAAACAGCCCCAGGATTTTCAATGGATCTTCATTAAAATCGTTGTCATCCTGAACGTTTAGACGGCCCCCATCTACAAGAAACCCATCCAGTTTTCGCTGTAGAAGACCAAAACGAGGTATTGGTAGGCGACTTTTCTTTTGTTGTTCAGCCTCTAGGTTCGCGCAAAAAATTCGAGTAAGGTCCCCAACATCCTTTGCCACCAAGAAATAATGTTTCATAAACCGTTCAACGCCGAGAGTTCCAGCGTGATCTTTATAGCCTAGCCTTTTCGCCATCTCGCTTTGGATGTCAAAGGTTAAACGCTCTTCAGGTCTATTGGTGAGGTAATGAAGATGACAGCGGACAGTTCTGAGAAAATTGGATGCTTTGGTAAATTTCTTGCGCTCGGACTCTGTAAAAACACCCAGTTTTTGAAGTTCGGATACTTCTGTGGTGCTGTAGACAAATTTGGCGATCCAGAAAAGGGTCTGCAAATCCCTAAGTCCACCTTTGCCTTCTTTAATATTTGGCTCCACAACATATCGGGAATTTCCAAAGCGGGCATGCCGGTCATCTCGTTCCTGCAATTTTGCATCAATAAACGCTCGGCTGTTTCCTGGAATAATTTCTTTTCGAAAGCGGGTCCGAACTTCAGTTGCTAAAGCCTGGTCACCCCAGACATATCGCGACTCAAGCAAGGCTGTTTGGATCGTGATGTCTTGTTTGGAAAGACGAATGCATTCGTTTGGATTGCGTGTGGAATGGCCAACCTTTAAACCTAGATCCCACAGCATATAGAGGCAGAATTCGATTACCTGTTCTGACCAGGGGGTTTGTTTGTAGGGGAATAAAAATAGAAGATCTACATCAGAGTGGGGCGCCAGTTCGCCGCGACCATAGCCACCAACAGCAACCAGGCTTAATCTTTCTTCTGGTGTTGGGTTGTTGAGTGGATAGACATAGGAAGTGGCAGTGTCGTAAATTGTACGGATAATTTGGTCGATCAGGAAGGCAGCCGCATACATGGATGGGCGGCCCTTATTGCTCTTGAGGAAACGTTCTTTGATTACGTCCTGACCTGATTTCAGTGTTGTTTTTAGCGTTTTCAAAACAGCATTTCTGAAATCTATACCGTCGACAGGATACTCGTCCGCCAGCTGGGTAATCTCCGCAACTAGTTTTTTGCGATCTATAATTTCACGTCTATTTGGAATTTTTTCCATGTCTGAACTATACTCTACATCCGTTTTCCGAGTTTTCAGGCAATTGTTTTGCTGGTCGGATTCTTATATAACACACCAACCTTAAAAGTCTCTCATGCAATTGGGCAACCCCGAACCCCCGTAAGCTCGAGAAATACATGTCAGCTCTTACATTTTTAAACGGCGTATTTATTGGCGCGGCCCTCATTATTGCAATCGGGGCGCAAAATATGTTCGTGATCAGGCAGGGGTTGGCTAAGGACCAAGTTTTTGTTGTTGCTTTTACCTGCTCCGTCATTGATGGATCCTTGATTGTACTCGGCGCGCTAGGGCTTGGAGCGCTGATCTCAAGTCATCCAACTGCAATAACCGTGGCAACTGTTGGTGGCGCATTGTTCCTGATTACCTATGGCTCACTCTCGCTCTATCGGTTTTTTAAGCCTTCAACTCAGATGCCCAATGGTGAGGGGCCGCAGGTTTCCAGCACTCTAAAAGCGATTTTGACAAGCGCGGCATTTAGCCTACTAAACCCACATGTTTATTTGGATACAGTTATTCTGGTCGGCGGCATTGCCGCAACTCATGAGGTCCCGGATCGAATTTACTTTGTGGCCGGAGCAATTACAGCATCATTCGTTTGGTTTTTTGCAATCGCATTTGGCGCACGCTTTGCAGCACCGCTCATGCGTCATCCAATGGGGGCGCGAGCGCTTGATTTGTTAGTGGCATTCATGATGTATTTGGTTGCGGCTAATCTTGTTATTGATTTTATAGCTTCACCAAAAAATATCTAAGTGATGGTCAGCCCGAAGGCTGACCAACTTGGCTGGATCTTAAGCGATTGTCTGACCGCCATCGATAGTAATTGTTTGGCCGGTGAGGAAAGTCCCAGCATCTGAAGCCATTAGGATGGCTGTTCCTGCAATCTCCTCCGGTAATCCAATTCGCTGCAGTGGTGCCCGGGAAGTCGCTTTTTTGAGAATTTCCGGATTTTCCCAGAGCGCACGTGCAAAATCAGTTTTAATCAAACCAGGAGCAATGGCGTTCACCCGGATATTGTCCGCACCATGTTCAACAGCGAGGTTCCGAACCAGTTGCATATCGGCAGCTTTTGAAATGCTATATGCCCCCAGAACCGGTGATCCGCGCAGTCCACCAATTGATGAGACGATAATGATGGCACCATCTTTTCTGGCCTTCATCTCTGGCAGGACCATATTGCAGAGCCAGTGATTGGATTTGATATTTGCTGACATGATCTTATCAAAAGCATCATCTGGAATGTCCATTGAGGAACCAAAAAATGGGTTCAGCGCCGCATTGCAGACAAGCACATCGATCTGACCCAGCTTTTCATGGGTTTGATCCACTAGGTTTTGAAGGCTTTCTTTTGAGTTGATGTTGCACGGAATTACTACCGCACCTCCAGCACAACCTTCCGGTAGACTATCGTTGATTTCTTTGGCGACTTCGGCGCAAACATCTTCCTTGCGGCTGGAAATAGTTACTTTAGCCCCCTGCAGAGCCATTTGATGGGCAATTGCCTTGCCAATTCCCTTGCTGGACCCTGTAATGAGAATATTTTTTCCGGATAGATCAAACATGTTTTCCTCTTATCGTTCTTGATTATTGTCTTTTAGCTTAAACAGATGTTTTGATGCTGTCACCCGTCTATCTGATTAGGGATCCTGCATAAGTTCCTTAAGTTCGTATAACAGGTTTTGGGCTTCGCGAGGGGTCAGTTCATCAGGATTTAGAGATCGTAGTTTTTCCTCCAATTCTGATGGTGTAGTAGCTGCTTTCTCTTCTTCAATTTTTTCAACGACCGTTGCAAACAAAGGCAAATCATCTACAAGTTTAGTCTTACTGGTGCCCTGATCTTTTTCCTGCAGATGCGACATTACTGTTTCCGCCCGAGTGATGACCGCAGCGGGAAGACCAGCCAGCTTGGCGACTTGAATGCCGTAGGATCGATCCGCTGACCCGGAACCGACCTCATGGAGAAAGATTACATCACCCTTCCATTCACGAACCTTCATGCTGTGATTAGAAAGTGCGGTCAGTTTTTCGGAAAGGGCTGTTAGCTCATGATAGTGGGTGGCGAACAGACCGCGACATTTATTCATATCGTGCAAATGTTCGACCGTCGCCCAAGCAATGGAAAGACCGTCGAAAGTCGCTGTTCCTCTACCGATTTCATCAAGAATGACGAGTGCCCGCTCGGTTGCTTGATTAAGGATGGAGGCGGTTTCGACCATCTCCACCATAAATGTGGATCGGCCACGCGCCAAATCGTCAGCTGCACCAACCCGGCTGAATAACCGGTCGACAACTCCGATGTGAGCCTTGGTGGCTGGGACGTATGCTCCGATTTGGGCAAGGATTGTGATAATAGCGTTTTGCCTGAGAAAGGTACTTTTACCAGCCATATTGGGGCCGGTTAGCAACCAAAGGCGACTTGACTCGCTCAAATTGCAGTCATTGGCGACAAAACTGCCTTCGTTCTCTTTGAGAAGGGCTGCTTCGACGACTGGATGACGGCCCCCTTGAATGTCAAAGGTGAAACTATCATCTACTTCGGGCCGAACATAGGATTGGTCAATGGCCAATTCAGCATGACTGGCAGAAACATCTAAAGTTGCCATTGCTTCTGCAGCATCTAGGATCATGCTACCCCAACCAATGACTTTCTTAAGCAAAGCTTCGAAGAGCTCCAGTTCCAGTGCCGTTGCTCGATCTGCTGCCCGGGAGATTTTATCCTCGAGTTCGCCGAGCTCTACAGTTGTATAGCGAATGGCGTTTGCCATAGTCTGACGGTGAATAAAGTCCCCCTGCATGTTGTCGGCAAAACGGGGTGTCACTTCAATAAAATAGCCAAGAACATTATTATGCTTAATTTTCAGAGAAGGGACTTTTGTCTCTGTTGAATATTTGGCCTGTAGATTGGCAATATGTCGTCGGCTTTCGTCGCGCAAGGTTTTCAGTTCATCAAGATCAACCCGGTATCCCTTGGCGATAAACCCGCCATCGCGGGCTAAAAGAGGTAGATCTGGAGCCAATGCCTTGGTCAGCTCATCGACAATCTCGGCATGAAAACCGAGTTGTTTTGACGCTTGAGAAATTCCTGTTACTGGGCCGTTAAGCTCATCATCGGTTAATACAGCTCGAAGTTCAGCCGTTTGAGCAAGTCCGTCGCGAATAGCAGCCAGATCACGCGGTCCACCGCGGCCAAGGGTTAGCCGAGAAAGAGCACGTTCTACATCTGGACATTTTCTCAAGATTTCGCGAATACTTTCACGCCGTTTCGAGTTCGAAACGAAATAGCTAACCATATTTTGACGATAGTGAATGGCGGCGACGTCCATCAAAGGGCTGGAGATATCTGCGGCTAGTTTTCGAGCGCCAGCACCAGTTATGGTTCGATCGATAGTCGCCAAGAGACTGCCCTGACGTTCCCCATTCATGGTGCGGATCAGTTCAAGATTTCGGCGGGTTGCACCGTCAATAGCCATGATATCTGAGGCGGCCTGTTGGACGGGGCGTTTAATCAGCGGGAACTTACCCTTTTGGGTCAGTTCTACATAATCGACAAGAGAGCCGGCGGCGGCAAGCTCTGCTCGGTTGAATTGTCCAAAAGCGTCTAGCGCTGAAACTTCAAAAATTTCTTTGAGGCGTTTTTCTCCGTTTTGACTGTCAAAACGGGCACTTGGCAATGGGGTCAGGCAGCTATCCCATTGTTGTAGGGTCTCCTGATAAGCGGGGTCATCCAACCACCGATCAGACACCAGAATCTCACCAGGGTTTAATCGGGCTAAATGTGTATCTAAATCTTCAATCGCAGACCCAGTTGTAAAAAATTCTCCGGTCGACATATCGAGCCAAGCGAGCGCCAAGGAGCTGCCAGAGCGGGCAATACTCACCAGAAAGTTATGAGCTCTCGCATCCAAAAGGTTATCTTCGGTTAGCGTACCTGGTGTGACGAGGCGGACAACGTCTCGTTTAACCACAGACTTTGAGCCTCGTTTTTTCGCTTCTGCCGGACTTTCGACTTGTTCGGCTACAGCGACCCGGTGCCCTTTGCGGATGAGGCGCTGAAGATATCCATCGGCTGAGTGAACCGGCACTCCGCACATGGGAATATCCTCTCCTTCATGCTTTCCCCTTTTTGTGAGAGCAATATCCAAGGCTTGGGCAGCAACAACAGCATCTTCGAAGAAGAGCTCGTAGAAGTCACCCATACGATAAAAGAGAAGACTATCCGAATAGTCGGATTTAATGGCCAGATATTGCGCCATCATAGGCGTTACTGACTTATTCTCTTGCGACTTTGTTTTGGCTACTGTAGGCATGATGGAAAACTATCATAGACGCCGTTTTTGCCAACAGCTTTGTCAATAAATTTAACAAAGAAATGCTGGCGACGAGACTTAAAGACTGAGGAAGCAGTGAAATGAGCGATAAACCGGATTCCAGCCAGTATGATGAGGCGCTGAGATACCACGCACAGGGTAAACCGGGAAAACTTGAAATCGTGGCAACTAAGGCTGTGGCAACGCAGCAGGATTTGTCTCTAGCTTACTCACCGGGTGTGGCCGCGCCCTGCCTTGCGATCGCAGAAGATCCCGATACGGTTTATGATTACACAACCAAGGGAAACCGCGTTGCGGTGATTTCCAACGGTACGGCAGTGCTGGGTCTTGGGAACCTGGGGGCCTTGGGCTCAAAACCCGTCATGGAAGGAAAAGCCGTTTTATTTAAACGGTTTGCCGATCTTGATTGTTTCGATCTGGAACTGGACACAGAGGATGTCGACGAATTTGTCAATTCTGTTCGCCTGATGGGTCCAAGCTTTGGTGGTATCAATCTTGAGGACATCAAGGCACCTGAATGTTTCATCATTGAACAACGCCTTCGCGAGGCCATGGATATTCCGGTTTTCCATGATGACCAGCATGGAACGGCAATCATCTGTGCAGCGGGCGTTATCAATGCGCTGGATCTTACAGGGCGCGATATCAAGGACGTTAAAGTTGTTGTGAACGGTGCGGGCGCGGCGGCGATTGCTTGTCTTGAATTGATTAAGGCGATGGGCCTTCCTCATAACAATGCGATTCTTTGTGACACCAAAGGTGTGATCTACAAAGGCCGCGAAGATGGGATGAACCAGTGGAAATCTGCTCATGCGGTTGAAACCGATGCACGTACCCTGGAAGAGGCTATGGTTGGCGCAGATATTTTCCTGGGACTTTCCGTCAAAGACGCCGTGACAAAGCAGATGGTCAAGGACATGGCTGCAAAGCCGATTATTTTTGCGATGGCTAATCCGGATCCTGAAATTCGTCCGGAAGATATTGCAGAAGTCCGTGGTGACGCGATTGTGGCGACGGGCCGATCTGATTATCCTAACCAGGTAAATAATGTTCTCGGTTTCCCTTATATTTTCCGCGGAGCGCTGGACGTTCGGGCGACGACTATCAATGAGGAAATGAAGATTGCGGCGGCTGAAGCACTGGCTGAGCTGGCCCGTGAGGATGTTCCTGATGAGGTGGCGGCTGCCTACAAAGGTAATCGTCCTGTCTATGGGCCTGACTACATCATTCCGGTTCCTTTTGATCCGCGGTTGATCAGCCATGTTCCAACGGCTGTTGCCAAAGCAGCAATGGATAGCGGGGTAGCGCGCAAGCCAATTGTTGATGAGACCGCTTATCGGGATCAGCTTCGGGCTCGTTTGGATCCAACAGCTGGTTCGCTTCAGCTTATCATGGATGAGGTTCGGGCGAACCCACGCCGGGTTATCTTTGCCGAAGGCGAAGAAGAGAAGGTTATTCGTGCGGCTATGGAATTCAAGAAAGCAGGCTATGGCGTTCCGGTTTTGATCGGGCGCGAGCATGTTGTTCGGGAAACCATGGAAGGCCTTGGTATTGAAATTGATGAGGGCCTAGAAATTTATAATGCGTCTGAAATGGAAGATCGGGAACGGTATTACGATTTCCTTTACGGCCGCTTGCAACGTAAAGGCTATCTATACCGGGATTGCGTCCGCCTTGTTAACCGGGATCGGAACATCTTTGGCGCCAGCATGGTCGCCAATGGAGACGCCGATGCGATGGTAACTGGCGTGACCAGACGTTTTTCAGTGACTTACAAAGAAATCATCAAGGTAATTGATCCAAAAGCAGGGGAGCAGCCAATCGGTGTTTCCATTGCTGTGGGTCGTGATAGGACGGTTTTCCTTGCGGATACGGCAGTAACAACGTTGCCAGATGCAGAAGAGTTGGTGAAAATCACGAAACAGACAGCTGAAGTTGCCCGCCGTCTTGGTCATGAGCCACGAGTTGCACTTCTGTCTTATTCCAACTTTGGTAACCCTGCTCATGAAACAGCAGAGCAGGTTCGTCAAGCGGTCCGTTTGTTGGATGAGGAAGAACTTGATTTTGAATATGATGGTGAAATGTCTGCGGATGTCGCGCTCAATCCGGATATCATGGCACTTTATCCGTTCTGCCGTCTGTCCGGTCCAGCAAACGTGTTGGTGATGCCTGGTCTGCATTCAGCCCATATTACATCTAAGCTTATGCCGGTTCTGGGTGAGACAGAAGTGATTGGACCTCTGATGGTTGGTTTGAATAAACCTGTTCAGATTGTTCCGATTGGGGCCACAGTTTCTGAACTTGTTAATATGGCCGCTCTTGCGGCGCATGAGGCTGGTCAGTAAAACACGCATTCTTCAAACGACAAGAACCCGCCGGCATCCGGCGGGTTTTTTATGGCCCTTTAGAATTTTGTAGATTGGCACTTTTTTGTTCGGGGTTTGGACAATATCACAGGTACCAATTGAAATGCTATGAGGTCATGAAATGTCTTGGTTATCACCCGAAATATTAAACGATGAGCGCGTTCAACTGCTACCCTTGGTGCCCGAACATGAAGCCGGTTTGATTGAAGCTGCAAAAGACGGAGAGCTTTGGAAGCTTTGGTATACCACGGTGCCAACACCTGACGCGATGGGCGCGGAAATCAGGCGACGCTTATCCTTGCAGGAAACCGGATCCATGCTGCCTTACACTATTTTAGATCGGGTATCAGGGGCTCTTATTGGTATGACAACTTTTATGAATGCCGATGGGGTGAATAAGAGGGTGGAAATTGGAAATACTTGGTATGCCAAGAGAGCACATCGGACAGGAATTAACCGTCGCTGTAAAAAGTTGATGCTGGCTCATGCTTTTGAAGAATGGGCTTGTATCGCCGTGGAGTTCAGAACCCATTTCTTTAACCGACAGAGCCGGACCGCGATTGAGAGGTTAGGCGCCAAAATGGACGGGATCCTTAGAAATCATATGGTTATGCCAGATGGTACGTTGCGCGATACCTGTGTTTATAGCATTTTGCAAAGTGAGTGGCCGACCGTTAAGTCCCATCTGACATATCAAGTCAGTCGAACAGAATGAGGTGCCTCAAAGTTCTTTTCGAAGTTCCGTCTTCAGGACTTTGCCATAGTTATTTTTGGGGAGCTCTTTTTTAAAAATATACTCCTTCGGTCGTTTGAAGCGAGCCATATGCTCTACACAATACGCATCTAAATCTTCATGGGTTATAGAAGGCTCCCCAACAATGAAGGCAATCACTTCCTCTCCCCATTCTGAATGATGTCGTCCGACCACGGAGACTTCATCGACTGCAGGATGGGTAAGGAGAACTTCTTCTACCTCCCTAGGGTAGATATTCGTTCCGCCGGAAATGATCACATCTTTGGAGCGGTCTTTAAGAGTAATAAAGCCGTCTTCGTCCCGGGTACCCATATCACCAGTGTATAGCCAACCATCTTGGATGGTCTCTTTGGTGGCTTCTGGATTTTTCCAGTAACCCAGCATAACCACGTCACCACGAACGATAATCTCGCCAACTTCACCATTGGCGAGTTCCTGCCCGTTGTCATCGACGATGCGGACTTCCACATCTGTTCGCTCAAGTCCAACTGATGCGAGGCGTTCTGATCGGCGGGGGTGATCTGTATTTTCAGAAAGTTCCCATTGGCTGAGAGCGGTGATTGTCATTGGGGCTTCACCCTGCCCATAAATCTGGCAGAATTTTGGTCCCAAGGCGTCTAGTGCCGAACGGATATCAGCCTCATACATTGGGCCGCCACCATAGACGATCAACTTCAGATTACTTGTATCAGCGGTTTTTAAAGCCTCAGATGTGATCAGTCTGTGGATCATTGTCGGCGCAAAGAAGAAGCAGGAATTGGGATATCTTGCAATCAGCTCAAACGTTTCAGCGGGATCAAATCCACCGCTTAAGGGGGTAACCTGAATGCCTGCCTTTGCAATCAGCGGAAGTCCATACAGGCCTGAACCATGAGTTTGCGGCGCCGAATGAATAACTGCATCGCCAGGATTGATAGGGGTTACATCCGAGAAATAGCTTGTGATTGCACAGAGCAGATTGCGGTGACTAATCATGGCACCCTTTGGCTTGCCCGTTGTACCCGATGTATAAAAGAGCCAGGCTAGATCGTTCGGATCTCGATCCACCATCGGGCTAGGTATTTCCTTCAGGGCATTTTGATATTCTTCATCTGCAATACTGATAATTTTTGGTGCGTGTGCGAGTGTTTTAAGCTGATCAGCCAACTCAGGTGTCGCGAAACAAAGTCTGCTTTCTGAATTTTCGAGAATATATTGAAATTCAGTGATGTGGAGTTTGGCATTTACAGGAACAGCAACCATTCCAGCATGCCAGACGGCAAAGAGAGAGATCCAGTAGTCAGGATGGTTCTTCATTATCAGGGCAACCCGATCCCCGGTCTGAAGGCCGTATGTTGTTTTCAGTGCAGTTGCGAGAGCAGCTGACTTGGTTGCGAACTCATCATAATTTGCAACAATATCATTGCCATAGGCAAGTGCTGGATAGTCTGAGAAAGAGCGTGCCGTGCGCACTAGAATGTTGGCAATGTTCATCCTGTCCCCCGCCTGTTCCTTGTAGGAACTTTGTTATTTTGCTTGGGCCTGTTCGGTTCGTGTGGGTTGGCCCGAACGGGTCAACCACCATAGTAGCATTAGACCTGGCAACGCTGCCAGCACTGTTACCATAAAAAACTGGACCCAGCCCAACTGCTCCGCAAGCCAACCTCCTGGTGAGGAGAACCATATCCTGGCGGTAGCCATAAATGACGATAGAAGGGCGTATTGTGTGGCGGTAAAAGCGACATTACAGAGGCTAGACAGGTAGGCGACGAATGCTGCTGTTCCCATCCCACCGGATAAATTTTCGATACCAACGGTCAGTGCCAATACACTTACGTCATTTCCTGCGAGTGCCTGAAGGGCAAACATGAGATTGGATCCAAGTTGTAGAATACCGCAGATCCACAGGGTTTTATACAGACCAGTTGCCGCCATTAGCCAGCCACCGATTGCGAGCCCAATAAAAGTTGCAGCGGTACCATAGATCTTACTGACATTGGCGATTTCAATTTTCGTGAAGCCAAGATCATAAAAAAATGGGGTGCTCATAACGCCGGCAAGACTATCCCCAAATTTGTAGAAAACGACAAAAAGCAGGATCGGCAACCACCCCTTTCGGCCAAGAAATTCGCTGAACGGGTCGATGACAGCTTCCCGGATCCAAGTCACATAGGTACTTAAATCACGGATTGAGCTATCAGCTTTGGCAGAGCTCGCATTGGTGATCGTTTTCGGCTCTCCAGCAATCATAATGGTGATCGTCCCAACCAGAATTAGGGCTGCCATTACTGTGAATGTCAGTTGCCAGCTGACAACAGACGCAAGGTAGAGTGCTCCGGCCCCGGAAACAAGCATGCCAATTCGATATCCAAATACAATGGCAGCAGCCCCTGCCGCCATGCTCTTTTCATCAGAGATTTCGACGCGGTAAGCGTCAATGACGATGTCTTGGCTGGCCGAGGAGAAGGCGACAAGAAAGGCGAATAACGCAGTAAGTTCAATGTGAGTATTTGGATTTACTGAACCCATCCCAATGATCGAGAGAATTAGTCCCAGTTGGGTCAAAACCATCCAGCCTCGCCGCCGACCTAACAACCGGGTGAGGAACGGCACAGGCATTTTATCAATGAGGGGTGCCCATAAAAATTTCAGTGCATAAGGGGTGGCGACATTAGCAAACAGTCCAATGGAGGTGAGCGTAAGGCCTTCCTCTCTCAGCCAAAGGGCGAGGGTTGTCCCAGTGAGTGCAAGTGGCAAACCGGACGAAAATCCCAGAAACAGGATTGCGACAACACGTGGGTCTTTATAAATGGAAGCGGCTTCGAGCCAGCGACGAATAGGCAAGGGATTAGCCTTTTTGGTAAAACGTGAGGGGTGGCTTTACTGACCAGTTTCTTTCCGAAGCGTTTCTTTTGCTTTTTGCAGTTCTTCAGTCGTTTTGACCAAACGCTCAGCCAACACACGCATCATCTCGATAGACATCTCTGGAAACTCCGTGATGGTTCTGAGAAAAAGATCCTTTGTGATGCGCAGTGTTGTCAATTCAGAAGCGGCTTTGATCGTTGCGGTTCTAGGGATATTAATCAAAATAGCAATTTCACCCACAACATCATTTTTTTTCATGGTTGCCACGGTAATAGGTCCAGATGGAGTGTCTATAACGACATCCGCTTGGCCATTGATAATGACGTAGGCAGCATCTCCCATCTCTCCTTGCTTGCAGAGAAGGTCACCGGGCTGAAAGGTTAGTCTCTCAGCGGTAAAGGCAAGCAACTTGATTTTCGATGGGTCAACCTTAGCAAACAGGGGAATTTGCCTAAGTGTCTCGACCTCTTCTCTTAAAGTCACAACGTTTGCTCCTTCTCGTACATTTGCTAGCTGATTAGCATCCGGAATTGTTCATTTCGAGATTTTAAGTCCTCAAAAGAACCTGTATCCATAATTAGGCCGCCAGCAATAAATTGAACCTGATCGAATAGATAGGCCATTTCAGGCTTATCAAGTGACCAGATTACACCTCGATCTTCAAATTCGGACAAAATGTTTTCAATAATTCGGTGTTGGGATCTGGAATCCAGAGATGCCGTTGCCTGGTTTAAAACTAGAAGATCTGGTTTCTTGATAATCGCCCTGGCAATACAGAGTTTTTGCCGTTGGTTTTCACTCAAGCGGGCTCCACCAGAGCCCGTATTGAAATTCAGACCAACTTTTATAATCGAGCGTTTTAGATCCATTTCGGCGACGACTTCAGCCAAAAGGGCGCCAATTTTCTCGTTCGCCTGCGCGTACCCGTATGCGATTTTACCGAACAGGATGTTATCTTGGATGTTTGCTGCAGTGTTGTATGCGTCTGAGTTGAAGAATTCGATCTTACCATGCAGGTGTTCTGGTAAGTGATCGATGAATTGCTTCCGGGCGAGGACAATTTTTTCCTGAATATCGTCGGTGATTACACCTAGGCGATGTCGTGAAGGAATGACCTTGAAGGGTAGAGACATGAAGCGAAGGCGATCTTCTTCGCGCAACTGTTCCAGGTTGTCTGGGTTCACTCTAGAGAGGATTGCCTGATAGTCTGGAAGTTCGTCTGAGGAAATAAATCCGTATTGTTGGAAGAACTCATGATCTGGTGGCAGATCAGCAAAGAGCTCAATCATTAATGAGGCGACTTGGTAGCCCATTTTGAGGAACGCTGTTGTCAGATTAGCTTCTTCAATAACTTTCTGCACGTATGAGTTTTCTGCAAGGCGCTCCATGTCGAAGCTGTCACCGACTGGAGTTCCGAACAGTAGGTTTTCACCTAAGGTCGCGTTCGTATTGTATTTATCTTCTTCAAAGGCTTCGACAAGGTTCTTAAGCGCAGGATCAGCGTCCAGTTTCTCGAAGAAACGCCTGCGGGCGGACAGGATCAGAGAGGCAACTTCACTATCCTCTTTTGGATCAAGTGTACTTCTTAGACCAAATTGATATACGTCGTCTCCAAGCTCAACCATTTGCAGAACATCAATAGCGCGAACGTCCAATTCATGGTGATTTGAAACGCCAGCACTTTCATAATCGATCCAGTCAGCCCGGATTGAGAAAGAACTGTTTCCAGTTATACCGATTTCCTCTTTATCTCTATTGAGAAAATCAATCTCGTCTTCATCCTCAAGCTGTACTTCGCGAAGAGGTCGGTGCTTCAGGCCAAAAAACAGATTATCTCCAATTGAGCTGTTAAACACATATCCGCTTTGCCCGAGATAAGAAATACGCCTTCCTGTCAGAGATTGGGGGGCTGCCAGCAAATCTATTGATCCAAGGCTTAACGTCCCGCGGTCTGGGTCGATAAGGCGGGCAATTATTTTTGTGAGTGCATCACGGCCCGAGCCCGCAGCGCCAACGATAGCCGTTTTTTGTTTCAGGTTGCCACGGATGTTGAGGCCTTCCAATTGGGCTGAGCCGGTATCATCCGCCAATATGAGGTTTGCGCCGACCAATTCGCCCGCTAGATGCGGCATAGGATCTGGCTCATCCATTTGGTAGGCATCGTCTCGAATGCCTGCAGGTTCAAATTGTTCGACGACCTGTTCATATTTGATCCGGGCATCCTCGCGCCTTTGGTAATAGGCGAGGAGCTCCTTCCAAGGGGCAGCCATTTCCTTATGGGCTGTAATAGCTGCGACTAGGGTCCCGATTTCAAGGTTCCCAGCAATCACCATTGTTCCACCAATGGCATAGAAAAAGAACGGACCGAGCTGTTGAATGAAATTGTTTAGAAATTTGATGACGAATTTTAGGAGATATATGCGGTAGCGCACATAATAAATCCGGCCCAGTTGATTGGTGAAATCGGCTCTGAGCAGGTTTGAAGTATCGTGAACGTGGATTTCCTGAATACCGGCAACAGTCTCACCAATCTTGTCTGAAAGGACGCGAACTCTTTTAACCCGTTCTTTGCCAAGCTGGTTCACCACCCGTTGCATTTTCGGAATGAAATAGGCTTGCAGTGGGTAAAGAGCGATAGCTGCCAAGGCCATGTGAACATTTTGGATAAGCAAAAAGCTCATGATCACAATTAGATAACCGCCCTGAAAAGCTGGCAGCACGAAAGCTTCGCCAATGAACCCGCCGAGGGGTTCTACTTCCGAAGTGATCATTGGGATGATCTCACCTGAGCTTTTCTTGCGGAAAGTCGGCAACGGAAACCGCAAAATCCGACTGTAAAGCTCATACCGCAAGCGGCGCAGCATGCGCTCTCCCGTAATCCCCTGGTATACATTGATCACATACTTAAAGCTCTGATTTATGATAACCAGCAATAAGAATGCGCCGACCGTTACATATAGAAATTCCTGCTGATCGATAGCGATGCCCATAAATTCAACAGGAAAGATAATGTCTTTCGCCTGAATGGCCTGATCGATGATAATTTTTGGGAGTTCAAGATAATAGTAGAGGAACGGAAAAGATCCGACGGATAAAAGTAAGAGGATGATCTGCTGCTTTTTGCTATGGCGCAGAATGTATTTGTAAATACTATGTTCCATGCAGCGAGACCTGCCTAACCACCCTTGTATATTTTATCATTGCCCCTTGCCACTTTTTCACATTTCTCATCACTCAAGCAAGGCCCAAATTTGTTTAGAAAAACCTTTTCCAATGATTTGGTGAAAGATGTCACGGACTGAATTTTAAGTGTAAGGTTGAAATTCAGGTGCACACCCCCTACTAAAAGTTTTTACTTTATTGGAACGCAAATTTGATGCAGCAGATAGAGAATACGGCTCCGGTTATCACAGTTGTTTTGAAGGGATATCCGCGTCTTTCGGAAACTTTTATCGCGCAGGAACTCCGTGCATTGGAGAAGCTGGGTCATAAGCTGCATTTGATTTCCCTAAGGTTTCCAACTGACAAGAAAACGCATCCTGTTCATGAGGAAATGGAAGCGCTGGTTACTTATCTTCCGGAATATTTGCATCAAGAACCTGTCCGGGTTTTGAAAAGCTGGTGGAGCGCAAGGAAGCTGCCCGGTTATAAGAAAGCGTTCAGAACGTGGATTAGGGATCTCTTTCGAGATTTTAGTCGAAACAGGGTTCGCCGTTTTGGTCAGGCGATGGTTCTGGCGGCGGAATTTCCAGAAAATAGCCCGATGATTTATGCGCATTTTTTGCACACCCCGGCATCAGTTGCCAGGTACGCGGCGTTTTGCCTGGATCTCCCCTGGAGTTGTTCTGCTCATGCCAAAGATATTTACACATCCCCAAATTGGGAGATTTCAGAGAAATTAGCCGATGTCAGTTGGCTTGTAACCTGCACAGCTTTCAACGTGGATCATTTGAGGCAGTTGGCGGCAGATCCTGCCAAGATCGAATTACTTTATCATGGTCTTGATTTTGATCGGTTCGAAGTGGCTGCTCCTGAAGAGCATGAACGTTCTGGCGAGAGTACCGAAAATCCAGTGCGAATTCTCTCTGTTGGGCGTGCTGTTGAGAAAAAAGGGTATGACGATGTTTTGGCGGCTTTATCGAGATTACCAAAAGACTTAAATTGGGAGTTCTCCCATATCGGTGGCGGGCCGCTGCTGGAAGGCCTCAAAGGACAGGCGGCGATTTCTGATTATGCGGATCGTTGCCATTGGTTGGGGCCGCAATCGCAGGCAGAGGTTAAGGAGGCCATGAGATCTGCTGATATCTTCGTTTTGGCTAGCCGTATTGCCGGTGATGGTGATCGGGATGGACTTCCGAATGTTTTGATGGAGGCCCAAAGCCAGAAAGCAGCGATTGTGGCAACGTCTGTTTCGGCAATTCCAGAACTCATTGTTGATAATCATACTGGGTTACTTGTATCTCAGAATTCACCCGAGGAACTGGCGCTGGCCTTAGAGAGTTTGATCCGGAACCCGGCCCTTAGAACGCGGCTGAGTGACAAAGGTTATGAGAAGCTGCTATCGGAGTTTGATGCAAGTAATTGGATAACTCAGCTTTCTGCTAAACTCCCGAAAGGGCCTGTTTAATGAGGATTGCATTTTATGCACCTATGAAGGCGCCCACACATGAAATCCCCTCGGGGGATCGAAGGGTAGCCCGGCTTTTTATGGAAGCGCTAACTCTCGCTGGGCATGAAGTTTATTTGGCTTCGGATCTGAGATGTTATGACAAGACCGGGACTTCAACAATTCAAGAGCAGCAACGGGACCAAGCTGCTGGTGAAGTGGTTCGGATTTTAAATGAGATCAACGCTGATCCAAGCTCTCCTAAACCCGATTTATGGTTCACTTATCATGTCTATCACAAGGCACCTGATTGGATTGGTCCTTTGATTTCGAAAGCGCTTCATATTCCTTATGCGGTCGCTGAGGCTAGTCATGCTCCAAAGCAAGCGGGCGGGCCTTGGGCTTTAGGTTATGAGGCAGCTGCTCAGGCGATCCGGAGCGCTGCCAAGGTATTTTATATGACTGATTTGGATGGAAATTGCTTGCGAGATCTTGTTTCGGATGACGGGAAACTTGTGAAACTTCCGCCTTTCATGAAACCAATCGAGAGCTCAAAATCTGAAATTTCTCCGGATGTTCAAGCCTTGATTAGAGACAGAGAACTGTCGAATTCTAAAGATATTAGGCTTCTGACTGTGGCGATGATGCGCCCTGGAGATAAAATGAATTCTTACACTCAACTCGCAGAAATGCTGTCATATCTTCCACCGGATGGTTGGACATTGATGGTCGTAGGAGACGGGGAGTGCGAAGCGGAGGTGAAAGCTCTTTTTGAGCCTTTTGCAGGGCGAGTATCTTATTTCGGACAGCGAGGCGGTGCAGATTTAGAAGCGCTATATGCTGAGGCGGATCTTTATGTCTGGCCTGCGTGCGGAGAAGCTTATGGGATGGCCTTACTCGAAGCTGAATGGTTCGGTACTCCAGTGATCGCTGGTGATGTGAGGGGCGTACCTGATGTGGTTCAGCATGGGCACACAGGATATTTGATCCCTGAAGGTGATATGAAAGCCATGGCTGGACAGATCATTACTCTTCAAAAAGATCCAGCAAGACTCCAGCAACTATCAGAGCAAGCTGCCCTTTTTGTGCGGCGTGAAAGAAGTCTTGAGGCTACTTCAGATCTTTTGAATACCCACTTAGAGGAATTATTCAAATGATTCCTCTTTTGGTAATTCGCCATGGAAAAACAGAGTGGAACTTGCAAAAAAAATTGCAGGGCCGACGGGATATTCCTCTCTGCGAGGAGGGTATTGAAGAGCTCAAAACAGCCATTATTCCTGCAGAGTTTCAAATGTTTGAATGGGTGTCCAGCCCTCTTCAGCGTGCAATCCAAACAGCTCAAATTTTAGGTGCAACTGATCTCAGTATCGAAAATCGTTTGATAGAAATGGATTTTGGTGCCTGGGAAGGGCACACAATTAAGGAGCTACGAAATTGTTTCGGTGAGGAAATGATTGAAAATGAGCGCCAAGGTCTGGATATGACGCCACCGGAAGGGGAGTCACCTCGTCTGGTGAGAGAGCGCTTGGCCTCTTTTCTTAGAGAATTAAGCTCCCCGACTATTGCCGTTACCCATAAAGGTGTTATTAGGGCATTGCAGTCTTTGGCATATGATTGGGATATGAAACAGGTTTTGCCGATTGAGTATCACTGGAATAAGGCTCATCTGTTTCTGATTACCGAAGAAGGTCATGTCATTCCAGAGCGCCCAAATGTAAGATTGGAAAAGCCATAATGGAAACAAGCATACCGCCGAAAATCCTTTTTTATGTCCAGCATTTGCTGGGCATCGGGCATCTGCGGCGAACCGCTACACTAGCAAGAAATCTGGTCCGGGCTGGGTTTGATGTCACAGTGGTTTCTGGTGGTCATCCTATCAATATCGATCTTGAGGGAGCTGAAATTGTCCAGCTGCCAGCAACCCGAGCGACAGACTTGTTTTTTAAGCAACTTGTTGATGAAGACGGAAATGCGATTGATGATAGCTGGCGTGAAATGCGGGCAGCCAAGCTTCTGGGCATCTATCACCGGGTTACACCTGATATTCTGATTACTGAACTTTTCCCGTTCGGGCGCCGGCAAATGCGGTTTGAGATTTTGCCATTGTTGGAAGCGGCTAAATCTGAAATGAAGCCACCGTTAATCCTGTCTTCCGTTCGTGATATCCTCGTGGCCCAGACGAAACCCGGGCGGAATGACGAGATGTTGGATCTTGTTCGCCGTTATTTTGATAAGGTGTTGGTTCATGGGGATCCAAACTTGATTTCTCTGGATCGAACTTTCCCTCATACAGAGGCAATCAAGGATCGGATTTTCTACACAGGATATGTAGTAGACCGTACGGGTGTAAAAGGTGGACCGGAAGCTCCTGGGTATGATGAGGTTATTGTTTCCAGTGGCGGTGGGGCTGTGGGTCACAACCTTTTAAAAGCTGCTATTTTGGCTAAACCCAAGACTTTGCTTTCGAATAAAACATGGCGCTGTATGGTTGGGGTTACCGTTGAAGAGGAGCTGTTTCAAGAGTTGAAAGAAATGGCAGGCCCGGGGGTAATTATTGAGCGTGCTCGAAAAGACTTCACCACCCTACTGATGAATTGCGCACTTTCGATCTCCCAAGGGGGTTACAATACAGTTATGGAAGTTCTGCATGCAAAGTGCCGTGCGGTGATCGTACCTTATGCCGGTGGGTTAGAGACTGAACAGACGTTGCGCGCTGAGCTTTTAGCCGCCAAAGGTGTTTTGCAAATCGCCGAAGAAGACGGCTTAACGCCTGAGAAACTGGCCGAGAAAGTTGATCTTGCTTACGATGGACCTCCGGCCTCAGCCGAAATTGATGTTTCTGGAACAGATACAACTGTTGCCTTGTTAAGGGGATGGTTGGCCGAACGCTGATGAATTACTGGGATCAACTGGATACTGAACTGAACTGTTGGGCTGAGAGTGGAAAAATTGCCACTTTCTGGTGGCGAGATGATGATCTCAATGAACCGACCCCAGCATTGGACAGATTACTCCACCTTCGTGACCAATTTGATATTCCGCTTACGCTGGCAACCATTCCCGATAAGGTTGACCCTTTGATCGCTTCCGATCTGGAAGGATGTGAGCTTATCCAGCACGGTGTTACTCATCAGTCTTTTTCTGCAAAAGGCATGAAGAAATCTGAATTTCCAGCCGAAAGGGATCTGAAAGAGGTCGAGGATCAGCTGCGCGTTGGCAAATATCGGATGGAAGATCTGTTTTCTGATAATTTTTTTGCTTTTTTTGTGCCTCCATGGAATCGCATTTCGGATATCCATATTCCGACCCTACAGAAGTTGGGATTTGCAGGATTATCAAGGTTCAAGGCAAGAAATTCAGCTTGTCCGCTGCCGGGTTTTGCTGAAATAAACACCCATATTGATCCAGTTTTTTGGAGAGGTGGTCGTAGTGCCAGATCTGAAACTGAGATTCTCAAAGATATTCTTGATCACCTGAAGGCAAGACGGTCAGGAAGTGTTGACGCAAGTGAACCAACGGGTTTGTTGACCCATCATCTGATGTTTGATCAAGATTTATGGGCGATTACGTTTAAGCTTTTGTCTTATCTACAAGAAAAAAATACCGTAAGGTTTCTGACCTTGAGAGGGGCCATGGCCCTGATTGATGAACTCTCAACTCTGGACGATTATCTTTAACCTAAAAAAGAGCACGAATGGCCCGAAAGTTTACATATCCCGCTCCTGAAATCCGGAAAGAGTATTTCAGAGCAGGGATTGGAATGATCTTAACAGGCGTTCCCCTCTTGTTGTTCCGGCCATCATCTGTCATTGTTTCCCTATTGGGTTTCTTGTTTTGCCTGTTCTTTCTTTACGGGATCCGGTCTTACTTACGAAGTCGTTTGACTGTTTTCCTGGGACAAGATGGGATTTGTTGTGAAGGTAATGGCCGAAAGGAAATCCGTTGGGAGGATCTTACGGGATTGCGTTTGTCATATTTTTCCAGCCGACGGGATGGAGAAAAAGGGTGGATGCAACTGAGATTGAAGAGTAGGGGGATCAGCTTGAAGGTGGAATCAACCATCAATGAGTTTAGCGATCTGGTTGCGATTTGCATGTCGGTCGCGAAAGACCGGGGTCTTGTTCTTGATCCGGCTACTGTCAGGAATTTGCGTGCCTTGGGACTGCTGGAGGATGCGTCGGATACACAGCATTATCAAGGATGGGGAAAAGAGTAACAGATGTCCAACGTGTTGCTGGTACGAGATCTCAAAATCGAATTTCGTGTGTCTGAAGGTACTGTAAAAGCCGTCGACGGTGTTAGTTTTCGTGTTCCGATGGGCAAGACAGTTGCTCTGGTTGGGGAAAGCGGATCTGGGAAATCCGTGATTAGTCAGGCGATCATGTCTATTCTTCCAAAATCCGCACATATCACGGATGGGGAGATTCTATTTTTTGACCCGGATAAGCCTGGAAACTTCTATGACATCGCTAAGTTGAAACCAGACAGCAAGGAAATGCGTCAGATCCGCGGTGGTAGAATAACCATTATCTTTCAAGAACCGATGACTTCACTTTCCCCTTTGCACACTATTGGGGACCAGATTTCTGAAGCGCTGCATCTTCATCAAAAAAAATCAAAAGCAGAAGGTCTAGAACTGACTATTGATATGTTGCGATTAGTTGGCTTTCCAGATCCAGAAGCTGCGGTTAATACCTACCCTTTTGAACTTTCTGGTGGTTTGCGTCAGCGGGCCATGATTGCAATGGCAATGATCTGTAATCCAGCATTGCTGATTGCGGATGAACCAACAACTGCGCTGGATGTGACCATTCAGGCCCAGATCTTGGATTTGATGCAAAAATTGCAGGAAAAACTGGAAATGGCGATCCTGCTCATCACCCATGATCTTGGTGTCGTTGCCAGCATGGCTGACGAAGTCGTGGTTATGTATCACGGCAAGATCATGGAGCAAGGAAGCCTTGAGGATATCTTCCGAGATCCAAGTCACCCCTATTTGAAAGCATTGCTTAAGGCGGTGCCCCGTTTTGATATGAAAGAAGGGGAGCGGCTAACCCCAATTCGGGAGATTACCCGTAATGCTGACAGTAAGTTTCTGGCTCAGGCAAATCCGCGGGACATGTCTGAAACAGACAGCAAACCAATTTTGGAGGTTTCGAACCTTTCCAAAGTTTTCAACACCCGAAAAACAACTATTATTGGAAACAAGCCAGGCGGTTCGATCCGGGCCGTTGATCACGTCAGTTTCTTTGTCAATCCGGGAGAATGTCTCGGGCTGGTTGGGGAGTCCGGGTGTGGTAAAACAACCCTTTCCAAAATGATCCTACGGGCAGTCAGTGCAACCTCCGGATCCGTTATCTATAACGATAGAGGTCAGGATTTAGATGTTCTTAGCCTCAATAAGTCCCAGCTTTTTGACTATCGCAGTAAGGTTCAATTTATATTCCAGGATCCTTTTTCCTCATTGAATCCGCGGATGACTGTTTTTGATATTATTTCTGAACCGCTGGTTATTCATAATATCGGGACACAGAAAGAACGAGAAGAAACTGTCAAAGAGCTGATGGAGCTGGTCGGTTTGGATGTGAGGTTCCTAAGGCGCTATCCGCATTCTTTCTCAGGCGGGCAACGTCAACGGATTGGTATTGCTCGTGCGCTTGCCTTGAAGCCGGATTTGCTAATATGTGATGAGCCTGTTTCTGCTCTGGATGTATCCATCCAAGCGCAGATTCTAAATCTACTCAAAGATCTGCAAAAGGAATTGGGTCTGACTTATTTGTTCATTTCCCATAACTTGGCGGTCGTTGATTATATCGCAGATCGGATTGCCGTTATGTGTCGGGGCAGACTAGTTGAAACGGCACCAAAGGATGTTCTTTTTAAAAATCCGATCCATCCTTATACGAAGCGGTTGCTTGCCGCGGTCCCTGAACCCAATCCGGAGCATCGACTGGACTTCGACCATTTGGTGTCCGAAAAAGCTTCAGATCCTGCTGCTTGGCAAGCACCGTTTACAATCAGCGAAGATGCGACACCGCTTATGCTGGATATGGGGAATGGACATTTTGTTCGAGTTCACGAAGGGACGACAGTTGAGGAATTGAGAGCATGAAGAAACTGCTTTATCTTCTCTTTTTAATTTCGTTTGCTGGGGTCAGTCAGAGCGCTTATGCGGCTGACACTCCTGAAGTCCCTTATTTTGCTGAAGCGGTGCAATCAGGTGACCTTCCGCCAGTGTCTAAGCGGCTTCCTGCGACGCCTCGTGTGGTTTCCTTATATGAAGACCAGGTCCTTGGAGAATATGGGGGAACTCTAAACAGCCTTATTGGCAATGCATCTGATGTGAAGCTGATGTTTGTCTACGGTTACGCACGTCTTGTGTCTTATACCCCGGATCTTCGAATTGTCCCTGATATTGCAGAAAGTTTTCAGGTTGAGGATAATCGGATCTTCACGTTCAAATTACGAGAAAACCATCGCTGGTCTGACGGGGCACCTTTTACATCGGAAGATTTTCGGTATTGGTGGGAAGATGTTGCGAATAATGCGAAACTCTCGCCAACAGGTCCGCCAGCCTCCTTACTGGTCAATGGGGAGCCGCCAAAAGTTTCTTTTCCAGATGCGCTGACTGTTCGTTATGAATGGTCAAGTCCCAACCCAGACTTCTTGAGCCTTCTTGCAAGTGCGGCGCCGCTGTTGATTTATCGCCCTGCCCATTATCTAAAGCCGTATCATGATCGGTATGTCGATAAGTCCAAGATGAACAAAATCCAGAAGATTAAGTTCAAGGCCTGGGCATCCCAGCACAATAGACTGGATAACCTCTATAAATTCGACAACCCGGATTTGCCAACGTTGCAGCCATGGCGAAATACAACCGCGTCTCCTGCAAACCGCTTCGTTGGAGAGCGAAACCCATATTTTCACCGAGTAGATGAGTTGGGTCGCCAGCTTCCCTATATTGATCGGGTCATTCTTTCTGTATCGGAGCCGAAACTGATTTCTGCAAAGGCGGCTTCCGGGGATGTCGATCTTCAGGTTCGAGCTCTAAAATTGCAGGATGCAACTTTCCTCAAAGCCAACGAAAAACGATCAAAATACAGGACACTTCTGTGGCCGACGGTTCGGGGATCGCATTTTGTGTTGTTTCCAAATTTAAATGTGGTTGATCCAAAATGGAGGAAATTGATCCGTGATGTCCGTTTCCGCAGGGCGTTATCACTGGGTATCGACCGGGCCGAGATAAATGACGTCCTGTTTTTTGGTTTGGCAAAAGAGGGTAACAATACAGTTCAGGAGCAAAGTGAACTTTACGAAGAGAGATTTCAGAAAGATTGGGCCTATTTGGATTTCGACAAAGCAAATGCGCTTTTGGATGAAATGGGTCTGACGGAGCGTGATGAAAACGGTATCCGGTTAATGGAGGATGGATCACCTCTTACCATCATCGTCGAGACGGCTGGTGAAAGTACAGAACAAACTGATGTATTGGAGCTCATCCGTGACAGCTGGAAAGAGATTGGAATTGCCCTCTTTACCAAACCATCGCAGCGCGCAGTATTCCGAAATCGGATTTTCGCAGGAGAGACGGTCATATCCGTATGGTCAGGTTTTGAAAATGGTGTTGCAAATCCGAGTGCCAGCCCTGCTCTCTTGGCTCCAACAACGCAGGTTGGTTATCAATGGCCTAAATGGGGTCAATATTATGAAACCAAAGGTAAGTCCGGTGAGCCAGTTGACATGCCGGAAGTTGAACGTCTCTATGACCTTTACAGAGAGTGGCGGGTCTCCAGCACAGATGCGGAACGAACTCGGATTTGGAAGGAAATGCTCGCAATT
Organism: Sneathiella limimaris; assembly: GCF_012932565.1. NCBI lineage: Bacteria > Pseudomonadati > Pseudomonadota > Alphaproteobacteria > Sneathiellales > Sneathiellaceae > Sneathiella > Sneathiella limimaris. The sequence goes on from NZ_JABBYJ010000001.1 coordinate 865,905, forward strand.
CATGCAGAACAACAGTTCACTATAGGGGTTGTGAGCGGTATTTTGCAGCCAATTGTTGTTAAAAACAGCCTTCAGAATGTGCCTAAGACTGCAATATTCAACTGGGATCCAGGGGCACATTTTGGCATGTATCATCCAGATTTGTTCTGGTTTAAAGCGGACGGCTAGGGGGGAACTAACAGGCATGTTCAGCTATTTTATCCAGAGACTGCTGGTCATGATACCCACCTTGTTGGTGGTGAGTATTCTGACATTTATCATTATTCAGCTTCCGCCAGGTGACTACCTTTCCAATCAGCTGCAGGAATTGAAAGCTCAAGGGGAGAGCGCGACAGCCGCTGCAAAAATTACATTCCTTCGGGAACAGTATTCCTTGGATAAACCCTTGATAGAGCAATACGCAATCTGGATGGGATTCTGGCCTGGACCTAATGGTTTTTCAGGTCTTTTGCAGGGAGACTGGGGGCATAGTTTTGCCTATGACCTACCCGTGACTGAGGTCCTGGGCGATCGAATGTTGCTTACCTTTGTCGTGAACTTCTCGACTATCTTGTTTATTTACATCGTAGCTTTTCCGATCGGGGTCTACTCTGCGACTAGGCAATATTCGATTGGGGATTATGGATTTACCCTCATTGGCTACTTAGGACTTGCGACACCTAACTTCCTGCTCGCCATGGTCTTGCTGTACTACGCAAACTATTATTTTGGCCTTTCCATCGGTGGTTTGATGGATGAACAATATCTCGACCAACCCTGGAGCGTAGATAAGGTTCTCTCAATTCTCGATCATATGATCATCCCCGTGATCGTGATTGGAACCAGTGGAACGGCTGCAATGATCCGGCGCTTGCGAGCGAATTTGCTGGATGAGTTGCAAAAGCAATATGTCACGACCGCAAAGGCCAAAGGTGTGCCGAAATTGCGGGCATTGATTAAATATCCGATCCGGATGTCCCTAAATCCATTCATTGCTGACATTGGGAATTTGTTACCTGATGTGATTTCTGGCTCTGTCATTGTGAGTGCTGTTCTGAGTTTGCCAACCGCAGGACCGATGCTGCTCGAGGCACTTCGCAGTCAGGATCAGTATCTAGCGGGCTCCTTCCTGATGTTTCTGGCCCTGCTTACAGTGATTGGTGTGTTTATTTCTGACCTGTTACTTGCAGCCCTTGATCCTAGAATCAGGCTTAGTGGGGGGGCGACAAAATGAGTGATTCAATTAATAGCGGCAGGGATGGTCAGCTAGAGCATTGGTACTCTAAGGAGCCGTTTGATCCGCTATCAGTCGAGAAGCTCTCTCCTGAGCAGGAAAAATATTATATGGCCTCTCAGTGGAAGATGATGTGGTGGAAGTTCTGCCGGCATCGTCTTGCGGTGATCAGTGGTATCATCCTTCTGCTTTTTTATCTCTCGACAATCTTTGCAGAATTCCTGGCTCCTTATGAACTTCATAGTCGGAACACACGCAATATTTTTGCGCCGCCCCAGTCAGTTCATATTTTTCATGAAGGGGAACTGAGAGCACCATTTGTGTATGGATATCGTCAGAAGCTCAATCTGGATACCCTGCAGCGGGAATACCGAGTGGATAAAACCCGCATTTATCCGCTGCGTTTTTTCTGTAGTGGCGATGAATATAAAATGTGGGGAATGTTTGATGCGGATCTGCATCTGGTTTGCGCCGACGATCAGCGCCGGGCCACCTTCTTCTGGTTGGGAACGGATCGATTGGGACGGGATATTTTCTCTCGGATCATTTATGGAACCCGGATTTCCCTGACCATTGGGCTAATCGGGATTATCATCAGCTTCACCCTTGGTATCGTTCTTGGCGGGATCTCGGGATATTACGGTGGCTGGGTTGATAACATAATTCAGCGAACGATTGAGTTGTTGAAGTCTCTCCCGCAATTACCTTTGTGGCTTGCTTTGTCGGCGGCACTACCTGTGACTTGGTCGCCTATCTGGGTATTTTTCGGATTGTCGATTATCCTTGGCCTTCTTGATTGGCCGGGGCTCGCGAGGGCGGTGCGATCGAAATTCCTCTCGTTGAGAGAGGAGGATTTTACCACTGCAGCTCAATTAATGGGAGCAAGTCCAAGCCGAATTATCGGGCGTCATCTATTGCCGTCTTTTGCTTCCCATTTGATTGCGAGTGCAAGTCTTGCTGTCCCAAGTATGATTTTAGGTGAGACTGCCCTATCTTTCCTTGGGCTGGGGTTGAGGCCACCGATTACATCTTGGGGTGTTCTGCTGAATGAGACGACAAATATCAACGCTGTGGCGACAACACCCTGGCTGATGTACCCGGTTGTTCCTGTCATCATTGTTGTGTTGGCGTTTAATTTCCTCGGCGACGGACTTCGGGACGCAGCGGATCCTTACAAGTAAAGGCGTGATTTATGGCGAGAGTGTCACTAGGTTTACAAGACCAGTGACACCGCCCACATTGCGATTGGGAAGAAAATCAGTTTTAAATTGGGGCAAATAGCCTTGCTTCTTGGCCACCTCAAAGCAGGCCTCTGTCACGAGGATGGAAGCTGCTTCTTCTTTTGCATGCTTATCCAGCTTGGCAGCAAGGTTTACAGGCTCCCCAATCACTGTGTATTCGAGGCGGCTTTTGTCTCCAACCGCACCAAAAAGGATAGATCCAGAAGCTGCGGTGAAGCGGATTTTCTGTCTCGGCAAACCCTTCTGCTCACGTTCGGTACGCCATAGTTCTGCCTCTCGTTTCAGCTCCTCCATGGCTTCCAGGCAATTTTTTGCATAATTTTCACTGTCCAAAACAGCTCCAAAGCTAGCGAGGATCCCATCGCCGAGAAATTTGTCAATTGTCCCGCCATGCTTTTGGATAATCGGTACCATTCGGGATTGATATTCTGCCAACAGGCTAATGACTTCATTGGCGGGCTTTTCCATAGAAAGGCGCGTAAAGCCCTCCATATCACAATGAAGAATGGCCGCTTCCCTATTTTGACCGGTTCCCGGCTCAATCCAGTTTTCAGCATGGGTGATTTTTGCTGCAACTTCTGGGCTGAAAAAGCGAGAGAGATCAGCAGCCGCAGTGCTTTGGCTTACTGAATTAATCAAAAGCCGGCGTGCCCGCACAATGACGAGAGCGAGTATCAGGGTAACGATGATAATGCTAATGATCTTGTCAAATTCCGCCCCTAGTAGGATTTTGTGAGACATTGTGTAGAGCACATAATCCCGGGTAATCGTATCCATGCCCTCCCCATGATAGACAGCATACGCAACCAGAGAAAACCAGCCGATTGCAGCAGTCAAGCCAGCGAGCAGCACGTATCGCATATCAAAGCGAAGAGCCCGAAGGGTTATAAAGATAAAGGCATATAAAAGCGTTGGCGCCTTCAGATAGAAGGCCGGTGGCTGGACATACTGAATATGAAAGCTCCAGATCAGGAACATGAGCAAGGTCATGTCTGCAACAACTGAAAAAGCTAAGAACCATCCCGGTAATCGCCAATAAATCGCCCAGATGAGACGCATCAGAGAGAAAACAAAATAACCCATCAGCGCGAAGGGAACCGGTGCAAACATCACATCTTGCGAGAAGGTTTTGGGGCTAAAGATGTATAAAGAGCCAAAAATAAGGACAAGAAGTAACTGAACGACAGCGATCAGAATTTCCGAATTATCCTGTTGTTGTTGAATGGCGCTCAGGACCCGCGATGGCATTTGGCCCGCAGTCTTGTCTCCCAGTAACTTGAACGTCTTCAGCTTGTTCATTCACTTAATATGCAGGATTTCCAGGAAACTTCCATTCACAACTTCTTGGTTAAGCTCGATTATTGTTTTTCGAGCCAAAGGCTTGTTTCCTTGGCACCGGAGCTAATCGGTAAATTCGAGAGGCCGGTTTCTTTTAGAATTTTTTCCAAGTTCCGTTCCGCATATGCACTGGAAAACAGCAGCTTAAAGCTGCCCATTAGCAAAGGCGCGACCATTTGTTGTTCGTTATATCCGCGCCACTCCCAGCTCTTAGGATAGTCATAAGGCAGGCAAATATCGTGAATATGGACGATGACGCCCTTTGGTAATAATGGCAGCACATTAAGAAATAGAAAGTCCACGTCTGTGCCGGGCATGGCAATATGACTGCTGTCGATAAACAGAATATCGCCAGCTTCTAATTTTTCAAACAGCGACAAGTCCATGTTTTGAACAATATCGTTGTGAATGGTAATCGGCAGCTTTGTAATATCAGCGCGAGGTGCTGGATCGATAGCGGTAAAGTCTACTTGTAGATCCCCATCTTTTGCAGCCTGGAGCATGAACCGTGTCGAGTGACCGGATCCGACCTCAATAATCCGTTTGGGTTTATGGTTGCGAACTTGCGTATAAGCGGCAGCCCCATCCAGCCGTGGAAACCAGTCTTGCTCCCAACGGGGAAAGGGTGGTGGTTCGGATCCAAAATCCTGAAACCGATCCAAATACTGGCTCATGGACTCAAGACTTCGAATGAAGGTCTGCTCATGGTTTTGAAATAGCCGGAGAAGTGCTGGATAGGTTTGACGGCTCGAAGCTGCCAGCAGGGTATCCGCATACCGGTAGGGGATGAAAAAGCCCTGTTTCTGGATGTTGAAAAGGGTTTTTAATCCCATTCGCAATAGTCGCCAATTCATGAGGTCAGTAACCCTTATGCCCAAAGCCCTGAAAGCTTGGTAGAAAGTGAGACAGTTTTTGTCAAGAAGCTCTTATGTGTGATAGGGAAAAGAAAACCACAAGAATAAGGATTGAGACAATGGGCTCTTTTTTTACAAAATCCAACCAAGATGGCGTTTTAACGATCACTTTGCAAAAGCCAAAACAGCACAATGTTCTCAATCCGGACGAAATGGCAGAGTTGGAGGCCTACTTTAGGGAAGTTGCTGAAGATGAAACACTCCGTGTTGCCGTTCTCACGGGTGAGGGAAAAAGCTTCTGTGCGGGTGCTAATCTCGGGGAACTGGGTGACTATGATTTTTCAAAGAACCCCCTTGAATGTCTCACTGATGCGATTGAAAATTTTCCAGTGCCCGTCATCTGCAAATTAAATGGCGGAGTATATGGGGGTGGGACCGATCTTGCCCTGGCTTGCGATTTTCGTGTCGGGACACCAAACATCAAATGTTTCATACCACCTGCAAAAATTGGAATTCACTATCACCCGTTCGGAATGGCCAGAGCAGTTTCCAGATTGGGGATTGGCCCAGCAAAACGCTTATTCCTGGCAGTCGAAACGATGGATGGGGAGGAGCTGAAATCGGTTGGTTTTCTGGACTATCTAGTCCCTGAAGGTGATCTTGACTATAAGGTTGCAACCTTGGTGTCGACCTTCAAGTCGCTCGCCCCATTAAGTCTTAGGGGAATGAAGGCCACCTTTAATGATATTGCCAGTCAGTCTTTTGATCTGGAAACCGCACGTGAAGCGCAAATTAGGTGCATGAAGTCAGAAGATTTTGTTGAAGGCCGCGCTGCAATGGCAGAAAAGCGGCCTCCAAACTTTAAAGGGCGTTGATCAGGTAATATTAAACCGTTGCAGTGTATCTGCCAGATCAGTTGCAAACTGGGGACCCCGCCGGATTAATGCGGTGCGAAGCGGCAAAGATTGCAGGTCCGGATGATTAGGCTCGAGGCTTGTGAGGATCGCAACCGGAATATCCCGCGTTGTTGGCATAGCAGCAAGGGCACAGGCAAAATCAATTCCGGACAGCCGCGGCATGACAGCCGCAGTGATCACCATATCGGGCTTACTTTCCAGTACAATTTGGAAAGCGTCGATCGAATCAAGAACCGTGGACACGCGATATCCACAGGCGGCCAGTTCCCGCTCAACTACCTTGGCAGCTGTTCTTTGGGGCATGATCAGCGTAACTTCCATATCTGAGACAGTTACATCCGCAACTTCAAAGGTGCTTTTATGTGGAAGTTGTCGGATGACTTCTGCAACTTTTTCAGGTGGAAGAGCGTCACCATCCAGAATAGCACTGATTTGATCGCTGTAGCGCTGAAGATCATCCAGCTGTTCTTCATTGAGCGCGGAGGCTTTGGTCAGATATTCGTCAAGACGATGGCTGAGCGGCGTGAGGCCCGGCAAATTGACCATTTTGGCCTTTAATCGCAGATTGGACGCATCTTGTGCCAAAAGGACGGTTGCGTCTTCTGGCTTAAGGGTTCCACTTCTGATTTGTTGCAATCTGATTTCTAGATTTGCAACAACATCCCGCGCTTCGTCGAGGGCTTCAGTCCTGTATTGGGCTTCGACTTCTTCTTCGCTCAGAACTTTCATGGGCTGGGGACTTCCTATTAATAAATATAACAGGAAGTACCCTATGCCTTGTTTCTTAAGCTTTTCTAAATTCAGTGAAGCCTAGAGGATGAATTTGGACAGATCGGAATCTGTAACCAGTTCGCCAAGATGCTCTTTAACGTAAGCAGCATCGACGGTGAGTTCAGTGTTCGGTGAATCTGTCGCTGTGAAACTGATTTCCTCAAGAATCTTCTCAAGGATGGTATGAAGGCGCCTTGCGCCAATATTTTCCACGGTCGCATTGACTTCAGCAGAAATGCCAGCAATCTCATCAATAGCATCGTCCGTGAAGGTTAGGGTCACATTCTCGGTTGCCAAAAGTGCAACATACTGCTTGAGCAAACTCGCCTCTGGTTCCGTTAGAATTTCTTTGAAATCCTCTTTGGTGAGCGGGGATAGCTCAACACGGATCGGAAGGCGTCCTTGCAGCTCAGGTAGCAGGTCTGATGGCTTTGCGACATGGAAAGCACCAGAAGCAATAAACAGGATGTGGTCTGTGTGGATCGTTCCATATTTTGTCGAAACAATTGTGCCTTCAATCAGTGGCAATAGGTCCCTTTGTACACCTTCACGGCTGACATCGGCGCCTTGTCTGTCGCTACGGGCGCAAATTTTGTCAATCTCATCCAAAAATACGATTGCATTATTTTCAACGAGAGAGATGGCATCGCGAACAACACTATCTTCATCCAGTAGTTTATCGCTTTCCTCGTCGATCAGCACTTGATAGCTGTCGGCAACCTTCATTTTCTTAGGTTTGGTGCGCTGAGGGCCCATTTTCCCAAAGATATCGTTGAGGTTCAGCATACCCATCTGGGCGCCGGGCATTCCCGGGATATCGAAAGTTGGCATATTCCCGGATCCGTTATCCAGAACATTAAGCTCAACTTCTTTATCGTCGAGTTGTCCTTCGCGAAGCATTTTGCGGAACTTCTGACGAGTGTCGGCCGTTGCCCCTTCACCAACCAGAGCATCAAGGACCCGCTCCTCAGCCGCAATTTCGGCTTTGGCTGTTACCTCTTTCCGCTTTTGTTCGCGAACCATTCCAATGGCAATTTCAATAAGGTCCCGGATAATTTGCTCAACATCGCGGCCGACGTAACCCACTTCAGTAAATTTTGTGGCTTCAACTTTCAAGAATGGGGCATGGGCGAGCTTGGCAAGACGACGGGAAATTTCGGTTTTACCCACGCCGGTGGGGCCAATCATTAGAATGTTTTTAGGCAGAACTTCTTCGCGCATCTCTTCAGAAAGCTGTTGCCGTCTCCAACGGTTACGAAGAGCGATCGCAACGGACCGCTTAGCGTCTTTCTGTCCAACAATATGCCGATCCAGTTCATACACGATTTCACGGGGGCTCAAATTCGCCATCTCAGATACTCTCAACTGTCAGATTTTCGTTAGTATATACACAGATGTCAGCGGCTATAGCCATGGCTTTGCGAGCGATCGCTTCTGCATCCATTCCCTCTACATCGATCAGGGCGCGGGCGGCTGAAAGAGCGTAGTTGCCACCAGAGCCGATTGCGATGATCCCATCTTCGGGTTCTAAGACGTCGCCGTTACCCGTCAAGATCAGGGAGACATCCTTGTCAACGACAGCCATCATCGCTTCCAGGCGTCTGAGGTATTTGTCCGTCCGCCAATCTTTTGCAAGCTCAACACAAGCGCGGGTCAGATTTCCTGGATGCTGTTCCAGCTTCCCTTCCAACCGCTCAAAAAGGGTAAAGGCGTCTGCAGTTGCCCCGGCAAAGCCAACAATTACGTTGCCGCCAGCCCCAATGCGCCGGACTTTTTTTGCATTTCCCTTAATGACAGTTTGACCAAGGGATACCTGTCCATCGCCCGCAATGACAGCTTTGCCATCTTTTCGAACGGATAGAATGGTTGTGCCCCGCCAACTTTTTGGTTGTTCAGACATATAAGCAAGCCTTCAGAGGTTTTTTTGATGTTCTAGATGCACGATGTAACCATTTTCTGGCCGCGGTCAAGGGTTCAGGGTCGGAAGATTGGGGTTTCTTTTCACATCCGACAGACCTGAACGTTAGATCTTTGTCTTTTGACCAGATCAGATTTTCGGAGACGTTGATGACACAGCCAACACCAACCACTGACGAGAAAGTCAACAACTTGAAAGCTATTTTTGACATTCTCGCCTACCTTCAAGTGGATGCAAAGCAGGATGGTTTTCCCGAACTGTCTGAAAGACTTGCTTTTGCAATGGACTTTGCTGAAAAGCAACTTGTCGCTTTAAAAGAAAAGTAGGCTCTTTATCACTTTTAGGGTGACTCAGTTGCTGTAACGCCGAGTTTCCGATTTGTATCGGGCATCAAAATGCGTCTTTTCTTGGATTTCCGGGTGACTCCTGCTATATGCACGGCATTGGATTGAGGTCATTGAAATCCCGGAAGGAATGCAGATGCGTGAAGGTCGCGTAACCCGGACTACCAAAGAGACTGATATTGAGGTTTGGCTCGATTTAGACGGGACTGGAAAATACGATGTTGAGACAGGCATCGGATTTCTGGATCATATGCTGGAACAGCTATCCCGGCATAGCCTGATTGACCTGAAGGTCCGGGCTAAGGGTGATCTGCATATCGATTTTCACCATACGACTGAAGACACCGGAATTGCTATTGGCGAAGCTTTTTCAAAGGCCCTTGGCGATATGAAGGGTATCCGTCGGTATGCGTCCTATCATATTCCCATGGATGAAACTTTGACACGGGTGGCACTCGATATTTCCAAACGTCCCTATTTGATTTGGAAAGTTGAGTTTTCTCGCGATAAACTTGGTGAAATGGATACCGAACTCTTCAAGGAGTGGTTTCAGGCCTTTGCAGGGTCTGCAGGCATAACCTTGCATGTGGAGAATCTTTATGGTGAGAATAACCATCATATCATTGAAAGTTGCTTCAAAGCACTTGCCCGCTCATTGAGAGATGCCATTGAGTTGGATCCTCGCCAACTTGAAGCCATCCCCTCCACAAAGGGAACGCTCGGCGGAAGCCTCTAAGGCGGAGTGGTGCGCCTATGGCCGTGTACTCAGCTTTTTACAATGGAGACATAGCAGATCTGGATGGAAAGGGGCTGGTGCTTCTGAAATCAGGGTTTAATTGGTGGGCGTTTTTGATCTCTCCAATTTGGGCGCTTTGGCATCGGCTATGGTGGGCATTACTGGTTTATGTTTTTGCATCTTTGTTTATTGAGCTTGGACAGGTTCTTTTAGACTTACCAGAGTTCCTTCTTATTGCGGTTAGTCTGGCGTTTTCAGTTTTGTTTGCCTGCTACGCAGAAATGTTTCGGGCTGAAAAGCTGAAAAAGCAGGGATACAGAGAGTTATATCCTGTGGAGGCAGGAAGTCTGGAGCAAGCTGAAGAGAAGGTATTGCGGCGCTTGATAAAGAACACTGAACCCGAACGGGTCTCAACATTAGGTACTGTAGATGATTACAATTATTGATTACGGCTCGGGAAATCTGAGATCTGCTGCGAAAGCATTTGAAAGATGCGTTCGCGAAGCAAATCTTGACATGGATGTGCTGGTGACAAGTGATCCCGAGGTTGTTGCCAAAGCGGATCGGATTGTTCTGCCTGGTGTCGGCGCGTTCAAGGACTGTCGGGACGGTTTGAATGCTGTGACCGGTATGCGTGATGCGCTTCAAGAGGCTGTTATTCATCGCGCTGTTCCGTTCTTTGGGATCTGCGTTGGCATGCAGCTTATGGCAAGTCGCAGCCTGGAATATGGTGAAACAGAAGGGTTGGACTGGATCAAAGGGAGTGCCAAGGCATTGGAGCTTTCAGATCCGACTTTGAAAATCCCTCATATGGGATGGAATGAGCTGCAGTTGTCCAGCGACCATGTGCTGCTGAACGGCTTGAAAAATGGGGATCACGTTTATTTTGTTCACAGCTATCATGTTGTGACGGATGACCCTGCACATGTCTTGGCAACCGTTGATTATGGTGGATCTGTAACCGCTATTATCGGGCGGGATAATATGATCGGGACACAGTTTCACCCTGAAAAAAGCCAGGAAGCTGGTTTGAGATTGATTTCCAATTTCCTGAAATGGAACCCGTGAGAGAAACGTAATGACTGAAACTCGCACTCCTATTCAGCAACCCGTTATTGAGTTGATGGAAGAGATTTCCGAGACGGATCTGGATGACCTTTGTACGGCTGTGGATGAGGCCGTTGTTGATGGAAACGGATTTGGCTGGCTGAAACCACCAGAGCGCTCGAAACAAAAAATATTCTGGCGTGGGGTTATCACAATGCCGGTTCGGGAGCTGTATTGCGCCCGACTGGAGGGGCGAATTGTCGGATCTGCACAATTGGTAAAGCCTTTTCCAAACAATGAGGCAAGTGCCCATATCGCAAATATCACAACCTTCTTCATTGCGCCTTACGCCCGTGGTCATGGCTTAGCCATCGGTATGCTTGAAGTTTTACAACAATCTGCGCGCCGGCAAGGTTTTAAAAACCTTGAAGTAGATGTTCGAGAAACCCAAAAGGCGGCGATTACATTGATTGAGAATAGTGGCTTCGTTCGATGGGCAGAAAAGAAGAAATATGCCTGGGATGGAGAGCGTTTTGTAAATGGGTATTATTACACCAAAGACCTTGAGGAGGTCGTCGAGTTATGAACCTTTATCCAGCTATTGATCTTAAGGATGGAAATTGTGTCCGCCTGCTTCGGGGTGAAATGGATGCCGCGACAGTTTTTAATACAGATCCCGGCGATCAGGCGCGGGCGTTCAAGGATGCAGGGTTCAAACGTATTCATCTCGTAGATCTCAATGGAGCGTTTGAAGGTAAGCCGGTAAACGCTGCCGCTGTTGAATCAATTTTGAAAGCGACAAATGTCCCCTCCCAACTCGGAGGTGGAATTCGGGATCTGAAAACCATTGAGATGTGGCTTGAAAAGGGCATCAGCCGCGTCATTTTGGGAACGATCGCCCTTCGGGATCCGGAAATCGTTAAAGCCGCATGTCGGGAATTTCCAGGTCATATCGCTGTTGGTATTGACGCTCGTGACAGTATGGTAGCCGTCGAAGGTTGGGCAGAAACCAGTGAAACATCAGCGTTGGATCTAGCTCAAAAATTTGAGGATGCCGGTGTTGAGGCCATCATTTACACAGATATTGATCGGGATGGTGCTTTGCAGGGCGTGAATGTTGAGGCAACAGCAGCGCTGGCAGAAAAGATCTCTATTCCTATCATCGCGTCAGGTGGTGTTGCTTCTATTAAGGACATTGAGGATCTCTTGGCCGTTCGAGACAGCGGAATTGAAGGTGTCATTATTGGGCGGGCACTTTATGATGGTCGAATTGATCCTGCTGAGGCTTTGAAACTGGTGGAACAAGCAGATGCTTAAAGCGAGAGTAATTCCTTGTTTGGATGTCAAAGATGGCCGGGTTGTTAAAGGCGTCAATTTTGTTGATCTTATTGATGCTGGCGATCCGGTAGAACAGGCCCGTGTTTATGATGAGCAAGGCGCTGATGAGCTTTGTTTCCTGGATATAACAGCGAGTTCTGACAATCGAGATACCATTTATGATGTGGTTCGCCGCACCGCGGAACAGTGTTTTATGCCTCTGACGGTTGGTGGCGGGGTGCGGACCGTTGAAGATGTTCGAAAACTTCTTCTGGCAGGTGCTGATAAGGTTTCTATCAATACAGCAGCCGTTCATAATCCTGAATTCGTCCGCGAAGCTGCACAGAAGTTTGGTAACCAGTGTATTGTTGTGGCAATCGATGCAAAACAGACAGGCCCAAACAAGTTTGAGATTTTCACACATGGCGGCCGGGAGCCAACCGGCATTGATGCCGTAGAGTGGGCCAAGAAAATGGCCGACTATGGGGCTGGTGAGATCCTGCTAACTTCGATGGATAGGGATGGTACACGAACCGGCTTTAATCTGGAGCTTACGCGGGCAATTGCCGATGCGGTTTCAATTCCAGTTATCGCCTCAGGCGGTGTCGGCACGTTGGAACATTTGGCCGAAGGTATTCGGGATGGCCATGCAACTGCTGTTTTGGCTGCTTCCATTTTCCATTTTGGAGAACATACTATTCGAGAAGCTAAAGAAAATATGCGGGACGCTGGTATTCCAGTCAGATTGTAACGGGGGCGGAATGAAAAGTTCAACAGAAGTTCTGGACGGTCTTTTTGAGACGATTGAAGCTCGAAAATCAGCGTCTGCAGACAGTTCTTATACTGCCAGCCTTTATGCGAAGGGTCGCCAGAAAATCACTCAGAAAGTGGGTGAAGAAGGGGTGGAACTAGCGTTGGCAGGGGCTCTCGATAACCGGGAGGAAATTGTTTCTGAAAGCGCGGATCTGATCTATCACATGTTTGTCCTATGGGCGGATGCAGGGATCAAACCTGCTGAGGTTTATCAGAAGTTGGCTGAGCGAGAAGGACTTTCCGGCTTGGATGAAAAAGCCTCCAGAAGTGAGAAGGGGTAAGAATATGGCATATGATAACGAGAATATTTTTGCGAAAATCCTGAGAGGGGAAATCCCGAACAACACGGTTTATGAGGATGAAAACATCCTTGCTTTTCATGATATTGCGCCGAAAACACCTGTCCATGTTCTGGTAATCCCTAAGGGTGCCTATATTGACATGGATGATTTTGCTGCAAATGGGACGGCTGCTGAAATCGGCAATTTTTTCGCCAAAGTCGGTGAGATAGCCCGTGGTTTGGGTGTCCATGAGCAGGGATATCGGATGGTGACTAACAATGGTGAAAACGCTGGCCAGATCGTTCCGCATTTTCATGTTCACATCATGGGTGGTCAGAAAATCAAAGAAGGCAGTATGGCCCGTGGAATGAACAATTAGTCGTTAATTTCCAAGGTTTTAGCATCTGAAATAATATGAATGTTCAGGGGTTCATTTCGGCCCCTGACCAAAACCTCTTCCGTCCGCGATTGACTGGTATATCCGGCTTCCCGGGCGACCCGATCCGAGAAAATCAGTTCACTTTTAAAGTCTTTGTTCATCGCTTCCAGGCGACTGGCTGTATTCACGGCATCGCCAATAGCGGTCACGGAAGTTGCCCTGCCGTATCCCATTTCTCCAATAATGGTTTGGCCCATATGGATCCCGATCCCAATTTTTAACGGCTCTTTCAGGTCGGATTGTAAATCCTCGTTCAAGGCTTCAAGGGCAAGTGCCATTTCCTTTGCCGCTTTCAGTGCCTTTCGGGCGGCTACTTCAGTTGTATCTTCCAAACCAAACAGGGCCATTACTCCATCACCAATGAACTTGTCTAAATGGCCACCGGCCGTTTCGATAGCCTCGCCCATATGTCTGAAATACTGGTTGATAATGAAAACCACATCATAGGGAAGTTTGGCTTCAGAGAACTTGGTAAAGGCCCGAAGATCAGCGAACAGGATTGCGATCTCTTTCTCCCCGCCTTGCAAGTATTTTGGTTTGGAGAAGGAAGATCGGTGATTTACGCGATCACTCAGCAGAGGCGTAACTGTTAAATCTGTCATTGCCGGTACCTGACAGGCAAGACGGGTTCCCTCAATTGCTCCAACCCGTTTCAGAACGGATAACTCTTCGTCACTCGGGGGGTCAAGGTTATCAAGGCCAGCGCTGATCCGAATTCGACAAGTCGAGCAGCGTCCGCGCCCCCCACAAACGGACGCATGCGGAACACCTCCCAATTGGCTGATTTCAAGCACTGTAGTCCCGGGTGGGGCTGAGACTTTCTTACCATTGGGATAGGTAACAGTGATCATCCGCTCTTTTCGGAAATGGAGGAACCAGAAAATGCGGCTCAGCAACAGGACTGCAAGGATGCCAATCATGGTTTTCAAGCCAGCAAGGCGGAGGGAAATTGCCCAGTCGATATCTTCTTGAGTAAGGCCGAGGCTGTCAAAAAGGGTTTGGCGCCAGATTACATCTCGTGCGTAGACCTCCACCATATTGGCTCCAACGAGGAGCCCACATAAGGCGAGCAGCGGTAAAATGATGGCTGCGGTATAGAGATAAGGACTGGCGTTTTCGTACCAGGGTTTCAGGCGCAACCAAAAATGAATTCCGAGACAGCCATGGATCCAGGCAACTAACAGGCCAGTTGTTTGAAGAAGCGACTCGATCGGGGATGCGATCCAGATCGAATAAAGGACATAAGAATAGCTATCAATGATCCCAAACATCTCGTGCGCGATGCGGGTACCAATGATATGGCCAACCATAAGAGGTGGGATGGCCAGTCCCAGTATAATCTGGAGGATTTCCTTTGGGGGGATCCGTCTGAAGGATCGATGCATCAATAACCGTTGTGTCGTAAGCAGCAGATGCAGGATTATGGCACTCAGTAAAACAATGGTTCCAGGAACGCTTCTCCAGATGATTGTGAAGACATAGCGACCAGCTTCCAAAGCTTCCAGAGATATGAGCCCAAGTGAGTGGTTCAAAAGATGCGTAATTAGGAACAGCATCAGGGTCAGACCGCTATATAATCGAACGGTCTCTGCCCTCACCCGAAAACGCTTGTTACGTTTAGGTTCTATCTCTTCGTTGGTTGATGTCATGCTTTACCCTTGCGATCACTCGAAGGGTGAGTTCATCAGCCACCGCTGTCAAGAAAAAGCAGCGTAATAACAATTATTTGAGGCGGCTTTGCACGAGCTCTTTCAAGTTGGTTGCAGGCCGTGCACCTACGTGGCTAATAACTTCCGCAGCTGCCAGAGAGGCAATCGCCCCACTTTCTGCCAGGCTGAAGCCATTTGTAAATCCATAGAGGAAACCGGACGCATAAAGATCTCCTGCGCCTGTTGTATCCACGACCTCGATACTCCGATCAGCGGCGATTTCAATGCTTTCATCTGCTTGCAGGATGAGGGAGCCTTCAGCACTTCGGGTCACACAGGCAATCTCTACATGTGGACGGATTGCATCAATTGCCACTTGAAGGTCATCTGTCTGGAACAGGGATTTAATCTCATCTTCGTTGGCGAAGAGAATGTCAACGCCATCAATGATAAAGGATTTGAATTCTTCGCGGTAGCGATCAACGCAGAAGCTGTCAGAAAGAGTTAGAGATACTCTCTGGTCAGCCTCATGTGCGATTTGTGCGGCTTTCCGAAAAGCAGCTTTGCCGCCTTCTGGATCCCAAAGATACCCTTCCATATAAGTTACTGCGGAAGCGGCAATATCGTCTGGATTAATATCATCAGGGCCAAGTTCGACACAGGCACCAAGATAGGTGTTCATTGTCCGGTGAGCATCAGGAGTGACCAGAATAAAGCTCCGCGCGGTTGCAGCACCTTGATCACTTTTTTGCGTCTCAAAATTCACGCCCATAGCCCGAATATCGTGGGTAAAGATGTCGCCGAGCTGATCGTTTTTGACTTTTCCGATATAGTTGCTGCGTCCACCAAGGGATGCGACACCTGCTGCAGTGTTTCCAGCGGAACCTCCAGAGATTTCAACAGCTGACCCCATTTTCCCATAAAGATCCTCTGCGCGATCTTCATCGATCAAGTTCATGGAGTTCTTAACCAAGCCTTCAGTCTCAAGGAAGCTGTCTTCCACCTTGCTGATCACGTCAACAATTGCATTGCCGATACAAGTGGTGTCGAATTTGGTCTCAGTCATAAGTGCTCCTGATCTGGATAAAGCCGGGGCGGAGTATAGACATTTGCCTTGATTGCGCAAGCTGGGCTGTACAATTGAGAGAATTTTGGTCAAGAATGTATTTATGGATGACTTAATTAAACTGACTGCCCTTCAGGCGGTGGAGAAGCTCAAGGCAGGAGAGGTATCCCCGCTTGAACTGATCGATGCTTCGGAAAAACGAATTCAGGAAACCGATGGCGCTGTAAATGCCATTCCAATCCGGTGTTTTGATCGCGCGCGGGATCACGCAAAACGGTTAATGGCGGAAACACCCGAAGATCCGAAATCCTATCTTTATGGATTACCGATTGCCATTAAGGATCTGACTGCGGTTGAAGGCGTTCGCTTTACCATGGGGTCCCCCATTTTTGCAGATCAGATCGCGGCGCATTCCGATGCCATGGTCAAGCGGTTAGAAGCGCACGGAGCAATCGTCGTTGGCAAGGCCAACACACCAGAATTTGGCGCGGGCGCCCAGACGTTTAATGAGGTTTTAGGTACAACGACAAACCCGTGGGATACGACAAAAACACCTGGCGGCTCATCCGGTGGATCTGCTGCGGCGTTGGCTGCTGGTCAGGTTTGGCTTGCACAGGGAAGCGATCTGGGTGGAAGTCTCCGAATTCCAGCCAGTTTTACAGGGGTTGTTGGACTTCGCCCCTCCCCAGGTCGCTGTGCGCATGGCCCAGCTGCATTGCCTTTTGGTCTGAACTCTGTTGAGGGGCCTATGGGGCGGACAGTCGCAGATGTCGCCTTAATGCTGGATATGATGGTTGGTGAAGACCCCATAGATCCGATTAGTCTGCCCACCCCTGGTTATTCTTATCTGGATAAACTCTCTGAGCCTTGTCAGTTTGGTCGTGTCGCTTACAGTCCGGACCTCGGTCTCAATCCAATCGATTCAGAGGTTGCAGAAATTTGTGAAAAAGCCGCCAGGTCTTTTCAGGATATTGCGGCAGGAGTTGATGAGGATTGCTTTGATTTTGAGGGCAATCATGACGTCTTCCAGATCTTACGAGCGGCTCAGTTTGCGGCTGCTCACGGGCCGAAACTTGAAACCCACCGGGATCAACTGAAGCCGGATGTTATTTGGAATATTGAGGCTGGGCTGAAATTAACCGCCAATGAGATTGGTTGGGCCCATCGGGAGCAGGGTAAGCTCTTCCATCGGGCAGCAGATTTCTTTACCCAGTATGATCTTTTGCTGACACCAACGGTGATGGTCCCTCCCTTTGATCATGAAATTAGATCTCTATCAGAGGTAAATGGCGTCAAGTTTGACAATTATATTGCCTGGCTGGCACAGACTTATCTGATAACCAATACGACTTGTCCTGCTATTTCCATCCCTTGCGGGATGACAAAATCGGGATTACCTGTTGGTTTGCAGATTGTTGGGCCTGCCCATCGGGAAGATCTGGTTTTACAGGCCGCCCATATGTTTGAGCAGAAGCATGGTTTACAGCATATGGTCCCGGTGGATCCAAGACCTTGATGGGGAAAGCATTTGCATGAAACGAAAAAAATTCCTACATGATGGGTGTAATTTTACAGAACTTGGGGGCATCTCTTGATCTCGGCAATTAATAAAGCTTTGATGCAACTGACGGATCCGGCATTCCGCTCCGTTATCGTAAAATCATTGATCTATGCCATTGTTGCGCAGATCCTGACCTTCATCGTCATTCTGCAATTGGCGGGATTAATACCTGCAACGGATTGGGATTGGCTAAACAGCATCATTGAAGTTATGAGCGGCGTCGGTGCATTGGTGGTTGCTGTGATTATCTTCCCTCTGGCTATGAGTGCGGTGATCGGGATTTTCCTAGATGATATCGCTGATGCCGTAGAAGAAAAACATTACCCTCAGGATCAGCCGTCACGTGATATCCCGCTTTGGTCCAGCATCTATGATGCGCTCAAGTTTTTTGCGGTTATTTTGGCCTGCAACATTGTGGTGCTGCCGCTCTATCTGATACCGGTCATCAATCTCTTTGTTTATTATCTGCTGAATGGATATTTGCTGAGCCGCGAATTTTTTCAACAGGTTGCCGTGCGCCATCATGAGATGAAGGTTGTCAACCGGCTGCGGAAGATCGGCAATATGGAAATCTTCCTGACAGGCGTAGCTATCGCGTTTTGCATGACAATTCCGATCCTGAACTTGATCGTTCCCATAATCGCGACAGCAACAATGGTTCATTTGTATAAGAAGCGGGCTCATTCCAGTTCTGGTCGAGCCCTTATGAATGTCTCATGAAGCAGTTATTGGGGGGCTTGGCTATCGCGGCGCTCTTGAGCGCCTGCGGAGCGACAACTGAAAATGCCCAAAAAACATCTGTGAGCACAGCGGAAACGCCTGCAGTGTCCGTCGCTAAGCCAGAGGTCAGTTCGAAAAAGGCCGAAGTAACAGGCAAAGTTGCAGCTCTTCCTGAAAAGCCGACTGAGCTCGATGAAAAGGCTGAAGCCGAGCCAGATGTTGAGATTCCGGCTGTCTCAGTTTTAAAAGGCAAATCTGTCCAAGACATTCTTCAGTTGTTTGGACCACCAACCCTTCGGCGTAAGGACAGCCCGGCAGAGGTTTGGCAATATTTAACCTCAAGCTGCGCACTGCATTTGGTGTTTTATCCAGATTTGGACGATAAGAATCTGAAGGTCAGTTATTATGCAATGAACGACCGGGAAGCGCCCGAGGAGACAGCCGAAGAGCGTTGCTTTAGAAGCCAGTTGCGCAGGGTTGGCTTTGATAAGCTAAAAACCCTAAGCTGAGGTCGTTTTACCCTTAAATTTGCAAAGATCTTCGACAATGCATGCCGGGCAGTCCGGTTTCCTTGCCTTGCAAACATAACGTCCATGTAGGATCAGCCAGTGATGGGCGTGGCGCAAGTAGGCTTTCGGAATTCGTTTTTCCAGCTTCTTTTCAACTTCCAGCGGGGTTTTGCCGGGCGCAATGCCGGTTCGATTTCCAAGGCGAAACAGATGAGTATCCACCGCAATTGTCGGCTGGCCAAAGGCGATATTGAGGACCACATTAGCCGTTTTTCGTCCCACTCCAGCTAGTTTTTCCAACTCTTCCCGCGTTTGGGGGACTTCACTATTGTGATCGCGGATCAAGGCTTCACAGAGTTTGATCACGTTTTTAGCTTTGGTTTTATAAAGACCAATGGATTTGATGTAGTCGCGAACCGTGTCCTCGCCGAGCGCCAGCATTTTTTCTGGTGTATCGGCAACAGCGAATAACGGACCGGTGGCTTTGTTGACCCCAACGTCTGTTGCCTGGGCTGAGAGCACGACAGCAACCAGCAGGGTAAACGGATTGACATAATCCAGTTCCCCTTTGGGCTCTGGATTTGCCTCGCTCATTCGTCTAAAGAATTCTTCGATGTCCGCTTTTTTCATAAGGATGTTATTGGCATAGCTCCGTAAGCTGTGCAATGATCTTTTCTTCAACGGGAGAAGAGGATGGATAACGGCTCGATTGAAAGCACACGTGAAGGCGATCACTATTCGCTATTCTTACATCCGCATCGGAGTTTGAGTGATAGGGGTTTCTTCATTTTTATGGCCTGCCTTTGCGGGATTAGCTTTGTCGCAGGAATGGCATTCGTCCTGATGGGCGCATGGCCCGTCTTCGGCTTTTTTGGGTTAGATGTTCTGTTGATCTATTGGGCTTTCAAGGCCAACTTCAAATCAGCCAAACGGGTTCAAATCATAGAGATCAAAGACGGACAGTTAATATTCCGGTCGATTGATCCCAAAGGCAGAAGCAAGGATGTTCAATTTGATGCTTACTGGTGCCGGGTTAAGCAGCAGGAGGATCGACTTTATATTGCTTGCCGCTCAGAGATTATTGAATTTGGACAGTTCTTGATCCCGGATGAAAAAGACGATGTGGCGGAGGAGCTGAAAATGGCGCTCCACCGGTATCGGAACCCCGTATACGCTTAATCCCCTAAGCCAAGGACATCTATCATGTCATAATTGCCAGCTGGCTTGCCATTGGCCCAAAGCGCAGCCCTGACGGCGCCTCTCGCGAAGATGGCTCTATCACCGGCTTTATGCGAAATTTCAATAATTTCGTTCTCAGCAGCAAACATAACTGTATGGTCTCCGACCACATTGCCACCCCGAAGAACCGCATAGCCAATGTCGCCGCGTTTCCGAGAGCCGGTAATACCGTCTCGTCCTCGATCAGCTACGGCGTCATGCTCGACACCACGTCCGGCTGCCGCTGCCTTGCCGAGGAGTAAAGCTGTTCCAGAAGGGGCATCGACTTTGTGGTGGTGATGCATTTCTAGGATTTCGATATCGAAATCCTCGTCTAGAATGGATGCTACTTTCTTGGTCAGTTGAGCCAGCAAATTAACCCCGAGGCTCATATTCGCGCCTTGAACAATCGTCGCTCCTGCATTGCCCGCCGCTGTTACCTCAGCCTGTTCCTCGTTGGTCAGGCCAGTTGTACCAATCACCAGGATTTTGTTTTTCTCTGCGGCTAGTTTTGCATGAGAAATTGTGGCTTTTGGGGAGGTGAAATCAATAACCGCATCGGCCTCATCGAACAGGGCGGATGGGTCATCAGATACGGTAACGCCAAGATCATCAAGACCGGCAAGTTTACCGATATCTTCACCAAGGAAAGGAGACCCTTTGGGTTCGGTGCCGCCACAAACGGTGCAGCCCTTTGTTTGAGTGACCTGTTTGACCAGCATTCTGCCCATGCGTCCACCACATCCGACAATACCGATTTTCATGTCACTCATCTGTCTTTCCTCAGTTTCAAATTAAACCGGGAAAGGGTTTATCATGAAAGAACCCCTCTGGCGAGGGGTCCTTATTGCATTTGTTATTCTTTGAGATCCGCCAGGAAGTCTTTGACCCGGGAGAAGAAGCCTTCACTTTCCGGATTATGACCATCCTTGCTTTCGGCTTCGAACTCTTTCAGAAGCTCTTTCTGACGTTTTGTCAGATTGACCGGCGTTTCAATAATGGTGTGGATATACATATCCCCATTTTCAGAGGAATTCATGATCGGCATACCTTTGCCCCGCAGGCGGAACTTCCGTCCCGATTGCGTACCAGCAGTAATGGAGACCTTGGCACGTGCACCATCGAGTGTCGGAACCTCAACCTCGCCACCAAGGGCTGCGGTTGTCATGGGGATTGGAACCCGGCAATGCAGGTTCTGTCCATCCCGCTGGAAAATCCGATGGTCGGAAACCGTCAGAAAAATATAGAGATCGCCTGGAGGGCCACCTCTAAGTCCCATTTCGCCCTCGCCAGACAGTCGAATACGATTTCCATCGTCTACACCGGCTGGGATATTGATGGCGAGAGTTTTCTCCTTATGGACACGGCCTTCACCGCGACACTTTTTACAAGGCTTTTCAATGACACGGCCTTGACCATGACAAGTCGGGCAGGTGCGTTCAATTGTAAAGAAGCCTTGCTGAGCGCGTACTTTTCCGTGTCCCTGGCAGGTTCCGCAATTGGTGGGTGAGGATCCCTCAGCAGCACCGCTGCCGTCACATTCATCGCATTCAACCGAGGTTGGAATTTTAATCTCAGTTTCTTTGCCGTGATATGCCTCTTCCAGGGAGATTTCCATGTTGTATCGAAGATCTGAGCCGCGGCGCTGTCCATTGCTGCCACCGGATCTACGTCCACCCATGAAATCACCGAAGAGATCTTCGAAGATGTCAGAGAAGCCACCAGCTCCCATGCCACCCATACCGCCCATTCCGCCGGCACCCATGCCGCCCTCGAAGGCAGCATGTCCATATTGGTCATAAGCAGCACGCTTCTGCTCATCACCAAGGACTTCATAGGCTTCATTGATTTCTTTGAACTTGGCCTCAGCTTCAGGATCGCCCGGATTCCGATCCGGATGATATTGCATGGCCATTTTCCGGTAGGCTTTCTTCAGTGCCGCTGCATCGGCATCCTTTGAGGCCCCCAGAACTTCATAATAGTCACGTTTTTCCATAAGGTCCTACTCAACCAAATGCCGCCCCGGTCTGAAAATCAGGCCGGAGCGGTTCGTTACAATTCAGGTCGTAACCCGTTATCGGATCACTCGGCCTTATTTGTCTTTTTTGTCTTCATCGACTTCTTCAAAGTCGGCGTCAACAACATCATCATCGGATGAGCTGCTTTCGCTGGCTTCTTCAGGAGCAGCTTCTGCACCTTCAGCCTGGCTTTGAGCATAAACAGCTTCGCCAAGTTTCATGGATGCCTGTTGCAGGGCTTCCATTTTTTCCTTGATAGAACTGATGTCATCAGAGTCTTTAACTTCTTTCAGTTCATCAAGTGCAGTCTGGACTGGACCTTTGACATCGTCACCGATTTTATCGCCCATATCGGCAAGAGTTTTCTCGGTTGTGTGGATCAGACTTTCAGCCTGATTCTGAACCTCGACTTTTTCTTTACGGGCTTTATCTTCGGCAGCATGCTCTTCTGCATCTTTGACCATCTTTTCGATATCATCGTCGCTCAGACCACTTGAAGCCTGGATCTGGATTTTCTGTTCCTTACCAGTTCCTTTGTCTTTCGCAGATACATTTACGATACCATTGGCATCAATATCGAAAGTCACTTCAATCTGCGGAACACCGCGCGGTGCAGCAGGAATATCAGTGAGGTCGAAGTTGCCAAGCAGTTTGTTATCGGCAGCCATTTCACGCTCACCCTGGAAGACCCGGATGGTCACGGCTGACTGATTGTCTTCTGCTGTTGAGAAAGTCTGGCTCTTCTTGGTTGGAATTGTTGTATTCCGATCAATCAGACGAGTGAAAACGCCGCCCAGAGTCTCAATACCCAATGACAATGGTGTCACGTCGAGCAGTAGAACGTCTTTCACGTCACCTTGCAGAACACCAGCCTGAATAGCAGCACCCATGGCCACAACTTCGTCAGGGTTCACGCCCTTGTGTGGGTCCCGGCCAAAGAACTCTTTTACGATTTCCTGGACCTTCGGCATACGGCTCATACCACCAACGAGGATCACCTCATCGATGTCACCTTTTTTCAGGCCAGCATCTTTGAGAGCTTTTTCACAAGGTGGAAGTGTGCGCTGGATGAGGTCACTCACCAGGTTTTCAAACTGAGAACGGGTCAGCTTGACCTGAAGATGCTTTGGACCAGACGCATCAGCAGTGATGAACGGCAGGTTTACATCTGTTGCCTGAGAAGAGGACAGCTCGATCTTGGCTTTTTCAGCTGCTTCTTTCAAACGCTGCAATGCAAGTTTGTCAGAGCGCAGATCAATACCGTTTTCTTTTTTGAACTCATCGGCGAGGTAATCAACCAGTTTCAAGTCAAAGTCTTCACCACCGAGGAAGGTGTCACCATTTGTAGACTGAACTTCAAAAACGCCATCGCCGATTTCCAGGATGGAAACGTCGAAAGTACCACCACCCAAGTCAAAGACGGCAATTTTCTGGTCAGTTTTGTCCATGCCATAAGCAAGGGCTGCAGCTGTCGGCTCGTTGATGATCCGGAGAACTTCCAGACCGGCAATTTTACCGGCATCCTTTGTTGCCTGACGTTGCGCGTCGTTAAAGTAAGCAGGAACTGTGATAACTGCCTGAGTTACATTTTCACCCAGATAGTCTTCTGCTGTTTCTTTCATCTTTTGCAGAATGAAAGCAGAGATCTGGCTTGGGGAATATTTCTCACCTTTGGCTTCAACCCATGCATCACCGTTGTCTGCCTTGATGATGTTATAGGGAACCATTTCTTTGTCTTTTTGCGTTGTCTTGTCATCAAAGCGACGACCGATCAGACGCTTGATTGCAAACAGAGTATCAGAAGGGTTGGTAACAGCCTGCCGTTTTGCAGCCTGACCCACCAGTTTTCCGTCGTCTGTAAAGGCAACCATTGAAGGGGTAGTACGGGCACCTTCGGAGTTCTCAATCACCTTTGGATCTTTACCATCCATTACGGCAATACAGGAGTTTGTGGTACCCAGGTCAATACCAATTACTTTAGCCATTTTTTCCTCTTTCTATTCGGCAGACTTTCACAGCCACTTCATGCACCGCAAAAATCCCCAAGGAGTTAAACATATACTGTATGCCGTTTATATAGGTGTGATGCGAAATCAGTGCAAGTACCGGTTTGGACATGTTTTGTGTTTTTTTGAAGAAATTCACCGGACACTGGATTAGGGTCAATCAGGTGAAAGGAGTAACTTTACGCCATTCATGACTTTTGATAGATAAGAACGATCCTCTCTAGATCGCATAGATACCCACTTTGACAAAAATCCCCGCAAATTCAGGTTCAGAACCTCATGGTTTGCCTGATAAAGAAAAACAAAAAGGCCTGTTGGCGGCGCTTGCCACATTTGGAATGTGGGGGGTCTTTCCGCTTTATTTTAAGGCACTCAGCCATGTTCCCGTGCTGGAAGTTCTGGCCAACCGTATCCTGTGGTCGCTTGTTCTCGTCAGCATTTTGATCCTGGCGACAGGGCGGCTGGAGAAACTGAGGCTGGCAATCACCAATCGTTCAGTGATGAAGTATTTTATCGGATCAACCTTATTGATCGCAGCAAATTGGACGACTTTTCTGTGGGCTGTTGTCAATGACAGGGTGCTTGAGGCCAGTCTGGGCTACTATATTAATCCGTTAGTGAGTGTTGCTCTTGGGATGATATTCCTGGGGGAAAGGCTCAATCGTTGGCAGAGTTTCGCTATTTTCCTGGCGATTTGTTCAGTAAGCCTGATGACAATTATGCTTGGCCAGCTTCCTTGGGTATCCTTGGTCCTCGCTTTTTCTTTTGGCTTTTACGGCCTGCTCCGAAAGAAAGTAGAAGCAGAATCTACAATTGGTTTATCGATTGAAACCGGACTGCTGGTCCCATTTTCGTTGGGATACATTATTTTCCTCAGCGTAACGGATGGCTTACAAGGTGGTGCACTGGGCGATGGTTTCTATTCGATAGAGACCTTTTTGCTGTTGGCTGGCACTGGCTTTGTCACAGGCGTTCCATTGATCCTCTTTTCCTATGGCGCACAAAGGCTGCGTCTGTCGACTGTGGGTTTAATGCAGTATATCGCGCCCACCATTCAAGTCATCTTGGCCGTGTTTGTTTTTAAAGAACAATTCTCCTTTATCCAGCTTTCTGCCTTTTCTCTTATCTGGGCGGGACTGCTTGTGTACTCCATAGATGGCTATCGGAACAGATCATAAAAAAACCGCCCTTCAGAGGGCGGTTTCTTGAATGAGCAGAGCTCTTCAGATTAGACGGATTGATCCACCTGGACATTTTCCTTTTTCTGTCCACCTTTGGCGACACCAACAAGTGATGGGCGCAATAGGCGATCCGCAATCACATAACCTGCTTGCATAACTTGCAGAATAGTTCCGGGTTCTACCTCAGGGTTTTCGATTTCAAACATTGCCTGATGCAGGTTTGGATCAAATTTCTGACCCTCAGCTTCAATAACTTGAACTTTATGTTTCGCGAGCGTGTTCTGAAGTTCAGTTTCCGTCATCTCAACACCGGCCAGCAGGGATTTAACGGTTTCATTTTCCCGGTCTTCTTCCCCAACAGATTCTATCGCGCGGCGAAGATTATCAGAGATCGTAAGAATATCGCGGGCAAATTTAGTGATACCGTAATTCATGGCATCTTCTTTATCCTTCTGGGAGCGTCGACGCATATTCTCGGTCTCTGCCATAGCGCGAAGCAGCTTTTCTTTCAGATCCGCGATTTCCGCCGCCTGCTGTTCTTCAACAGAATTACCGAAAGCCTGTTCAGCGCCTTCTTCCGTGGCAGCTTGCTCTTCTTCGCCAGATGCCAAATTTTCGGTATTTTCTGAAGCTTGTTTTGGATCCAGATCTTCCGGAGAATTTGGGTTGGTATTACTCATCTCGTTCATTTCCTAACTCGGTGTCACTTAATCAAGCAATCGACCTATAACCTTGGCCGTATAATCGACCATTGGAATAATGCGGGCATAATTGAGACGTGTTGGTCCGACAACGCCCACAACACCAACAACCTGATTACGACTGTTCTGATAGGGAGAAATAATCATTGATGTCCCAGAAAGCGAGAAAAGATTGTTTTCTGCGCCAATAAAAATCCGGACACCATCTCCCCCTTCGGCCAATTCCAGTAATTTAATACCTTCTTTGCCGGCTTCAAGGGTATCAAACAGTTGTTTGATTTTCTCAAGATCTTCAATGGCTTGCACATCCTGAAGTAAATGAGAATGTCCCCTGACGATCAGGGTTTCCTTACCGCCCCAGCTCGCCATACCCGATTCCACAAGGCTTGTCGTTAATTCATCAAGCTGTGCCTGATGAGATTCCAATTCTTTTGTAATTGATAATTTTGCCTCGCTCAGGGTTTTACCAGTCAATCGGGCTGAAAGATAATTGCCCGCTTCCTGTAAGGCCGAGGGGGATAGATTTGGTGGAATTTCAATGGTTCTGTTTTCCACAAGACCGTCTGCTGTCACGATGATCACCAGTGCCTTGTTTAATCCGATTTGGACAAACTCAATCTGTTTTACTGGACTGTCACTTTTCGGGGCTAGAACAAGGCTCGCACAATTGGAGAGGCCTGATAACATGGACGAGGCTTCCGTGAGCACTTCATCAAAGTTTTTACCCTGAACAGAACAGCGGGTTTTAATGTCTTCCCGCTCTTCCGTTGTCAGATTGCCAATCTCCAGCAAACCGTCGACAAAAAGCTGTAATCCGCGATGGGTGGGAAGACGACCAGCCGAGACATGCGGCGAATAGAGAAGGCCTGCATCTGTCAAATCGGCCATTATGTTTCGGATTGAGGCCGGAGAGAGTCCTAGCTGGCTTTGCTTGGACAAAGTTCGTGAGCCAACAGGTTCACCGGTTTCGATAAAGGTTTCAACGATGTTGCGAAAGATATCGCGACTTCTTTCGTTTAACTCTTGTATTCTCATGGATAGTTACACTCTCGCCAAACACAACTCACTATATATAGGAAGCTGATCCACTGAAATGTAGTAAAGCTGCACTCTTGCGTCAATCGGGCGCACAAGTTACAAGGGGCTGCTATTGTGAAAAATCCCAAAGTTGGTAGAGGAACATCATGCGTCCATCAGGAAGACAGGCTGACGAGCTCCGTAAAATAATCATGGAGCCAGGTTACGCGAAAAATGCTGAAGGGTCTTGCTTCATTAAGGCAGGTGACACCCATGTTTTGTGCACAGCCAGTATTGAAGAGCGTGTACCCCCGTTTTTGCGCAATACCGGAAAAGGCTGGGTGACAGCTGAATATGGTATGCTGCCACGTTCCACAGACCAGCGGATGGGCCGGGAAGCTGCGCGCGGCAAGCAGCAGGGTAGGACAATTGAAATTCAGCGTCTAATCGGACGCTCCTTGCGGGCCGTTGTCGACATGGAAGGATTTGGAGAGCGCCAGATCACAGTCGATTGCGATGTGATTCAAGCTGATGGTGGAACGCGTACCGCGTCTATTACCGGCGCTTATGTTGCGCTTTATCAGGCATTTAACACGCTTGTTGAGAAGGGTAAGATCCTGGAAGTTCCGATGCAGCATCAGGTCGCTGCCGTGTCCTGCGGTATCTACAAAGGTGTGCCTGTCCTCGATCTGGATTATCCCGAAGACAGCAATGCGCAGGCTGATGCGAATTTCGTGCTTTCATCAGACGGTCGTATTATTGAAATTCAAGGTACAGCTGAGGAAGATCCGTTCACGGAGAGCCAGTTTACTGCTCTGTTTGATCTCGCAAAGTCAGGTGTGAAGGAATTGTGCCAAATGCAACGCGAGGCTTTAGGAATCTAAAGATGGCGCGTTTATTTGATGGACAGCGCCTGATTGTTGCCAGCCACAACCCTGGTAAGGTTCGCGAAATTGGCGAGCTACTTTCCGACTTCGGTGTGCAGCCAATTTCAGCAGGCGAATTGAATTTGCCTGAACCGGTGGAGGATGGCGACACCTTTATTGCAAACGCTAAAATCAAAGCACTGGCGGCTGCCAAGGGTGCCGGAGAAATCGCGCTCAGCGATGATTCTGGTTTTGCACTGGAGGCACTGAACGGTGATCCTGGAATTTACTCAGCGCGATGGGCAGGTCCGACAAAAGATTTCTCGATTGCAATGGAAGCTGTGCATCAAAAATTGCAGGAGCAAGGTGAAAACGCCTCAAAAAAGGCTGCTTTTATCTGTGCCTTGTGCCTGGCCTGGCCCGATGGTCATACGGAAAGCTTTGAGGGCCGGGTTGAGGGTGAATTTTCCTGGCCACCGCGGGGTGAAAAGGGCTTTGGATATGACCCTGTTTTTATTCCACAAGGGGGCAAGCTTACTTTTGCGGAAATGGAGCCGTCAGCCAAGCATGCGATTAGTCATCGGGCAGATGCGTTCCGGCAGCTGATCGATGCCTGTTTTGTCACCCAAAAATAGTACGCCTGATCCCGGATTTGGCATTTATTTTCACTGGCCATTTTGCCGCAAAAAATGCCCTTATTGTGACTTTAATAGCCATGTCCGTGAAAGTTTGGATGAGCAGCGCTGGGTAACGGCGCTAATCTCAGAGCTAGATTACTATTCTGCGCTTTCAGATAAAACAGAGGTCACAAGCATCTTTTTTGGTGGGGGGACGCCCTCCTTGATGTCTGATGGGGCTGTGGCAGAGCTCATTTCAGCCGTTGGGGATCGCTTTGATCTATCCCCAAATGTCGAAATATCCCTGGAGGCTAACCCAACTTCAGCTGAGGCATCATCATTTGCAGGCTATCGTCTGGCCGGCGTGAACCGACTTTCCATGGGGGTGCAATCCCTTCAGGACAAGTTCCTGAAATTTCTCGGTCGGGAGCATTCGGTGGCAGAGGCCATGGAGACCATTGAAATTGCGCGGGCAAATTTTGAGAACATCTCCTTCGATCTTATTTATGCCCTTCCCGATCAGTCCCTTCAGGATTGGGAGCAGGATCTCAAGCAGGCCCTGACGTTGGCGGGGGATCATATATCACTCTATCAATTGACCATTGAGCCCAATACAGGTTTTGCGGGCTCCTACCGCCGGGGTGAATTTGCACTGCCCGTGGATGAGTTGGCGGAGGACATGTTTGCACTCACCCAGGATATCTGCCAGCAGCAGGGACTGGAAGGGTATGAGATTTCCAATCATGCAAGGCCTGGGTATGAGTGTCGACATAACCTCACTTATTGGCGGTATGGGGGGTATCTGGGGATAGGTCCCGGTGCGCACGGACGTCTGATTGCTGGCGGAAAACGGTATGCGACCTCACAGCTTCGAAAGCCTGAAACCTGGCTCCAGCAAGTCGAAGCGCACGGACATGCTACAGAATCCTCCGAAGAGGTCGTTGAAGCTTTGGATAAAGCGGAAGAGCTTTTGCTGATGGGTCTTCGCCTCAAGGAGGGGGTTTGGTTCGAAAACGTGGAACGCCTGACAAGCTCGCCTTTTTCAGAGCTTGTCGATGCCTCTCGTTTACAAAAGTTGCTGGGGGCAGATTATCTAGGCGCTGATGAACAGCGGATTTGGGCAACGGATCAAGGCCGATTTGTCCTTAACAGCGTGCTTGCTGAGCTTCTTAGTTAAGAGCGGGCGTAAATGTATTGGGTGCGGGCTCCAAGAGTTCCAGTTTATCCTGACCCAATTGCATCACGGCCAGCCCGCGTTCAGCAAGCCCCGTATTTGTGAACCGGAAAAGACCATTATACCCGGTGAAGCCTTCTGTGCTTTCCAGGGCTACCACAGAAAACTTGTCGATAGTCGTTTCATCAAGCGCGAGAAGACCACAAAGTGCCATGGCATCATAAGCAAGGCTTGCAATCCGTGGTGGTACATATCCATAAATTCCATTAAATCGTTGCAGGAACTGGTTATGTGCTTCAGGCGCTGGGGCGGCAAACCAACCGCCGACAAGTGCAGGCTCTGTCGTTAGGCTTGTATCTGCCCAAAGGCCTGTCCCGATATATTTAACTTTTTGGGGATCGATATCATAGTAGGAAAGAAGCGGCGCAAGCTCGCGAAGGCGTTGACCTCCCTCCGGAAGGATCAGGGCTTCAAAATTCACATCGCCGAATGTATCCAATTTCTGGAGTCTTTGCAGAAGGGCTTTTGATTCTGGATCAGACTTACCTTCAACTTTTTTGATTTCCTGCCGCAAGACCCAATTTCGGGCATCATAATTTGCCGTATCTTTGGCTATCTCGTGAAGCTCTTCCGAGCCTGGGGGAAGATCAGTTGGATAGCGTTTGACCTTTGTCAGCGTGAGGCCAAGCCTACGGGTTGTCGTGTCAATCGCAGACAAGGCTGCTTCGCCATAAGGGTTCTGGGGCGCTAAAACAGCGAAGTTCGCAAGGCCTTGGCGGTAAGCGAAATCAAGAACCCGGCTAATTTGCTGTTCAACTGTCAGTCCCATCAGATACACCCCTTGTTTGGCGACAGAGGCATCGGTTGAAAATGCAAGGACATTGATGTTGTTCGCTGCTGCTATGTCTTCGATCGCTCGAACTGAACTGGCAAACAGGGGCCCCATGAAAACCTCCGCGCCTTCACTGACTGCTTTCAAAGCTGCTTCCCGCGCCCCCTCAGGTGTTCCTTGCGTATCATAGGGCTGCAAGCGCAATTGTTTGTTATTGTGGTCAAACAGGGCCATGTTGGCAGCGTTCAATAAATCGGTTCCGATTTTTTTATTTGCGCCAGAAAGTGGAAGCAGGATAGCGAGCCGAACGACCTTTTCATCTTCGCTCAGCAAAGGCCGTTCCAGTTGAATACCTGATCTCATTTCACTGCCAGCAAAGGTATCGCTTGGTGCGGGTGTCGCTTCAGCAGCCTCCTCCTCTAGCTCATCACTTGCGGGCTCTTCTGTTTTCGGCGTTGTCTCAACGGCTTCCGCTTTTTCGGTTTTTTCCGCGTCGGTTTTCTCGGAGGATGAGAAGGGTCCGAGCGTTTGGCAGGCGCTCAAGGTCAAGATCGCGATGAGAACTAGACCTAGTCTGAAAGTGATCAAAATTCTGCTCATCTCTTTTACCGATTTCATCCAATTGTTCCCTCGTGATTTGAGGAATTTCCCAGTCTTTCGGACATACTAGAATTTCCAGACTTTGCCCATCAAGGAAATAGTGTCATTCTGTTCTCATGATACAGCCAAGTGAGGCGATAGTTTGACATCTCGTTCTAGAAGCCAAATCCAAAAATCTAGACGTTGGTCTGAGAGAAAAGGCCGATTGGCGGAAACCTATGTTCAATATTTCCTCAGGTTGAAAGGCTACCGGATCTTAAGGCGGCGGTATAAGAAACCGTTCGGTGAAATTGATCTCGTGGTTCAAAAGGGAAATGTTCTGATTGCCGTTGAAGTCAAAATGAGGCCTGATATTGAACGGGCAAAACATGCAATTGGCCCTATTCAGCAGCGCCGTATTCGAAAAGCTTTGGCTAGCTTTGTTGCAGAAAATCCCAAGTATTCTGCTTTTGATTTAAGGCTGGATTTTATTGTGGTGACGTCCTTCTTGCGATTGCCCTATCATCTTGAAAATGCATGGTAGGAAAGATCCGGATTGAAGAGTGAGTAATGTGTAGAATGAGTAGGCGTCAAAATAGACTTTGGTGTGTGATCGCAGTCCTTGGGCTTTTTACCAGTGGTTTGCTGTCCGGCTGCACGCCTGTTGGCGTAGCTGTTGGCGGCGCTGCTGCCGCAGGCGTTGTTGTCGCCGAGGAGCGATCTGTTGAAGATGCGGTGTCGGACGCAGGGATCAAACTGGCGATCGTTGATAAACTTCTTCAAGAGAGCGAAAGCCTTTTTACGGACGTTTCCACCACTGTCATCGAAGGACGGGTGCTGGTGACAGGTGCTGTTGCCTCCCAAGCTGACAAGGACCGTGTTGCTGAATTAATCTGGTCTGTAAAGTCCGTGAAGGCTGTTCTCAATGAGTTGCAGTTGGAAGATGAAATCAATAACTCTTCTACTTCCGACGATGTTTGGATCACGACCTCTCTGAAATCCCGCTTATTGCGGGACATCGGTATTAAGCATATCAACTATTCGGTCGATACCGTTAATCGAGTGGTATATTTAATTGGGATTGCGCAGGATGAGGCTGAATTGCGCCGGGTTATGCTGCAGGCAAGGGATATTTCAGGTGTTCGACGGATTGTAAGCCATGTCATCATGAAGGATGATCCAAGTCGCAATTAATCGCTTGCGCCATTTTTGGAAACCATTAAATGTCTAACAGGCGCACCGTAAAGAGATACAAAGCCTAAGGAAAAACAAATGACTCGTGCCGTAGCTATCCAGATGGATCCCGTTCAATCAATTGATATTGATGGGGACAGTACCTTTGTGATGGGGCTGGAGGCCCAAGCTCGCGGATATGAGCTTTTTCATTATGGCCCGCAAGATCTGTCTTTTCTAGACGGTGAAGTGATTGCGAAAGCGCGTCCTTTAGAACTTCGTAGGGAAAAAGGAAACCATTATAGCCTTGGCGCGGAAGAGCGGATTAGCCTGGAGGCTGTGGATGTGGTCTTGATGCGTCAGGACCCGCCCTTTGACATGTCTTACATAACCGCAACTCATGTGCTGGAGCGAATTCACCCCAAAACGCTGGTTGTAAACGATCCTGTCAGTGTTCGAAATGCACCCGAAAAAATATTTGTTACTCATTTTGATGGTGTCTTGCCGCCAACCCTGATTTCGTCAGACCTAACTGAGATGAAGGCGTTTCGGGCAGAGCATAAAGATATCATCATTAAGCCGCTTTATGGAAATGGCGGGGCAGGGGTTTTCCACCTAAAACCCGAAGATGAGAATTTGACGGTTATTCATGAGCTGTTTAACGAATTCTACCGTGAGCCCATGATCGTGCAGAAATATCTGCCAGAGGTTCGCCAAGGCGATAAACGGATTATTCTAATCGATGGAAAGCCAGCCGGTGCCATCAACCGTGTTCCTCAGGCAGGGGAAAGCCGGTCCAACATGCATGTGGGCGGACAGGCAATGAAGACCGAGCTTACCTCTCGCGAGCAGGAAATCTGCGAAATCATTGGCCCATCCCTGAAGGAGCAAGGCCTGATTTTTGTCGGTATTGATGTGATCGGTGATTATTTGACCGAAATTAATGTGACCTCTCCAACCGGTCTTCAGGAAATCAACAGATATAACGGCGTGAAGCTAGAGGCCGATATCTGGGATAGCATTGAAGAAAAACTTTGATTTTTAGGCTTGTTGACACCTCAATAGAACCAAACTAGGAGACTATTGGTTTCTTTGAGCTCCGCCTTTTTCAACGATAAGTGACAAAATAAAAATTATTGTTATAGTTATAGGCTACATGTCTGGGGGGAGATATGCAGTCGACTATTCGTACAGTTGCATTTCAGGGGCTTAAAGTGCGCAAAGTTATGGTTCAGGTGCTGATTAGTTCAGGCCTGCCAGCCTTTACCGTTGTTGGGCTCGCCGATAAATCTGTGACCGAGAGCAAAGAGCGGGTGCGTGCGGCCCTCACCTCTCTCGGGATCGGATTGCCGGCCAAACGGATCACCGTTAATTTATCTCCTGCAGATCTGCCAAAAGAAGGGGCTCATTATGATCTGCCGATTGCGTTTGGTCTGCTAACGGCACTTGGGATTATCCCGGCTGATATTGCTGAAGAATATATCGTTCTGGGTGAGCTCTCCCTCAACGGTGTCTGTCAGGCCGTAGCCGGTGTGTTACCTGCTGCTGTCGAGGCTGTTTCAGAAGGACTGGGTCTCATTTGCCCAAAAGATAATGGGAGTGAGGCGTTATGGGCAGGTGATTTGGATGTGCTCGCAGCCGATAGCCTTTTGTCCGTCATTAATCATTTTAAGGGTAGTCAGGTTATTGCACCCCCGTCGCAAGGTCGTCTTGAGGCTCATCTGATTGAAGGTCGTCTTGAGGATATCAAAGGACAGGAAACAGCGAAAAGAGCGTTGGAAGTTGCCGCCGCCGGGGGACATAATCTTTTGATGAGCGGCCCGCCGGGATCAGGAAAATCCATGCTGGCAGCCAGGTTGCCCGGTATCTTGCCAGAGCTTGAGGCGTCTGAGGCACTTGAAGTCAGCATGATCAGCAGCATTGCGGGAGAGCTGAAAGATGGAGTGCTTTCCCGCCAGCGCCCTTTTCGTGATCCGCATCATTCAGCCTCTGTCGCTGCCATAATCGGTGGGGGGCGAAAAGCCAATCCGGGGGAAGTATCGCTTGCCCATAAGGGGGTCCTCTTTCTGGATGAGCTGCCGGAATTTAATCGGCAGGTGCTTGAAACCTTGCGCCAGCCTATCGAAACGGGAAAGGCCGTAATTGCCAGAGCGAACTTGCACATTACTTACCCAGCTCGTTTTCAGTTGGTTGCTGCCATGAACCCTTGCCGCTGCGGTTATCTGCAAGATCCCGGCCGAGCCTGCAGCCGGGCACCGAAATGCGGAATGGATTATCAGGGTAAAATCTCAGGTCCCATGCTGGATCGCTTTGATTTGTTCGTCGATGTCCCTGAAGTGAGTGTTGCAGACTTAACCACACCAGGTAAATCAGTTACCACAAAAGAAGTTGCGACAAGTGTGGCGAGAGCAAGGGAAATTCAAAAGCAAAGATATCAGGAACTGGCGCCGGAGGGGGGTGTCTGGACAAATTCCGAAGCATCTGGAGAGCTTCTTGAAAAAGTGACTGAGTTGGATGAAGCCGGCATGAAGCTCATTCAATCTGCTGCCAGCAAGTTCAGGTTATCAGCACGTGGCTATCATCGGGTATTGCGCGTTGCCCGAACTCTGGCGGATCTTGAGACCTCTGAGCGAATTTTACAAAATCATATCGCGGAGGCTCTCGCGTATCGGCAAGTCAGCCTCGGCTGAAGACCAAAATTTTCAAGAGATTGATCTTATGCACGAAGTCCTGCGGACGTAAGATCTTCTTTCAGTTTGTTTACAAAAATTTCCTCAACATAAAACTCATGGCTGAGAAACTCTGAAATGGTGATTTCAGGATCGATTTCCTGGAGTTCTTGCAGTCGTTTGGAAAGTATAGTTGGGTTATTCAAATGGACCTGAGCTGCAATTCCATAAACCAAGGCTCTCCGACTAGCTTGTGTGAGATGGCTCAACAGGTTTGCTGCTTCCTCGTACTCACCAAGAATATAATGTGCGGCAATTTCAAGTTCCCGACAATATGCAGGGAGCAAAGGGTCTAGCTCTGCCGCAGCTTTTTGGTATCGAAGAGCCGTCTCCCCGTCACCCATATACACATAAAGTTCACCCATTCGCCCGACTATGTAACTGTGATTTGGCAAAAGCTCCAAGGCGCGCTGATAGTGATATTTGGCTCGCTCCAGATCCATATTATATAAAGCGAGGGAACCTATGATGCGGTGACAATCCGCGTCGTTTTCGTCAAGTTGTAAGCCCTTACGTCCCAGCTCCTCGATTTCGTTCCATATTGGATCGTCCCCCCACGTCGCCATACTTGCAAGCGCGCATGCCTTCCAGGCATAGGCCCTTCCATAACTAGGGTCCTTTTGGATAGCGAGATCGAACCACTTAAGCGCTTCTGTTTCGGCTTCCCGCGTGATGCATCCCAATCGATGGTTTTCCATACCCCTGAGCAAGCATTCGTATGCTTCCATATTTCCAGGGCGCTTTGAGAGGATGGCTTTTTTACGGATACGCTCCACTGTATCAAAAACCTGGGCCACAATATCGGATGCCAGTTTGTCTTGAACGTCAAACAGCTCGCCGTAGTTAAAGTTATATTTCTCTGCC
The DNA here is from genome assembly GCF_012932565.1 of Sneathiella limimaris. Lineage (NCBI taxonomy): Bacteria > Pseudomonadati > Pseudomonadota > Alphaproteobacteria > Sneathiellales > Sneathiellaceae > Sneathiella > Sneathiella limimaris. The sequence continues at coordinate 901,614 of NZ_JABBYJ010000001.1, forward strand.
CAGACATTCTTGCCGGAATTTGTTTCAATTAACTGCGCCGAAATTCGCACCTTGTCGCCCATTTTGCGAACACTGCCTTCAAGGCAATAAGCCACATTGAGGGCATGGCCGACCGCTCTGAGGTCCATATTTTGGCCTTTATAGGCAAAGCTTGCATTTCGGGAGACGACAAACAGATCGCGAAAACGGGCAAGTTCGGTAATCAGATCTTCTGTAAATCCGTCCGCAAAAAACTCCTGATCTGGATCGTTACTAAAGTTTGTAAACGGAAGAATGGCAAGAGAATGAGGGTCAGGCGGGTTTGAGTCATTTTCGGCAGGTTGTTGCTTCTGTTGAGGTTGGCCTGAAACCCAGCTATGTGTGCCGACTTCGCCCTTCACTTTATAAAGTCGCATGGGTTCAGAAATATTTTTAAGCCAATGCTCTCCAAGATCATCATAGGTCAGTTGGGCATTTCGTTTGACCTGATCAAACATTCCCTGAGTTAAGACAACGGTTCCAGGTTCAGCAACACCCTCTACCCGCGCTGCGATGTTAACCCCGTCGCCCAAAAGGTCATCCCCGTCTTGAACTACGTCTGCAAGGTGGAGGCCGATCCGCAATTGCAAGCCTTCAAGGCCATAGATATCCGAATTTGAAAGTTGCCGTTGGATATTGAATGCGCAGCGTGTGGCTTGTACGGGGCTTGGAAACTCAGAGAGAAAACCGTCACCAGCCCTTGCGAATAGTCGCCCGCCCGCAGATGATACCTGTTGTTGGATATAGTCTGTGAGCTGCGTCAGCTGCTGGATCGTTTCCTGTTCGGCCTGACCCATACGGGCTGAATAACCCACAATATCAGCAGCCATAATTGCAGCAAGTCTTCGATCCAAATCAACGCTCCACTTTTTAAAAAATCATAGTGAAAACAGTTTAAAAATCTAGTTCTATTATAAAATAAAACGCTAATTAAAGGCGGAAAAGGCGGTATCACAATTAAAGGAAGTGAATGTGAGTGAAAGCTTCTATCTGAGCCGCTGATCAGTTCTTAAGATCGAGTTTTTCGATGTTTTTGCGGGCCGCGTCACCAGCTTGACTGTGAGGGGAGATTTGCAAAACTTTCAGCCAGTCATCCCTCGCCGCATCAACATTCCCTTCCAGTCTGTTGAGTATGCCTCGCTCGATTAGTGCTTCGACCAGATCTGGCTGTAAATCAAGCGCTAGATTGACGTCTTCAAGAGCTCTTTGATTATTTCCAAGATGCCGCCAGGCAGCAGCCCTGAAAGCGAGGGCGTCTGGACGCGTTGGATCAAGACGTAGTGCCAAGTCCAAGTCATTAAAGGCGTCTTGGTAATTGTCTGCAGCAGCTAGGATCCGACTTCGGTCAATTAAAAGCTCTATGTTGCCCGGATCAATATCAAGGGCGGCAGAGGCAACGGCCTGGGCCCTTTGGAGATCGCCAGCCAGTAACCAGCTATTAGCTGCTTGGGCTAACATGCCCACAACCAGCGGGCTGCCAGCTTTATGCATATCCTGAGCAATTTGTTCCATCCGCTCCGCCGCGAGATGATATTTTTTCATTTCCAACAGGGCGAGGGAGGCGCAGTGCCGCGCTGGAAACCCCCCACCTTTGTCTCGCCAACTCAAGGCAGACTCAAATGCGAGTTCTGGCTCCCGCTTTGTCAGTTTCAAACAGGCTTTGTATTCGTCATTCTCACTACGGGCGGCCGCTGGGGTCGCAATAGTGACCGTCAAAAAACCAGCCAGCAGGAGAAATCTCATTAAATTGGAGCCCGAGAGTGCCAAGTCTGTCCTCTTTTCTTGGGTCGCAAAAAATCGAAGTTATACAGGAGTTTGGACAGATGTCTAGCAGTCCATAATGGCTCAAATATGTCACGCATTTCGTATTTGTCCGTCACAGTTCTTTGTTCGGTGGAGGTGTTTGAAATGAGTGAAACGGAGATCAATCTACAAGTTAAAGAGCAAGAAGAATATCTGGCAGAACCTAGGAACGGATTTTTCATAAACAAGAAAACTGCCGCGGCTCATTTCCTGTTTCCTTTGGACATCCACGGCGGAATCAATGGTCTTAAACCATTACTTAGTTTGGAATATCGAAGTGACGGAGGCTTAGCGGATAGTGTCAGTTTACCCAAGGGTTGGAGAATTCGCGGACTTCAGTGCCTAGAGAAACTGGCCAGCGGAGATGTGATGCTGGACGGTCAGATGCGAAATGCGACCGTGGTTGGAAAGTCATCGTTGAAGGTGAAAGATAAATCAGGTCACTCACAGTTTTTCAAAAGAATTCACTCCAGAAAGTCCGGTCAGTATCAGCTCAAACGAACTGAAGATAACTGGCAAAACCGCATTCAGTACTTCTATTCCGCCAGCGGCTTTATCAGACGGATCACTTATGGGCGCGAGGGGTTTGAACCATGGGAGACAATCCGTTTTAAACGCGCCTTTTTCGTGGGTGAGATATTTCTGGGGCTCATGATGGCCCAGCCAAATATCTTCTGGGGGCTGTTGCCAGCCATAATTCCAGGTGGTTTTTGGGACTATTTCTATATGCCAAGGGCGCAAGTCGATGGCGCGGACATCCCCTGGTTCGCGGAGGCAGCGCCGGTAGCCCCGAATTCTGAAGACAGTGCTCCCTCCATTGTGATCGAGCTTGAGGAAGCAGAAGAGGGGCCCGAGGAAGAAGCCTCTCGCAATGAGCCATTTGAAGAGGAGGAGCAAGATTAGGTATCGCTGTACCAGAGGGTCCAAAATTCCAGATGTCATAAATCAGTCGCATTTCAATCCTAAGTGCTATTTTGAACAGCAATTGAAAGGAATGCTTATGAATCGTCTTTTGCTCTCTGGCGCCGCTTTGTTGGTCCTGACAAATTTTGCGATTGCCGATGAACTTCGCCCGGTCAGTGATCAGGTCATCCTGTCCCTGGCAGAAGAAGGCTGGGTCACAACAGAGACGGCGGATGTCACTGTCTCCTTCAGCATTGTGCAGCAAAATGAAACTGCTGATGCGTTGAAAGCAGAAGTCTTAAAGACACTTGATGGGCTTGATAAGGACAGCACCTGGTACGTCACAAGCTCGCGGGAGAGCAAGGATCAGACAGGCCTGAACCGTTGGTCGATTTCTGCGAATGCGCGCCTGAAAGAAGGGGCAATCGCGGGCTTGCATGACAAAGCGGAAAAGCTCAGCCGGCCGGGATTTCGAGTGACCGTTAATTACGTGAATTTCTCCCCATCTCTTGCTGAAACCAATGCCTTGCAATCTGACCTTCGGGCCAAAATATATGCAGAGGCAAAAAAGGAGGCGGAGCGTTTGTCAGCAGCTATCGGCGGTAGTGCCTATCGGGTTGAGACGATAAACTTTCTGCCAAATTACAGCCCGCAACCGATGCCCATGCACAAAGACATGGCGGTTCAACGGTTGTCTGCCAGTATGGAAAGTAGTGGTGGCGGCGGTGCCGGTGGCGCTAAGATGCCTGTATCGCAAAAATACACGGTTCAGGCGACCGTGACTTTAGGGCGCTTGGTTCCAATTAAATAAACGGGAGAAGGATTGAATGGTGGATGGCCTGTTGTGTTTCGGCTTTGGGTTTACGGCACAAGAATTAGCCCGGCAAAACCCGACTTGGCAGGTTTGGGGAACATCGAGAGACCCGGAAAAAATTTCTCAAACCTCCAAGCAGGTCCATCCGCTGAAATTCGACGGTCGGTCACAACCTGACGGGCTGGAGCATATTCAGGACCAGATTTCCCATATTCTGTTATCCATTCCGCCGGGTGAGGATGGCGATCCTGTTTTGCAGGTGCTGTACGATCAGATCGGAAAGTTCTCTAATCTAAAATGGATCGGATACCTTTCAACAACTGGTGTGTATGGCGATCTGGCCGGCGGGACCGCAACCGAAGAAACGCCTTTGAACCCCAGCGGGAAACGGGGGCAAAGGCGCGTTGATGCAGAGCAGGCCTGGCAACAACTGGCAGCGGAGAAAAACCTTCCGCTTCATATCTTTAGGTTGCCCGGTATTTATGGACCCGGTCGCAACCAGTTAGTTTCTTTGCAAAAAGGTAAAGCCCATCGGATCGTAAAGAAGGGGCATATGTTTTCCCGCATTCATGTAACCGATATTGCAAAAATTCTGACAGCTTCGATGTTGAAGCCTAATCCCGGCCGAATTTACAATGTGTCGGACGATTTGCCGGCACCGCCGCAGGATGTTGTGACTTATGCAGCAGAGCTACTTGGGATTGATCCCCCCCCCTTACAGGACTTTGAAACTGCTGACATGACACCAATGGCGAGAAGTTTTTATTCTGACAACAAGCGCATTTGTAATCGGCGAATAAAAGAGGAATTGGGTGTTTCTTTAACCTATCCAGACTATAAAAAGGGTCTGAAAGCCTTGTCAGAAGGCGCGTAATTGCTTATGTAAGCAACTGGTATTGTACCAAGTCTAGGATTAAAAAATGCCAAGAGCGAAATGCTTTGATCGGGAAGAGGCCCTGCAAAAGGCCATGAGAGCCTTTTGGGCTCGTGGATATGAAGCCACTTCAGTTCAGGATCTTGTAGAGTGCATGGGGATCAACCGTGGCAGCCTCTACGACACTTTTGGTGACAAGCATCAGCTCTTTATGGCTGCCCTCGCACAATATACTGAAGCCTCTCTAACGCGTGGCTCTGCCCTTCGGCAGGACGGTGATTCTGTTATGATCATCACCGATTTCCTGTTCAGTTTCATGTATCGCACGCTGGGCGATCCTGAAAAACGGGGCTGCTTTATCACCAACACTACGGTGGAACGCTCAGCCTATGACGAGGAATGCGCTCAGAAAATTCGCGAATATTACGATTGCATTGAAAAAGACTTTCAGGACTTGATCCGTCGGGGTCAGGCTGCTGGTGAAATTACCAACGCCCGTTCACCTGAAGAACTGGCGTCTTTCTTTGTTGGTGTGATGCAGGGTATTCGGGTGCTGGGTAAGGTCCGTCAGGAAGAAGCGGCGTTAAGACCAATGGTCGAAGTTGCGCTCGAAACCCTGAAAATGAAGACTGCCGCATGAGTTTTTCTCCAGAACTTTGGGCGTCTGTCCTAAACGCCGCTGTTTTTATTTCCCTGATTTTGATTCCCTGGGCCGTAGGCGCTGCTCGAAAGCTAACCCTTATCCTGGGTGTTGGCGGGTTGATTGCTCTTTTGGCATTTAACTTTGCAACTGGCCACAGTGTTGATGACTACACTCTGTCGGCAGATTTGATGATCCTAACTGCTGTCAAAGCAATCTTCTTCTTTGTGTGTAGTCTGATCATTGAGCGCATTTTCAGGGCTTACATGATCCGGCGCGAGCTACAAAAACCAGCTGAGAGCACTTTAGACCCAGAATCAAAAGCTGATTTTGATCGGCAGATGAAGGGAATGAAAGAGCGAAGCGGTAAAATTTTTGATTCCTGATCTTGCGTTTACTGGGCCATAACGGCCTTCAAGAACTCTTTTGCTTCTTCACTATCCCACTCGGCGGGCCCGACCATTCGGGCAACCTCCTCCCCTTCGGCGTTCAGGATCAATGTTGCTGGTAGGCCGAAAACGCCTGTTACGCGTCCTGATTTGATGGTCTTGTCATTGTAGGGCGTCAGGTTTTCAATCTTCAGGGCTTTGAAAAACTTAACCACCCGCTCTATCCCTTGCAGGTCATGGCTGACGGTTAAGACCTCAAACTCATCGGATCCCATTTCCCCTTGCAAGCGATCAATGGACGGCATTTCTTCCTTACAGGGACCGCACCAGGTTGCCCAAAAATTGAGAAGAATAGTTTTCCCTTGAAAATCGGATATCTGATGGGTTTTGCCCTCTGCATCAACGAATGAAAATTCCGCAATGGGTTCAGGATCCGAAGAGATAACGATATTTTTCATCTCTCCAACAGCAAGATCCTTCAAATTGGCCGAGAAAGCTGTTGATGTGAGGCCCACAACCCCTGTAAATGTAAGCAGGAAACCGAGCGAAGCAAGAAACGGCTTTTTGGTTTTCATCGTCATTACGTGTCCAGTTATTTACTACAAAGAGAGCCCACATGAGCGCAAATGAGCTTTGGGGTGGCAGATTTGCCAAAGGCCCCGCCGAAATTATGGAACGGATCAATGCGTCCATCGATTTCGACCGGCGCCTGTACCAGCAGGATATTACCGGATCCATTGCCCATTCCAACATGTTGATAGCCAAGGGTATAATATCAAGGGAAGATGGCGAGAAAATTCAGGAAGGTCTCCGGACAATTCTTCGTGAGATTGAGGCTGGTAATTTCAAGACAGATCCTGCACTTGAAGATATCCATATGCATGTTGAAGCCCGTCTTCGCGAATTGATCGGTGATGCCGCCGGTCGCCTTCACACGGCTCGCTCACGTAATGATCAGGTTGCAACTGATATGCGGCTTTGGGTGCGCGACACCATGGATCATCTGGATGGTGAACTGAAAGACTTGCAGACTGCCTTGGTTGACCTGGCTGACAGCGAAGCTGATACCGTGATGCCGGGCTTCACTCATTTGCAGGCCGCGCAACCAGTAACCTTCGGTCACCATATGCTGGCTTACACAGAAATGTTTGCCCGGGACCGGGGCCGGCTTCAGGATGCGCGCGCACGTCTTAACGAATGTCCTCTGGGATCGGCGGCTCTTGCCGGAACATCTTTCCCAATTGATCGAGAAATGACGGCGAAAGAGCTTGGCTTTGACCGGCCAACGGCAAACTCCCTTGATGGGGTGTCTGATCGGGATTTCGCGCTGGAATTTTTGAGCTTTGCCTCAATCTGCTCCATGCATCTGTCTCGTCTGGCCGAAGAGATTGTTATTTGGTCCAGTGCCCAGTTCCGCTTTGTTGAATGCTCTGACAGCTTCTCTACCGGCTCTTCCATTATGCCGCAGAAGAAGAACCCGGATGCGGCGGAGCTGATCCGTGGTAAAGCGGGTCGCAGCTCAGGTGCGTTTAATACCTTGCTGATGATGATGAAGGGTCTTCCCATGACCTATGGCAAGGACATGCAGGAAGATAAGGAACCGGTTTTTGACGCAGCCGATAACTTACAGCTTTGTCTTGCGGCTATGACTGGCATGATCAGTGACCTCACGGTGAACAGGGAAATCCTGAAAGCGGCATCCGGTGCAGGCTTTTCAACTGCGACGGATCTGGCTGACTGGCTTGTCAGAAGCCTGAATATGCCTTTTAGAAATGCGCATCATGTGACCGGCGCCCTTGTCAAACTTGCCGAGACAAAGAATTGTGGACTTGAGGATCTCTCCTTGCAGGATATGCAAGGGGTTGAACCTGCGATTACTGAAGATGTCTTTGATGTTCTCGGGGTTGATAATTCTGTGGCGAGCCGCACAAGTTATGGCGGAACGTCTCCACAGAACGTGAAGGAGCAAGTTAAGCTCTGGAAGTCCCGACTGGCTGGCGGTGCATAATGAAACAGGTCATTTCAGTTCTGATAATCGGTATTTTGCTGGTGGGCGGTTTAACGGCTTGCGGTAAAAAAGGCGCGCCGGTTTATCAGAAAAAGAGTGAGCAGACTAAATCTAGCGGCTGAGCTTAAGGAGCCGACCCGAATGGATCATTTTACCTATAAAAATGGGGAACTTTATGCTGAGGACCTACCCGTCGCGACCATCGCGAAAGAGGTGGGGACCCCTTGCTATATCTATTCCACTGCAACGCTGGAACGGCACTACAAGGTTTTCTCCGGCGCGTTTGATGGCAGCAATGCCCTTGTCTGTTTTGCTGTAAAGGCCAACTCCAACCTAGCGGTTTTGAAAACCCTTGCCAATTTAGGTGCCGGTGCGGACGTTGTCTCTGGTGGTGAGTTGCAGCGGGCGTTGGCCGCTGGGATTCCGGCCTCCAAGATTGTGTTCTCCGGTGTTGGAAAACGCCCGTGGGAAATGGAAACCGCGTTAAAGGCAGGTATTCATCAGTTTAACGTGGAATCAGAACCTGAAATCCGGGTGTTGTCTGAAGTTGCCTCCCGCCTTGGGATGGAGGCGCCTGTTGCTTTTCGGGTGAACCCGGATGTGGATGCGAAAACCCATGCGAAAATTTCCACCGGTAAGGCGGAAAATAAATTTGGTGTGCCCTGGCAGGATGTCTCCCGCATCTACCGGGAGGCGGCGGCTCTGCCTGGCATCAAAATTCAGGGTGTGGACGTTCATATCGGCTCTCAACTGACAGATCTGGATCCGTTTAACAATGCTTTCAAACGGGTTCGTGAACTGGTTGAGGATTTGCGCCGCGAAGGCCATGATATCACCCAGGTGGATTTGGGCGGTGGTCTTGGGATCCCCTATGATGGGACAATTCCGCCAAGTCCGGCTTCCTACGGCGCAGTTGCGATTGAAGCTATGGGCAATATGGGGGTTCAGCTGATTTTTGAGCCGGGCCGCCTGATTGTTGGTAACGCCGGTATTTTGGTCTCTGAAGTAATCTACGTGAAGCAGGGAGCAGAGCGGAAATTTATCATTCTGGATGCGGCCATGAATGACTTGATTCGTCCTGCCATGTATGACGGATATCATCATATTGACACAATTCTAGAGCCTTCTAGCGAAAGCATTCGGGAGCTGGCGGATGTTGTCGGCCCTGTCTGCGAAACCGGGGATACCTTTGCGCGGGGACGCGAGTTACCACCAGTAGAGGCTGGTGATCTTGTTGCGTTTCGAAGTGCCGGGGCTTATGGGGCGGTGATGGCCTCAACGTATAATACGCGGCCTTTGGTGCCAGAAGTGCTGGTGAACAAGGATCAATTTGAAGTGATCCGCAAAAGACCGTCCTTGGATGAGATGCTGGAACTTGATACAATTCCGACATGGCTGGATAACGGAAAATAAAGCGTTATCTTAAGTCCCAGAAAGGGATTTGATGGAGACACGCGAGCCGAAAATTGAAACGAAGTTGAAGCGGAAGCTGTTGGTCGCCCGACAGCTGATCCTGCTTGAACGGGTTTGGAAATTCTCTGGCCCGCTTTTTTGCACGCTCCTTCTGTTTTGTGCCTCTACGCTTGCTGGTGGCTGGACGGTTCTTTCTCCCTACATCCATTTTGCCGGCCTTTTGGCATTCGCGGCCGCCTTTATTGCCAGCCTTTGGTATCTCATCAGGCATTTCTCTCTCCCAAAGGAGGAAGAGGGACTGGCCAGGCTTGAGTGGGAAAACAGTCTAAAGCACCGACCGCTGCGATCTTCAGACGCAAATCCCATACTTTCTGAACAAACAACCGCACGAACGCAATTTCTGTGGCACCTTCATCTGAAACAGCAGCTTATGGCGCTTGGGAAGGTTCGCCTCTTTGCGCCGCGCCTTGGGGTTTCCAGCGGGGATAGCTGGTCATTTCGGGCCTTAAGCATCCTGCTTCTGGTGATCGGCATTGGTATGGGCGGCAGCGGTGCCCTCTCCCATTTCAAAACAGCTTTTTCAGTAAACCTGCTGGGACCGGTTGCCAAAATCGAAGCCGATATTTGGGCCGTACCGCCCGATTACACAGCCCTCGCTCCGGTTCTTCTCGTTCAACAAAAGACTGAAACTGTAGACGAGATACAAACCAATGGTGTTTCTGCCTTCAAGGTCCCACAAGGATCCAAGCTGATCGGCCGCCTGACAGGGGGAAGTGAAGATACCCCGCTGTTAAGGAATGGTCAGGACAGTTTCGCTTTTGACACAGTTGAACGTGGAAATTTCCAGGTCAATCTAGAGGATATTCAATCGGGCCGCTGGTCTTTGGAAAAGGACGGGGACATTGTGGCATCCTGGGATGTGGACCTAATCCCGGACCTTGCGCCCTTGATCAAGATCCTTACCCTGCCAGCTGAGACCGATCGCTCTGCCCTGCAGCTCGTTGTGTTGGCGGAGGATGACTACGGAGTTGTGGAACTCAGCGGCCTGATTACCCGCGATGGTCAGGAAGATGCAATCTTACTGCCACTGCCCTTTGTGCTCGGGGCGAAAACGGTTGAAAGTAAAAGCTATCATGATCTCACGGCACATCCCTGGGCTGGCTTGACGGTCAATTTACAGGTCACGGCCAAGGATGAGGCTGGTCAGATCGGGACCTCTCAAGTGGTGAAACTGAAACTGCCGGAGCGGGTTTTCACCAACCCTATCGCTCGCGCGCTGGTGGCTGAACGCAAAAGGCTGATGGCGGATCCTGAACAAAACCGGATCCCGGTTATTGAATCCCTGTCGATCATTACCTCTCTTCCAGAAGCGGAAAGTGAAGATGTAGGTGCCATGCTCATGGTCTCCGTCGCCCGCGGAATTTTGCTCTTTGAATCCGGCGATGAAACCTACAAAGAAGTGGCTGAGCTACTATGGCAGGCCGCCCTCAAGTTCGAAAATGGAAATCTCACCCTGGCTGAACGGGCCCTAAGGGAAGCTCAGCAGAGGTTGATGGACGCGCTCAATAACGGCGCCTCGGATGAAGAGATACAGAAACTGGTTGAAGAGCTGAAACAGGCGATGTCTGATTTTCTTCAGGAAATGGCCAAGAACCAGCAGATGCAATCCGGCGAGCAGCAGCCTATGCAACAAGGCGATCAAAACCAGATGCTGAGCAATCAGGATCTGAACAATATGCTGGATCAGATCGATCAGCTGTCACGATCCGGTGCGCGCGAGGATGCAAAAAATCTGTTGAGCCAGCTTCAGGATATTCTGGAAAACCTGCAAATGGCGTCCCCCATGATGCAAAGCCCATCCCAGCAAGCCGGTCAAAAAATGCTGAATGAGCTGGGTGAAATGTTAAAACAGCAACAGGATCTGCTGGATCAAACCATGCGAAGTTCCCGGCGCTCAGGAAATTTGAAGGATCAGCCTCTTTCCAAACAGGCAGAGCAGTTGCGGCGCCTCGCAGAAGAGCAGGAAAAGCTTCGTCAGAAGCTCGGTGAAATGATGGCTGATATGGGTATGCAGGGCAAAATTCCGGGATCCTTGGGACAGGCGGAACGCTCCATGAACTCTGCACGCGGGCAACTGGAATCCGGACAAGGTGGTCAGGCCCAAACCTCCCAGAAAAATGCGATGGATGCGCTTCAGCGCACCATGGAAGGGCTTGCCCAGCAAATGATGCAGGCAGGTCACGGTCAACCTCAGGGGCAGGTTGGCGCTCAAGGCAACAGGGATCCGCTCGGCCGTCCTGTACAGGAAAATGGTCAGGGGGGCCGGGACAACAATCAGTTCAAGATATTTGATAAAGGGTATCTTTCGACAACCCGGCAAATTTTGGATGAGCTTCGTCGTCGCTTGACCGATCCGGCCCGGCCGGAGGGTGAGAAGCAGTATCTGCGTCGCTTGATGGAACGCTTCCAATAAGCTGAACTTTTCCCTAAAATCTTTTTTGCTGACAACCAACCTGAAGAGACAACCTCGCTGGAAAATTTGATATGAGCGAAGACCATCCGTTTGCCCAATATGTCCGTGCCTTGGGCAAAGGCCCCAATATGTGGCGGGATCTGGATTTTGAGGAATCCAAGGATGCCATGTCCATGATCCTGAAAGGGGAAGCAGAACCTCTTCAAATTGGGGCTTTTTTACTCTTGCTTCGGCGTAAAGGGGAAACGGGCGAAGAGTTTGCAGGCATGGCCGCCGCCGCCAAAGCGCTATTTGAGGCTGATCTTCCAAACCTCAAGGTCGATTATGACTGGCCATCTTATGCGGATCGGCATCGGCAACAGCCTTGGTTTGTACTTGCCGCGATCTTGTTGGCCGATCAGGGCTATAAAATTCTCATGCATGGGATTGAGGGGTATTCAGAGGGATACGCCCCAACGCGCCCGGCGTTGGAATGTTTTAAAATTCCGGAGGCGACGAGCCTTTCTGACTTGGCGACACTTTTTCAGGATCAAAACCTGGTTTATCTCGGGCTTGAAAAATTTTGCCCAGAGCTGCAGGCCTTGTTCGAACTTCGGCCTTATCTTGGGGTTCGAACTGCAGTAAACACCTTTGCCCGTGACCTCAATCCGTTAAATGCACCTTGCCAGCTGCAAGGTGTTTTCCATCCGCCTTATAAAGCAGGTCATCTGCAAACTGCCAAAATTCTGGGGCAGGAAAATGCCATGATCTTCAAAGGCGGCGGTGGTGAAGTGATGCGTAATCCCATGAAAGAAGCGCGGGTTGATGCCCTGCTTGCCGGGGAAGAGACAGAGATCGTTTGGCCCGCACTCACTGACACCACAACCTATAAATGGCGGGAAGAAGACCTAACATCTGATCAGGTTCTAAAGCTGTGGCGTGGTGATATATCCTTGCCGGTGCCCGAAAAGGCGATCATTGGAACCTTGTCGGTTGCGCTCAAGATGAAAAACCCCGATGAGAGTGTTGAGACGCTTGATCGGATGGCGACTGAAATTTGGGAAAACCGGGATCGGGACCGCTTTTAACTGGCGTCCCGATAAAACATAAACTCGGTTTCACTGGAAAGATCCGGCATATATTTATACCCCGCCATATCGAATGATTTCAGGGCTTCTGGGCCATCGATTTTATTCTGACTGATGAAGCGGGCCATCATGCCGCGGGCCCGTTTTGCTGAAAACCCGATGACTTTCGCATTGCCGTCTTTCACTTCCTTGAAGATCGGTGTGATAACCGGATATTTCAGGGATTTTTTCGGAATAGCCTTAAAATACTCGGTGGAGGCCAGATTGATAATATACTGGGAAGAATGGCCTTCTAGTTCTTTATTCAGGGCTTTAGCCAGTTTATCGCCCCAAAAATCATAGAGGTTTTCACCGCGGCTGTTGGCCATCCGGGTGCCCATTTCCAGACGATAGGGTTGGATCAGATCAAGTGGCCGAACAAGCCCATATAAGCCGGAAAGGATCCGCACATGGTCTTGCGCGAAGTCTACATCGTCGTCTTTCAGGCTTTCGATATCAAGTCCGGCATAAGTATCTCCATTAAAGGCAAAAGCCGCCTGCTTGGCATTGTCCTCGGTAAAGGGAAATTTCATGGCTTGAAAGCGTTTGAAATTCAGCTCGCTTAAGTCATCGCTGATTTTCATCAGCCGTTTCAGATCACTTGCTTTTTGCTGCTTAGCCGCTTTGAGAAGCTCTTTTGTATCTTTCTGGAATTGAAGGTCGCTGTGGTCTTCAGGTAGATTGTCCCGGTCGAAATTCAGCTTTTTGGCAGGTGATAACAGTGCAAGCATAACATGGTATCCAATGACTAAAGTAAGTTACAGCTACGCATATAGTTATCGCCCATCAACGGTTCAATCGTCAACAGGGGCGGTTGAATACCACCAAAGATCCAGCGTTGAACCATAATCGCTGGGTAATTTGGGAAAGCGGATTTCTGGCGCTGTGTAGATCCACTGATGATCTGCATGATAAAGAGGAATGACATAGTCTCCCTTCAGCAGTATTCGGTCCAAGGCTCTGACCGCGGTCTCCAGATTTTCCCGCGTCTCTGCGGTGGCGATTTTCTGCACCAAATGATCAACGGCTTTATTTTGAATGCCGGGATAATTTCGGCTTCCAGGTGTTTTCGCGGCTTCACTGCTCCAGTAAAATTGCTGCTCATTACCGGGAGATAGACTCTGTCCCCATTTGGCAAACATCATGTCAAAATCATACTGGGTAATGCGGTTCTGGTAGCTGGCATCATCCAACTGCCGGGGGAGGAGTGTAATTCCAAGTCTCTTCAGGTTCTTTTTGAAATTCCCCAACAGCTTCAGATGACTTGTATCGTTATAGATCACTTCAATGGTGACGGACATACCGGTTTGCGGATCGATCAATTGCCCTTCGGATAATTCATAACCAGCCGCCTGCAGCAGGTCTTTGGCCTGTTTCAAGCGGGTCCGAATGCGGCCTGATCCATCGGATACTGGAAACAAGATCGGCTCATCGAAAACGGCTTTGGGGAGGTCATCCTTGAACGGGTGTAGCAGCTTGGTTTCAGCGGGATCCGGTAGTCCTGTTGCCTGCAGGTTTCCTGCCCCAAAGAAACTGGTTGTTCGCTCATACTGCCCGTGGAGAATATTTTCATTCACCCATTCAAAATCGTAAGCCAGCAAAATGGCTTTTCGGACCTCTCGGGATTTTAAGAAATTCCTTCTGCTGTTCAGGGCGATCGCCAGCATGGGCGGTGGCAGGTATAGCTTTGGTTCACGGGTTATGTAAGGGGCACTCGGCTGGATCTTGCGATCTACCCATTTTCCGGGGTCGGACTCAAAAAAGACATCCAGTTCCTGATTTAAAAAGGCCTGGAACGCGATATCAACATCTCGGAAATAATCATATGTAATGCGCTCGAAATTATAGCGCCCGCGGTAGGTTGGCATGTCCTGCCCCCAGAAATCGGGAACCCGTTTGTAGGTAATGGATTTACCAGGATCCAGTTTTTCAACGAGATAGGGACCGGTCCCAAGGGGGGCTTTTAAGGTGGTTTCTTCAAACGGCTGATTTTGAAAATAGTCTTTAGACAGGATTGGCATCAGTCCAAGGATCAAGGGCATTTCCCGGCCAGCGCCTGCCTTGAAATGAAAGGTGACCTGATCTGGTTCAACCACCGCAACCCTCTCAACAAGGCTGTAATAATGCCGGTGGTTGGGCCGTCCTTTTTGATGCAGGGTTTCATAGCTGAAAATAACATCTGCTGCTGTGACTGGCGCGCCATTTGAAAACCGGGCTTTTGGGTCCAGCTCAAAACGGACCCACTCCCGATTTTTTCCGGTTTGCACCGATTTCGCGATATTGGGATAGAGGGTAAAAGGCTCATCTTTTGAGCGCATCATCAGGGACTGGTAAACAAGCCCAAGACCTTTCGCGGAGACCCCTCTCACCAAGAAGGGTTGCAGGCTATCGAAGCTGCCGATCGCGGGAAGCCGTAAGTGACCACCGGGTATCGCGTTGGGATCTGTATATTCGAAATGTGAGAAGCCGGGTGGGTATTTGGGAGTCCCATGCATGGACAAAGCATGCTCCGCATTGGCCGAAGGGAAGGCCAGCGTAAAAAAGACCCAGACATAGGTAGAAACTATAATAAAGTATCTCGTCATATGAATTTCCTATGTCTGCATGTGTGCTGCACAGGTTTCCAGGATCTGAGCCAGACGACCAACCAAACGCGGCATCTGTTTTTCATGGGTTCCGGCAAATCCAATAATCAGGGCATTTTTCTTTTCCGGACCTTCATAAAAAGCGGATAGGGCGCGCAGCATCAAACCCTGGTCCCGGGCGAGGGCTTCAACTTTCTTATCCTCAATTTCAGGCCTTAAAAAAGCGATGAGATGCATGCCGCATTCTTGTTCGTCAACGCTTAGAAAATCACCGCATTTGGCCCGAAGTTCCGAGATCAAAACTTTCTGCCGTTTTTCATAGAGAATCCGCATTTTACGGATATGGGTCGCTAAATGTCCTTCGGAAATAAACTCCGCCAAAGCCGCCTCGGCAACAGCGGGGGAATGGCCGTCGATATCCCGCCGCAAAGCGAGGAAGACATCAACCAGATCCTTTGGAACGACCAGATAGCCAACCCGAAGACCGCTGAACATCACCTTGCTCATGGAGCCAACATATAAAACCCGATCTTCCGTATCGAGACCCTGTAAGGAGGAGAGAGGTCGGCCGGAATAGCGATATTCACTGTCGTAATCATCCTCCAGCACGAACCGGTCATTTTCACCGGCCCAATGAAGAATTTCGAGCCGGCGTTGCAAGGACATGGTTGGCCCGAGAGGATATTGATGAGAGGGGGAGAGACAGGCTAACCGTGCCTTCGGCGCGAGAGACTTGGCGGCTTCCAGATTGAAACCCTGATCATCCACGGGAACAGCAATGGGGTTGGCTCCAGCTGCAATAATGGAATTGCGAATACCTGGAAAACCGGGATCTTCCATCAGGATGGGATCGCCCGTTTCCGCGAAAGCCTTGATAACCAGATGGATCGCCTGCTGGGATCCGGAGAGAACGATAACCTGATCAGGTTCGCAGTTGACGGCCCGTGTTTGTGCGAGATGTTCAGCCAACGCTTCACGAAGAGCGGTGGCGCCGCCAACCGGATTGCCGCTTAAGTAGTCTGGTTCAGGTTTTCGCCAATGTTTCGCCAATAGCCTTGCCCAGATTTCAAACGGAAATTGATCAAGCTCTGGCCGACCAGGTGAAAAGGGACCTTGATGATAGGGCTTGGCCGGACCAGTTGGGCGAAGGGCTTCCGCTTGGCGGGACAGTTTGATTTTTCGCGCCTTGGGATTTGGTTTTTCAGAAGATGAATTTGTGCCCAGAAGCTCATCCGGGATCTGGGTCGAGACATAAGTTCCTGCGCCGACGCGAGCCTCCAGATACCCTTCGGCCATGAGCTGATCAAAAGCGCTCAGAACCGTATTTCGGGAGACGCCAAGATCCTCTGCCAGCAGGCGGGTGGAGGGAAGGCGCGTCCCAGCCTTGATCACATTCTGTAAAATGTTGTCTCGAAGCTTCAGGAATAATTGCCGGTGCAACGGTCCGGGATCGGACTTGTCGATGGATAAATTGGCAAGATAGGCGTGCTTCATAACAGGCTCGATTGGTTCCCTATATCTGTTGATATCAGTATAGAAAGAGAACCAATGACGATAAAGTTATCAATTCTTATGAGACGGATTACTTTATTTAATGCTCAATCCGCATATATACTTCTCATGAATTGTGGAATTGGTTGAAGGGATGGAACCATGTCAGGTAAATCTGAGATTGCATATTTCGCTGCAGGATGTTTCTGGGGTGTGGAAGCGGCATTCCGACAAGTCAAAGGTGTCACTGAGACGGCAGTCGGGTATCAAGGCGGGCATACATTAAGCCCCACCTATCAACAGGTCTGCTACGAAGACACCATGCATGCGGAGGTTGTTCGGGTGACATTTGATCCCGAAATTGTTTCCTATGAACAGCTTTTGAGTGTGTTCTGGAGCAATCACAATCCGACAACCCTGAACCGCCAGGGACCAGATATTGGGACGCAATATCGGTCTGCAATTTTTTATGTTTCAGATGCCCAAAAGGAAGCAGCAGAAGCTTCCAAGAAAATTTTGGAAGAGCGTAAGGTTTTCCCAAACCCGATTGTCACGGAAATAACGCCTGCCCCGGATTTCCACATGGCTGAGGAATATCATCAGCAGTATTTAGAAAAACGCGGAATGGCGACCTGTCACATCTGAGATGTTTCTGGACTTAAGCCTTTAGACTGTTTTCGGTCTAAATCCTTGAAAACCTAATAGATCAATCGTGAGGTTCCGTGTCTCCCGATAGGCTGTGTTTGCCTGTTGGTAAAGGCTTGAGGAGCCGGGTTCAATCTCGTGACCACCTGTTTCAAGCGGGCTGGCTTGCGACAGTTGCTGGGCCAGAAATGGTGTTGAGGACTGACCGAAAGCGAGCGGGCTGCGTGTTGTTGTTGGATGCGCCGGCGCTGGAGGTGGTTGTTTAACAACGACTTCTACCGTGGTTGCCCGGGGATGATCGCGGTTAATTTCACTAGATCGTCTTCTGGAATCGATCTGTTGCTGAAGATCGCTTTTAATCAGTTCTTGCTGATCAAGTTCCTGCTGAATTTGCTTATGCTCAAGATATGCCTGTAGCTCCGCTTGTTTGGTCGCTGCGGAATAATAGGAATAAGCAGAATATGGACTGGAACGAATTGGCTCCATAATAACGTTCGGTACCCGGCTTTATCTTCAATTCAGGAGTTGTCGGTAATTTTAACCGGAGTTCCAGATTCACTGGAAGTTAGACGCTACATGTACTGTAAAACTGTCTAAAATATGTTAACAAAGTCTTAACATATCAAGTCACAAATTCTTGAAACTCCAGAAGACCTTTGTCTTTCCTACGCAGCCAAAAGGCTTCTGGATTTATATTATTTGTCACTGAGTTTATCGATCCGGGCTTGCATCGCAGCCAATTGATCTTTCAGCTCTTTCATCATTTCAGTCGTTTCGGATTTTGGCTCTGCAGGTTTATCTGCAGCCTGCTGTTCCTGTGGATCAGATCCGGAGCCAAAAGCAGGGGGCGAAAACATACGCATGGCTTGGGTAAACATTGCCATGTTTTGACGGCCCATTTCCTCAAACTGTTGATACAGTGGATTATCCCGGACATTTTCAGGTAAGGCGTCCCGCATTTTCTCCTGATTACTTGTAAAGGAGCGCATGGACATATCCAGATAATCTGGAACGATGTTCTGCAGACTATGACCGTAATATTTGATCAGTTGTCTTAGGAAGCTAATCGGCAACAGGTTTTGTCCTTTTGCCTCTTCCTCAAAAATGATCTGAGTTAGAACAGAACGGGTAATATCCTCGTTTGTTTTTGCGTCATAGACGACAAAATCGTCCCCCTCTTTCACCATATTGCTGAGGTGATCCAGAGTGACGTAGGAGGAGGTAGCTGTATTGTAAAGCCGGCGGTTTGCGTATTTTTTTATAATGACCGGATCTTTTGTTTCAGAAGCTTGCTCGACCAAATTCACACATTCCCTTAAAAATTGCTGCGCCGCAAAGACCTATTGTGCAATGCGGTTTCCAATTTGGCAATAATTATCGAAAAAATTGTGTGGAAAGCGTTACTGGTCGCCGGTTGGCTTTCGGTTTATATTAAAGACATGTCTGAAAAATCTGAACTTTCCAAAACCGTAACGGACTTTTTTGAACTCTGGCAGCGCCAGATTAGTGCTGTTTCACGCAGCCCTGATGAAAGCGTGGCAAGTCTCATGTCCTCATGCGAACGGATCCTGGCAGATCTTCAGAAAGACTTATCTGAACATCCGACGTCAAACGAGGACCCTTCCTCATGACAGACGTAAATGTTCAGGAATTTACACGCGTGGGCCCAAGACCTTTGGGACTCCATTTAGGCTTGGCGGCAACGTCGCTGGCGACGTCTTTTGCCTCCCTGCCTTTTGTTCGCGATGGAAAATTTCCTTGGGTAAAAGAGCTGGAACCAGAGGCTGAAAAAATCGCTCGCCGCCTGCAGGAATATGAGGTGGCAGAGCTTGTCCAAGGCCTTGCGTTCGAAGGAAATACTAAAGTGGTGGGTATGATTTCCGGAATCCGGAAATATCATGCGCACCCTTACCGGCGTAAACCGATTTCCCGTCCCTTGATCTGGTCGCACGGAAATGTGCGCTTGCTGGACTGTGCACCCAAGTTGGCAAAGAAAGCCCCCATCCTTTTTCTGGTACCGTCTCTCATTAACCGGGCCTATATCCTGGATTTAATGCCCGGAAAAAGCTTTGTTGAGGAATTGGCGAATAATGGTATTCGGGCGATCCTGGTTGACTGGGGTGAGCCGGGCGCTGAAGAGCGAGAATATGATCTGAAGGATTACCTTGAGAAGATCCTCCTTGCTGGTGTTGAGGAAACCCGAAAACTATATCCACGTGCGCCCCTGCATGTTGGGGGATATTGTATGGGCGGAACTCTTGCGGTGGCGCTCACCCAGATGTTATCTCAAAAACCAAAGAGTTTGATTACCATAGCCGCACCTTGGGATTTTCATGAAGGATTAGGGCAGAGCGCAAGACTTTTTCTGTCTAATGAAGCCATCTGGGACAGTGTTCTTAAAGGGTTCAAGGAGATGCCGGTTGATATTTTACAGTCCTTTTTTGCAAGTCTGGATCCAAATCTTTGTATGAATAAATTTTGTCTGTTTGACCAGATGGGTGAGGATACGGACCGGGCGCGGGAGTTTGTCGCGCTTGAGGATTGGTTGAATGATGGCGTGCCGTTAAGTGCGCCGGTCGCCAGATCCTGTTTTCAAGGATGGTATGGGCGAAATGATCCGGTTATGGGAAATTGGGAGGTTGGTTCTGAAAAAATTTGTCCTGAAAATATCACAATTCCCTCAATGATTGTTGTTCCGAAATCGGATAGAATAGTGCCGCCTAATTCTGCGATTGCTCTCTCGCGTCAATTGCCTGAAGCCGAGGTCCAAATGTCCGGTACAGGTCATATCGGGATGATGGTCGGAAGCAGTGCGAAAGGGGGTTTATGGCTAGACGTAATCGCCTGGATCGGAAAGTTCTAACTTTTTTTGCGCATATGCACAAAAAGTGTTGCATCTGCGAACGTATAACGTTATTTCGTAGTTTATCGAAAAACATTCCGAAAATTACGAAACAGCGTCTAACTTTGAATATTTATTATCATATATAAAGAAAAATGAGGTCAGTAATGGATGTTGTAATTACAAGTGCGGTTCGGACACCGGTTGGGTCTTTTAATGGTGCGTTGTCATCATTGCCAGCACATAAACTGGGCGAGGTCGCGATCCGTGAAGCGCTGAAAAGGTCCAAGACATCCGGATCAGAAGTGTCGGAAGTCATTCTGGGTCAGATCCTGTCTGCAGGTGAAGGCCAAAACCCGGCGCGTCAGGCTTCCATGGCAGCTGAAGTTCCGGTTGAGGTTCCTGCCTGGGGTGTTAATCAGCTTTGTGGTTCTGGTCTTCGGGCGGTTGCGCTTGGATATCAGGCAGTTAAAAACGGCGACAGCTCTATTGTGGTTGCAGGTGGCCAGGAAAGCATGAGCCAGGCTCCGCATTGCGCCAATCTTCGGAACGGCCAGAAGATGGGCAGCCTGGAATTTGTTGATACAATGCTGAAAGACGGTTTGATCGACGCGTTTTACGGCTATCACATGGGGAATACGGCCGAAAATGTTGCCGCTAAATGGCAGATCACCCGTGAACAGCAGGATGAGTTTGCTGCTGCCTCTCAGGCCAAGGCGGGTAAAGCGCAATCTGAAGGTCGCTTCAAGGATGAAATCGCTCCCGTTACCATTTCAACTCGTAAAGGCGATGTGGTTGTTGAGGATGATGAGTATATCCGCGCCGGAACAACTGTTGAAAAGCTCTCTGCTTTGCGGACAGCCTTCCAAAAAGAGGGCGGCAGTGTAACAGCCGGTAATGCTTCTGGTATCAATGATGGCGCGGCTGCTGTTGTCTTGATGTCCTCAGAAGAGGCCAAATCCCGTGGGTTGGAGCCAATGGCGAGGATTGTGTCCTGGGCGCAGGCCGGTGTTGATCCGTCTATCATGGGAAGTGGCCCAATTCCAGCGAGCCGAAAAGCGCTCGAAGCTGCGGGTTGGACTGTTGATGATCTGGATCTGATCGAAGCAAACGAAGCATTTGCAGCGCAGGCATGCGCGGTGAATAAGGATCTTGGCTGGGATACGGACAAGGTCAATGTAAATGGGGGCGCAATTGCAATTGGTCATCCAATTGGTGCCTCTGGGGCTCGTGTTCTCGTCACTCTGCTCCATGAAATGCAGAAACGGGATGCGAAAAAAGGTCTAGCCACACTGTGTATTGGTGGTGGCATGGGCATAGCGATGTGTGTTGAAAGATAGTTGACATAGGAACGGGGAAAATGGGCAGAGTAGCAATCGTAACTGGCGGCACAAGAGGTATTGGAGAGGCAATCTCCGTCATGCTGGCAGAAAAAGGGTATAAAGTTGCGGCTAACTATGGCGGCAATGACGAAAAGGCCAAGGAGTTTACCGAAAGAACAGGCATTCCAGCCTATAAGTGGGATGTATCTGATTTCGATGCCTGTATGGAAGGTGTCGCAAAGGTCAAAGCAGACCTTGGACCGGTAGAAATCGTGGTCAATAACGCGGGTATTACCCGAGATGGCACTCTGCACCGTATGGATCAACAGAAATGGCAAGCTGTGATCGACACGAACCTCGGTTCCTGTTTCAACATGTGCCGCGCGACAATTGATGACATGAGGGAGAACTCATTTGGTCGCGTGGTCAATATTGGCTCCATTAACGGACAGGCCGGCCAGTATGGTCAGGTCAACTACGCCGCTGCAAAATCAGGCATTCATGGTTTTACCAAAGCCATGGCACAAGAAGGTGCCGCAAAAGGCATTACTGTGAATGCGATTGCACCCGGATACATTGACACGGACATGGTCGCGGCTGTTCCGCCGGAAGTTCTGCAGAAAATTGTTGCCAAAATCCCGGTTGGGCGTCTTGGCAAGGCAGAAGAAATTGCACGAGGGGTGTGTTTCCTCGTCGCAGATGATGCGGGCTTCGTGACAGGCTCCACCCTGTCCATCAATGGCGGCCAACATATGTATTAAGTGTGTACTGACCTCTGGCTGGATCCCTGTCAAACCGGCCCGAGACCGAAAAGGCATGTTAGCTCTTCCCTGGGCGCATGCCTTTTCACTTGTCTGAGGGATTGTTTTCCCACTAGGGTTGCTGGCAATTCAAAACCCATGACTTTGGACAGGGCTTCATTTTGCAAATTTCACGACCAACGGCCACCCTCCTTGGCTTATGCGCGATCCTGCTTTGGGCGCTTCTTGCCCTGTTCACCGTTTACACGGACACGATCCCCCCGTTTCAACTGACAGCCATGAGCTTTGGAATTGCGTTTGGGTTTGTCCTGGTGAAATGGATTGTCAAAAAAGACCGCATTCGTGATTTTATCCTGCTGCCCCCAAAACTTTGGCTACTCGGGGTTTGCGGCCTGTTTGGCTATCATTTTTTCTATTTCCTCGCCCTTAAATCAGCCCCACCTGCGGATGCGGGGCTGATAGCATATTTATGGCCGCTCTTCATTGTGCTCTTCTCAACCCTACTCCCGGGGGAGCGGTTATACTGGTTCCATGTTGTCGGCGCAGTTATCAGTTTGCTGGGAGCAGGGCTGCTGATCACCAAGGGTGAGAAGCTCGACATTGATCCTGCCTATATGAAGGGGTACATAGCTGCGTTTGCCTGCGCATTTATCTGGTCGGGTTATTCTGTTTTGAGCCGGCGATTTGCAGCGGTATCCACGGATGTCATTGGCACTTTTTGCGGTGTGACGGCGGTATTATCGCTCGGGTGTCATCTGGCTTTTGAGCAAACTGTTTTGCCGAGCGGATTTATGCCATGGTTAGCTGTTTTGGGTCTAGGCCTTGGGCCAGTTGGTGCGGCCTTTTTTATGTGGGATGTTGGCGTCAAGCACGGGGATATCCAGGGTTTGGGGGTTCTCTCCTACCTGTCCCCGCTGTTGTCCACCTTGTTGTTAATTCTGCTCGGTGGGAGCGAGATGACCTGGCCATTGGTGGTCGGGTGCCTGCTGATTTCGGTTGGCGCCGCCATCGGCTCCATCAATATTTTCCGGGATCTCATCGCCAGTCGATCCCGGAAAGTCTAACCTAATTGTCAGGTCTTACCATTCACCTGTATTTTCCATGCTTGCCCACGGCTCGGCTGGCGCAAGGGCTTCTCCTTTTTGGAGGAGTTCGATGGAAATATTGTCAGGCGAGCGGACAAAAGCCATGCGACCATCACGTGGGGGGCGGTTGATCACGACGCCGCGGTCCATCATGTGCTGGCAAGCTGCGTAAATATCATCAACTTCATAAGCTAGATGACCAAAGTTCCGGCCACCGGAATAGTTTTCAGGATCCCAGTTATACGTCAGCTCAACCTGCGCTTCTTCCTGTCCTTCAGGAGCCAGAAAGACTAATGTAAATCGGCCGGCTTCTACTTCTTTTCGTTTCACTTCTTTCAGGCCAAGGCTGTTGCAGTAAAAATCAAGGCTGGCCTCAAGATCGGTTACGCGAACCATTGTGTGCAGATATTTCATGCGCCTTTCCATTTAAAATAGAGTTGGAATAAGAATTAAAAGCTGTCTTTGCGCGCCCGAATTTCGGTGAACACATCAACAGTGCTCGCGCTTTCCATACCCAAGACTTTCCGAATTCCCATATCATCAGGTCTTAGGAAGGGATTGGTTTCGATTTCTTCCGCCATTGTAGACGGAACAGTAGGTGTTCCCGCTTTGCGAAGCTTTAGGATATCCTGAAAGCGATCTTGCAGTTTTGAATTTTCTGGATCCACGCTCAAGGCAAAATTGGCATTGGCCTCTGTATATTCATGGGCGCAAAAAACCTGCGTAGAGGCGGGGAGTGACTTTAGTTTACTCAAGCTTTCCCACATCTGGGCCGGCGTTCCTTCAAACAGGCGGCCACAGCCAAGTGCAAATAAAGTATCGCCGCAAAACAGGGCGTCTGATTGTTCAAACCAATAGGCAATATGCCCTTTGGTATGGCCGCTGACTTCAAAGATCTTGGCTTTTTGAGTGCCAAACTCGAACTCATCCCCTTCGGAGAGTTCAATATCGATCCCAGGAATTCGGCTTTTGTCGGATTTGGACCCTACGATTGTGCATCCGGTTTTCTCTTTAAGTTCCAGATTAGCACCAGTGTGATCCATGTGATGGTGTGTGTTCAGGATGTGAGTAAGCTTCCAGCCCAACTCATCCAGTTTTTCCAGAACTGGTTCGGCCACCGCAGGGTCGACAATTCCAACCGCAGAACTATCCGGGTCTTTAATCAGATACAGATAATTATCATTTAAGACAGGGATTTGATGAATTTCTAGTTTGCTCATAGACTCAGACTTATTACGTTGCTTAGGCAAGTTTTGAAAATAGTATAACCATGATCCGTCCTGATGTCATAGATTTGCGAAAATTTTATCACACGCGCCTTGGTATTACGGCGCGAAAGGCGCTGGTGCGCAAAATTCGCACCTTGTGGCCGGACATATCCAACTTTCGCCTTTTGGGGCTAGGGTATGCTACACCCTATTTGTTTCCATTCCGAAATGAAACTGAACGCACCATTGCGATGATGCCTGCGCAGCAAGGGGTTATTCATTGGCCGCATGGTGGGCCAAGTCTGGTTGGGCTCTCCGAAGAGGGGCTGCTGCCACTGCCCGACAATTCAATTGACCGGATTATTCTGGTCCATGGACTTGAGAATACTCGGGCACCTGATGATATCCTGCAGGAGGTTTGGCGGGTTCTGACCTCAACAGGAAAGGTTTTAATCATTGTTCCGGCTCGTGGAGGACTTTGGGCGCGAATGGAAAAAACCCCTTTTGGGCATGGCTACCCTTATTCCGACAAGCAGCTTCGAAAAGTTCTGCGGGCGAATATGTTCACCTATGGAGACGTGCAGGGGGCCCTTTATTTTCCACCGAGTGGGTCGGGGCTTAATCTGCGGCTAGCCAGTTTCTTGGAAAATATGGGCGAAAAATGGTGGTCGCGCTTCAGTGGCGTTCGAATAATTGAAGCCGAAAAACAGGTTTTTGCGATCCCCGAAGAGCCGCAGAAGAAGAAAAAGGTAAGACCCTTGATCGCACCTGCCGCAGTCCCGATCGGGACAACATCTCGATTCGATCGCAAAGCCGGTTTAAAGAAATAGGTTAGCCAGCAGAGTTGAGCAGGAAGACGCATTGGGCGCCAAAGAAGTTAGCCCGTCTGCTGTCATAGGAGTAGCTCAAGATCTCGCCGTCATTGCCAACGATCGTTGATTTTTCCACCTGAATATTCAGATCTGCGCAGAGGTTCGTGAAATCTCTCAGTGTACAGAAATGGATGTTTGGCGTTTCGTACCAGGCATAATCCAGCGAACTGGTCATGGGCATCTGCCCCTTGAAGGCAAGATAAGTCCTGCACCGCCAGTAAGCAAAGTTCGGAAAGGAGACGATTGCCTTTTTCCCAACACGCAGGAGCTGTTCCATCACGTCTTTGGGACGGTGAGTGGCCTGCAGTGTCTGGCTCAGGATAGCATAGTCAAAACCGCCGCTCGGATAATCGACGAGATCGGAATCCGCATTTCCCTGAACAACGGATAAACCCTTGCTCACACAGGCATTTACACCAGCCTGACTAAGCTCAATCCCGCGGCCATCGACATCTTTTGTGGATACCAGATGAGAGAGCAAAGTCCCTTCCGCGCAGCCGACATCCAGAACACGGCTGCCTGGCGCAATCATATCAGCGATTAGTTTCAGATCGACCCGAATATCCTGCGGTCTGGAGAGTGTTGAATTTTCCATCAGGCGTCCAATCCTCTGCTGATAGCTGTTGATTTCAGGAAGCCACCGATGGTTTGCAACATTTCTGGAGTGTCCAACAGAAACGCATCATGACCCTTGTCTGTTTCAATCTCGACGAAACTGACATTCGCTGCGGCCGCAATCAGAGCCCGCACAACGTCGCGACTTTCAGAAGTTGGGAACAGCCAGTCACTGGAGAAGGAGACAACACAGAATCGGGTGCTCGTATTCTCGAAAGCTTTTGGAAGCGAACCACCGTGATCCTCGGCCAAATCAAAATAGTCCATCGCCCGCGTGATATAGAGATATGAGTTGGCATCAAAGCGATCCACGAAATTGATCCCCTGATAGCGCAAATAACTTTCAACCTGAAAATCCGCCTCGAAACCATAGGTCAGGCTATCCCTATCCTGGAGATTTCGGCCAAACTTCCGATGGAGTGCCGATTCGGACAAATAGGTCACATGGGCCGCCATGCGGGCAACCGCAAGCCCGGCCCTGGGATTTTTGCCCTGCTCCAGATATTTACCGCCGAGCCATTCTGGATCAGCCATCACGGCCTGCCTGCCAACCTCGTGAAAGGCAATATTTTGGGCAGAATGTTTTGCCGCCGTCGCAATCGGAATGGCACTGAAGCATTTATCTGGATAGGCGCTGGCCCATTGCAGGACCTGCATACCACCCATTGACCCACCAATCACTGAAAACCAGGTTGGGATTTCCAGATACTCCTGGAGCAGCGCCTGGGTGCGAACCATGTCGCCGATTGTAATGATCGGAAAATCAATGCCGTAGGGTTTGCCTGTTTCCGGGTTGATGTCCTTGGGTCCTGTCGTTCCCATGCAGCCACCGAGCACATTTGAACAGACAATAAAATACTTATCCGTATCCAGTACTTTGCCCGGGCCAATCATAATGCTCCACCATCCATCTTTGCCGGTGAGCGGTTGGCGGCTGGCCGCAAATTGATCACCGGTCAGGGCATGGCACACTAAAATGGCGTTGCTTTTGTCCTCATTGAGTTTTCCATAGGTATTATAGGCCACGGAAATGTCGCTCATCATCGCCCCGCAATCCAGTGGCATCGGGGTATCCTTTGCCAAGATCACAGTATGATGGTTCGGCTCTGTTGGGATAATTGACACGGCGGTGACTCTTTTCGCGATCTATGGATAGAAAAATCTTTGTTTTCTGTTGCTTTGCTGGTAGCTAGAGTTTTGGTAAATTATACTGACTTCAGCAGTAATTTTGTAAAATTAAGTCGGGACCCTAGGGTGCTAGAGCAAGATCTGTCAATATTTTCTATCTTTTTAAAGGGTAGACGATGGCACCATGAGGGTTTTTAGCTAACACGTGGTTTGGTTCAGGAAAAAAACGTGACAAAAATAAATAAGAAATTGGAGGAACTTCGGGCCAAGGTTGATGGTTTGGATGCGGAGTTACTGAACGTTTTGGAACAGCGGATCGCGATCGTCAATGATATTGCTGAAGCAAAGAAAGATGATCACAGCGCGTTGGCGTTTCGTCCTGGTCGGGAAGCCCAGGTCCTCCGGAAAATTTTGAAAACCCATTCCAGTGAGCTCGCTGACGAAGTGGTTGCCAGCATCTGGCGAGAAATCATCTCGGCCGTTTGCCGGATGCAAAAACCCATGTCTGTTGCCATTACAGCCCCTGAAAAATCTGTGGGCTACTGGGATCTGGCACGCACTCATTTTGGCAGTGCCACGCCTATGAGCCTGCACAAGTCCCCAACTGTTGTTTTGCGGGAAGTGTCAGCCGATCCATCCCGTTTGGCCGTTATGCCATGGATGAATGTGGAAAAAGATACTTGGTGGGAGCATCTGGCGCAGGGCGGTGAAGATGTCCCTAAAATTCTCGCCGCACTTCCGTTTGTACAAAACCCGAGCGGTGCTTTTGAGGATCTGAACGCACTTGTCATCGGTCAGGCCGAGCCAGAAGCCTCCGGTGATGATATTACTCTATTTGTGATCGTCACCCAGGACGAGGTTAGCCGCGCACGGCTAAATGAAACTCTCGTAAAAGCTGGCCTTGAAGGTCATTGCCTGGATAGCCGCTCCCCCGCCATTGAAGAAGGGGACTGGCTGCATCTGTTCCAGGTGGCTGATTTTGTGACCGCCTCTGACGAGCGGCTTGCCAAATGTGCAGAACTGCTTGGCGATTCTGTAATCAAGACAGTTGTTCTTGGTGCCTATGCCGTTCCAATGGGTTCAGACGATTAATTGCATTGAAAGTTTCCCGATGACCTCCCCATTTCCTACACCGAAATCCGGAATTTTGGATATTACGCCTTATGTGGGCGGAAAAGCGTCTCTCGATGGACAGGACAAAGTTGTCAAATTGTCGTCCAATGAAACGCCGCTGGGCTCCAGCCCAAAGGCAAAAGAGGCGTTTGGAACGCTGAGTGAAAAGCTGCATTTATATCCGGATGGTGGCTCCCAGGAACTGATCCATACCATCGCTAAGATCCATGATTTGCCAGCAGATAGGCTGATTTGTGGAAATGGCTCTGATGAGATTTTGTCTCTGATTGCCAATGCCTATTGTGGACCCGGTGATGAGGTTTTGTATTCTGAGCATGGGTTCTTGGTGTATGAACTTTCTGCGCTCGCCAATGGAGCGACGCCGGTAAAAGCGCCTGAGAAAAACCTGACAACGGATGTGGATGCGCTGCTGGCCTCGGTCACAGAGAAAACCAAAATCCTCTTTTTGGCCAATCCGAACAATCCGACAGGGACCTATATTTCAGCCGATGAAGTCCGGCGCCTGCATGCGGGCCTTAGAAGCGATATCCTGCTCGTGCTGGATGCGGCCTACGCGGAATATGTGACAAAATCCGATTATGAAGCAGGTGTTGCGCTGGTTGCTGAGACTGAAAATGTAATCATGACGCGGACATTCTCCAAAATTTATGGATTGTCAGCGCTTCGCATTGGCTGGGCCTACGGATCTGAAGCCGTCATCGACGTCCTGCATAGAATACGCGGTCCGTTTAACGTGAACGCAGCGGCGCAGGTTGCTGGTGTTGCCGCAGTTCGGGATCAGGATTTTGTCAAAGAGGCTGTCGCCCATAACGAGAAATGGATCCCTATTCTGACCCAGAGCCTTCGGGGTATGGGTCTGAAAATTCCGGATAGCGTTGGTAACTTCATCATGATGGATTTTGGGGATACTGGTAAATCTGCATCAGATGCGGACGCTTATCTTGCAAGTAAAGGGTATATCCTCAGAAGCATTGCCTCTTATGGGTTGCCGACCTGTCTTCGTATGTCTGTTGGGACTGATGAGGATAACCGTGCGGTTATCGACCACTTGAGAGAATTCCTGGAAAGTTAAAATGGCGCATCTGGAAGCTCCACTCTTTAAGAAAATGGCCCTGATCGGTATTGGTCTGATCGGCTCCTCCATTTCGAGAGCTGTGCAAAAGCATGGACTGGTTGGGGAGATCGTCTGTTCTGCGCGGACTAAGGACACCCGGCGTGTTGCCAAGGAAATGGGACTTGTCTCTGCGGCTTATGAGCATTCCAAGGATGCGGTCGTGGGCGCGGATCTGGTGATCCTGTGCACACCGATCGGGACCTATGCAAAGCTGATGGAGGAAATTGCGCCATATCTGGAGCAGGGGGCGCTCGTCACGGATGTGGGATCGGTCAAGCAAACCGTGGTGGATTTGATAGAACCACGACTTCCTGAAGGTGTAGACTTTGTTGCAGGGCATCCTGTTGCAGGTTCAGAAAAATCTGGACCAGCAGCCGGATATGCGGATCTTTTTGACAATCGCTGGTGGATCCTCACCCCGTCTGAAAAATCAACAGATGCAGCCGTTGAGAAGCTGACCCAGTTCTGTTCGGCGTTCGGCAGTAATGTTGAGCAAATGGATCCCAAGCATCATGATTTGGTGTTGGCCATTACCTCTCACGTACCGCATCTGATTGCCTACAATATTGTGGGAACAGCAGATGATCTGCAGGAAGTGACACGCTCTGAGGTTATTAAATATTCTGCCGGTGGTTTTCGGGATTTTACCCGTATCGCGGCCTCCGATCCAACCATGTGGCGGGATGTGTTCCTGAACAACAAAGAGGCAGTCCTCGAAATGCTGGGCCGGTTCACCGAGGATCTCACTGCCTTACAACGGGCGATCCGCAGGTCTGATGGGGATACATTGTTCGAGATTTTCACTCGTACAAGAGCCATCCGTCGGCAGATTATTGATGCGGGTCAGGAAACAGCCGAGCCAGATTTCGGGCGCTCAGCTTCTCATGATGAGAAATAAGCTTTTGAGTTTTTAGAAAACAGGTTTCAGATCGAAAAGTCGAATGGGACCAAGATAAGCCGACCTTTCTTGCAGGCTGATTGGAAGCTCCAGATACTGCGTACCGTTGTCACTGGTTTTGGCCAGCATATCTAAGGCAAAGCGAGCCGTTTGTGCTGATTTCTTATCGAGCTTCTGTTGTTTGGCAATTATGTCCAACAGCGTGTTATATCCTTCAATTTTGGATGTAAAAGCGCCCAGGGGATAGTTCTCATCATCCAGTGTCACGGTCCCATTGCCTGTCGCCCGCGTTTGTCCCCAGATGATATCAAAGTCATTGATTTCGAGGGCACCGCCTTTGTCTCGCCAGGCTTGAATTTCAGTTGGGTTGGAAAAGGAGGACATTTCAGCATCCGTTTCCGCGACGATATGTAGTTTTTCCATCTCTGGTCCAAGAGGGGCGTTAGACAGCATATCTGCAACCAGTTTGTCAGTCCGCAAGGCGAGTTTCAGGAAATGCTGCGTTTGCAGATCTTTTGCGTTTGCGTCTGTACCGGTCAGGTTGACGTCATGATCGTCAGACAGAAAATGAAGTTGAACGCGATCGGCTGTGCCTGCCCCAATGAGATCACCGGAAAAGGCGGAGTTCTGAAGATCAATCGCCAGATTTTTCAGTTTCCATGCGCCGTTAAGCTTAAGACTCCCAACCGCTTTTTCAGATTGAAGTGTTAGTTTCTTTTGGTTTTGGATCAGGTTGAGATCGCCGTTAAGTCCAAAGACAGCATGTTTGAGGTTCCAGGGTTCAATTACCAACCAGGGATCGCTAAGTGTTAGGGTCTCGTTCGTCCGCTCAAATGTAATGGAAGAGGTTTTGAGTTCCACACGATACGGGAAGCCGCCCGTTTCAAGGGGCTGGTTTTTGATGGTAATGCCTTTGCTGGCCTGTTCCGATTTCCAGGTTTCAAACCCCAGGACAGCTTCATCTGCAACCGTATTCCACCAATAGAAATATGCGCCAAACAGGGCAGCTAAAACAACGAGGGCAATTGGCAAAATTCGCATCTACAAACCTATAATTGACATTCACTTGAGCTTCTCGGCGACACTCTATAAGCTGGCTCAAAACCTGTCACTGTCTTTCCCCATGTTGTTTCCATGACGTCAGAAAACCAAAAAGCTGAACAACAGCTGTTGATCAGGGCTATGCCGGTTCTGTTTGTCTTTTTATGGAGTACCGGTTTTATCGGTGCCAAGCTAGGCCTTCCTTATGTAGAGCCAATGACATTCCTGGCAATCCGGTTTGTCGCCTGTTCGCTTCTGCTTGTGCCGGTTCTGTTATTGACCAAAACCGTTTGGCCAAAACGGTGGCAGGATTACGCCCATATTGGATTTGCAGGTCTTTTAATGCATGGAGGGTATCTGGGGTCCGTTTTTTGGTCAATTAGTGAAGGGGTTGCCGCCGGTACCTCAGCCCTGATTGCCGGGATTCAGCCGTTGATTGTGGCAGCACTTGCCGGCATTTTCCTAAAAGAGACCGTAACCCGTCGGCAGTGGATTGGGCTGTTTGCGGGCCTTGCTGGTGTCTTTTTCGTGGTTTTTGAGAAGTTATCGCTTAACGAAGGGAGTCTTTTTGGATTTTCCCTCAGCTTCATTGCGCTGATCAGCATTTCAATTGGCACTTTATACCAGAAGAAATTCTGTTCGGACATGAGCCTGAAGTCTGGGAACTTTATTCAATTTGTGGTGGCCAGCCTCTATTTCCTGCTGGTTGCAAGTCTGATTGAAGATATGACAGTGACCTGGACAGGAGAGCTCGTATTCGCTCTTGTTTGGCTTATTTTTGTGCTTTCTCTTGGCGCGGTTTCTCTGTTGTATTTGCTGCTTCGCAAGGGCGCGGCATCGAGCGTTTCCAGCCTCTTCTATCTGGTGCCTCCTTGCACGGCCATTGTCGCCTATTTCCTGTTTGGGGAAACTCTGAGCGGGAATGCTCTGATCGGTATGGTGATTGCGATCATTGGTGTTGCGCTTGTGAACATGCCTGCTAAAAAAGTGAAATGAGAAAATACGACCTTGTTTTAGAGCCGGACTTGCCGCCGGTGGATTATCCGTTACCCGATCTTCCCAAGGGTGAGGATTTGTGGATTTTTGGGTATGGGTCCCTAATGTGGCGGCCGGGCTTTGAACACACAGGTGTTGAGGATGCCTGTCTTTATGGGTTTCACCGGGCATTTTGTGTGTCTTCAGTTGTCCATCGCGGTACGCGGGATAATCCGGGTCTTGTCCTGGGCCTGGACCGGGGTGGGTCTTGCCGTGGGAAGGCGATCCGTTGCCCTGAAGCCATTCGGGAACCGGTTGTTGATTATCTCTATCGCCGGGAAATGGTAACGAGTGTTTATATCCCGAGAATGGTCACATTGAAGTTGTTGGGCAGTCAGGAAAAAGTCCGGGGGCTGACATTTGTGGCTGACCCCAAGCATGAACAATATTCATCGGGTCATTCGATTGAAGAAGCTGCGGCGATTATTGGGAGGGCATCGGGAAGGGGCGGTCCTAATGTGGATTACCTCAAAAGCACCCTGGATCATCTAGATGAATTTGGGATCAAGGACGGCCCCTTGCACGCAATCATGGAGGCTATTGGCCGGAACAGGTAGACTGTCGGGCCGGGCTAGTCTCTGAGATTAAAAGTGTGTGCGACTGGCAACGCGGGCAATTTCGCCACGTGTCAAACCGATATCTTTGAGCTCGGAATCGGTGAGGGCATAAAGCTCCGTTGCAGTTCTGTATGTCCGGTATTTCTGAACAAGTGTATTTGTAAGTTTACCGAAATAGGTGCGGAAAGTCCCTGCGGCAGGGCTTGCTGGTTTTGTGTAATTTGTTGCTTGTACTGACATGCTACTGTGCTCCATTCATTTGATGGGGCTCATGTACGCCTCCCAATCTGGGATTGCACGCGACATTATTTTTACTCACCCATGCATTTTTTGCATAGCTTGATTAGATGTCTGTTAAGTAACTGAAGGCTAGAGCGATGTATTGCCATAGCGTGCGAAGATGGTTTCCGCGCTGTTGAAGGCGATATTCTCCATCTCTTCGTCTGTGATAACCTGGCCTGACATCATGTAAGGCCAAAACGCCCGATATTTGATCAGGGAGACAAACTGATGGCTAACTTCCTGATAATCATCGGTGTTTAACGCCCCTGCTATAGACGCTGCTTGCATAAAATCATCAAATACCGAGATCTGGTTTGAATTGTCAGCCAGATATTCGGCAAGATCCGGATCCCGAATGGTTTCGCCAATGACGAGCCGAAGAAGCCTCATATATTCCTCAGATTGGAGAAATTTACATTCTGCACGAGCAAGGTCCAAGAGTTGGCCCTTCAAAGGTTTGCTGGGATTAAACGTAACAGCAACAGCTTCTTTAAGTTTGGAAAGGACCCAGTCCAGAATCGCACGAAACAGCGCCTGTTTACTCTCAAAGTGATTGTAAACGGTCCTTTTTGATACATTTGCCGTGGCGGCGATCTGGTCCATGCTGGCGCCTAGATAGCCAGCTTTTTGGAACTCTTCTGCCGCGGCTTGCAGGATCTGCTGTTTTTTATCGAGTGGTCTGGACATTATTCAAACTAGGATTATCTCACAGGTTAGGCTGGAGATACCGAACATATCCAGCCTTAAAAAGCATCATTTGTAATTGCTATCACAAACTAACGTATCGTCACTTAAAAAACCAAAAAGATAATGTAAACTGCACGGTGTAGTTTACATATTAATCTGAGCTTTAGATACACTGCAATTTCATGGGAGGCCTGTAAATATGGCAATTTCCTTTACATTAAATGGGGAGGCGAAAAGCCTCGATGCGGATCCAGAAATGCCACTTCTTTGGGCGTTGAGGGATGAATTTCAATTAACAGGCACCAAATTTGGATGTGGTGTTGCACTCTGCGGGGCCTGTACGGTCCATGTGGATGGTGTGGCTGTCCGATCCTGTCAAACCTTCATTGGTGATATCGAAGGCGCGTCGGTGACAACTATCGAAGCATTGGAAACCGATGAGGTCAAAGCTTTGCGTCAGGCTTGGGTTGAGTTGGATGTCCCGCAATGTGGATATTGCCAGTCAGGTCAGCTAATGCAGGCGGCAGATCTTCTTGCGACTTCACCTAAACCAACCGACGACGATATTGACGCAGCGATGGATGGAAATGTCTGCCGCTGTGCGTCTTACCAACGCATTCGTGCAGGTATTCACAGAGCAGCTGAAATACTGGAGGCATAATCATGAATATGATCGAAAAAATGCTATCCGCTAAAGAAGCCCCAGTGAATGAAAGTCGCCGAAATTTTCTGAAAGTTTCGGGCGGCGTTACTGCTGGTCTTGTGATTGGATTTTCCTTGTCGGGTCTTTCGACGGCTGAAGCGATGGAGAGCAAATCGTTCAATCCATTTGTACAGATTGCCCCTGATGGGACTGTGACTGTGATGGTCAAGCATCTGGACAAAGGTCAGGGAACATTTTCTGGTTTGCTGACATTGGTGGCCGATGAGTTGGATGTGCCTTGGGAAAATGTGAAAGGCGAATACGCGCCAGCAAATGCCGAACTATACAATAACCTGTTTTTTGGGGCGGTTCAGGGAACAGGTGGTTCCACAGGTATTCCCAACAGCTTCATGCAATATCGAACTGCGGGCGCAACCGCTCGTGAAATGTTGAAATTGGCAGGCGCAAAACGATTTGGGCAAAACGCCAGTGATATTCGGGTTGAAAACGGTGTTGTTTCTGGACTGAACGGGAAATCTGCAACCTATGGGGAACTTGCGGCAGAAGCTGCGACCATGCCGGTTCCAGAAAAGCCAGTCTTAAAAACGCCGGACCAGTTTAAGTATATTGGAAATCAAAGCCATCGCCGTATAGATACACCCGCCAAAACCCGGGGTGAGTTTAATTTTACGCAGGATGTGCAGCTGCCAGGAATGCTCGTTGCCGTGATCGCACGCCCCCCTCGTTTTGGGGCTACGGCCAAATCCATGAACAAGCAACCTGCCATGGCGATTAAAGGCGTGCAGGAGATTGTGCAGGTGCCGCAAGGTGTGGCGGTCCTGGCAAGTAATACCTGGGCCGCGTTCAAGGGACGCGAGGCGCTGGAAGTTGAGTGGGATTTAACCCAAGCGGAAAGCAGGTCCACGGCCGATCTGAAATCGGAATATGAAGCGTTGGCTGAAAAACCGGGCAAGGTTGTTGTGCAGGGTCAAGATCTGGACAGCTCCTTTGCAAAGGCAACGAAAGTCCTTGAGGCAACCTTTGAGTTTCCATATCTCGCTCATGCACCGATGGAGCCGGTTAACGCGGTTGCAGATTTGAAACCAGGAAAGTCGCTGGACGTTTGGACAGGATCGCAAATGCAGACAGGCGATCACTATGCTGCCAGCCAAATTTCCGGACTGACCCCGGATAAGGTCAATATCCACACCTTATCTGCCGGAGGATCTTTTGGACGCCGGGCAACACCAACCTCAGACATGGTTAGTGAAGCTGTTGCAATTGCCAAAGCAATCAATGGCCGTGCACCGGTCAAGTTGATCTGGAGCCGGGAAGATGACATCCGCGGTGGATATTACCGGCCCATGTATGTTCATAAAGTGAAGGCAGGCTTGGATGAGAAAGGCGACATCGTTGCCTGGCATCACCGCATCGTCGGTCAATCCATCTTGCAGGGCACAGCCTTTGAACAGGTGATGGTCAAGGATGGCATTGATATGACGTCTGTTGAGGGGGCGGTTGAACTCCCTTATCAGGTTGGAAATCATCAACTTGAACTTCATACCGTGAAGGTTGGCGTTCCCGTTCTTTGGTGGCGATCTGTAGGCAGTACGCATACAGCCTATGCTGTTGAAACCATGATGGATCGTCTGGCAAAAGCGGCTGGGAAGGATCCGGTCGAGTTCCGCCTGGAACGCATGCAAAATAGCCCAAGGGAAGCCGCCGCGTTGAAACTGGCTGCGGAAAAAGCTAACTGGGGCAAGGCTGAATTGCCAGCAGGCGTTCACAGAGGCGTTGCTGTGCATAAATCATTCGGATCCCATGTGGCAGAAATTGCGGAAGTGCGGCTGAACGATGATGGTACCATCAAGGTTGAGAGGGTCTTCTGCGCAATTGACTGCGGTATTGCCGTAACACCGGATCAGGTTGCCGCACAAATGGAAGGTGGGGTCGGCTATGGCCTTGGCGCCATTTTACGTAACCAGATCACCATGACGGACGGAGAGGTTGAGCAATCTCAGTTCTTTGATTTTGAACCTTTGCGGATCAGCGATATGCCTCATGTTGAAACGCATATTGTACCGTCAGATGCGGCGCCAAGCGGCGTTGGTGAACCGGGAACACCGCCGATCGGCCCTGCGGTTGCCAATGCCATTTTCTGGGGAACTGGCCGAGAGATTGATAAACTTCCCTTCAGTCAGCACGGTCTTGTATAACCCTTACTGAACAGCAAAAGAAACCTGTCCAAGAAATTGGGCAGGTTTTTTTTAACTGCTGATTTCCTGATAATTCTTGTGAAAATATGGATGAGACAGTTAAGCTCTTTTCATTCGTCCGCACAAGAAAACCAAGGATAAGGAAATGGCGGAGACATCAAGGATCAAACCCAGTAGCTTTTCATCCGGGGATTTCTTCCTGTTGGCCGCTGTCTTTGCCTGGGGTGTAAACTTTCCCATTGCCAAACTGGTTTTGGACTACATGCCGCCGATTGTGTTTTCAGCAACGCGGTATTTCACGGCGTCTGGGCTTCTTTTTCTGTTGCTGTTTCTAAAGCGGGAGCGAATTTCAATCACGCTTCGGGAAATGGGTGAGCTAATTCTCATTGGTCTTTTGGGAATCGCATTATTTCAGGGCGGATGGGCCTATGGGTTGAACCTCACCACAGCGTCCAAGGCCTCAATTCTGGTGGCAACATCCCCGGTTTTTGCGACTTTTTTCGTTGCCTTCAGGGGTGAGAAAACAAAGCTGGTTGGATGGATTGGTGTGCTTTTATCGCTGTTTGGGGTTGCGGTGATCATCAATAACAGTCTGACGGAAATCACAGTTGGCGGCGGCTCCTTCTATGGGGATTTGATGATTATCGGCGCCGCTCTCATGTGGTCGATTTATACAATTGTGTCGGGTCCGATGGTGGCAAAACGGGGCCCCCTTCTTGTAACGGCGTGGGCGATGCTGTTTGGGGCTACAATCCTCACCTTTGTTGACCTTCCGGCAATGGTAAATCAGGATTGGGTTTCCATCCCCATGACGGGATGGATTGCCTGGGCGGCAACAGCTTTGCTGGGAGCCGCACTTGCGTTTGTCTGGTATTGCGCTGGCATCAGTCGGTTGGGTGTGGCCCGTGGCATGGCCTACAGTTTCCTAATCCCGGTGATTGCCATCTTGACCGCAATCCTCTTTTTTGGAGAAAGCATGACATTCATCCAGCTTGGTGGTGCAGTGATTGTTCTGGCTGGAATTCACTTAAATCGGAAATTTGGATAAGAACTCACCGCTCTAGCTACACTTGGAAAATCCGCAAGAGGTGCAGGTATCGCAGCCTTCGCTTTTAACAAGTGCGGCTTCTCCGCATTCTGGACATTGACGTTGCAACCCACTGGTCGGTCTTCCAGAAGGATCATTTAATACACTGACCTGAGCTTCGGAAGATTTCTGGTTCGATTTTGTGCTCGGTAAAAATCCGATTTGGATCATATGGGTTTCAATCACATCGCCAATAGCCGCAAGGAGAGAGGGAACATACCGACCTTGCATCCAGGCACCGCCCCTTGGATCAAAAACAGCTTTCAGTTCTTCAACGACAAAACTCACATCCCCGCCCCGGCGGAAAACTGCAGAAATCATCCGCGTTAGGGCGACGGTCCAGGCGAAATGTTCCACATTCTTTGAGTTGATGAATATCTCGAAGGGTCTTCTGCGGCCATCCTGAATGATGTCATTCAAGGTGATATACATGGCGTGATTGCTTTCCGGCCATTTCAGTTTATAGGTTTGCCCTGGAATTGTACCTGGCCGATCGAGTGGCTTGGTCATATAAACCACACCACCCGCCTCCAGATGATCCCGGGGTTTGGGCTCTGGCTCGTTCAGGGGCAGGCTTGTTTGGTCTGTGGTCCGCGGGGCGTCGGATCGGGTCTCCAGAACCGCGCCGGTCACATCATTTGGCCGGTAGGTCGTGCAGCCCTTACAACCCATCTCATAAGCTTTCAGATAAATGTCCTTAAAGCTGTCAAAACTGATGTCTTCCGGACAATTGATGGTTTTGGAAATGGAGCTATCAATAAACTCCTGCACTACGGACTGCATTTTCACGTGATCTTGTGGGCTCAGAACCTGCGCATCCACAAAATAGTCTGGAAGGGGCGCAGTATCTCCTTTGATCCTGCGGAAGAGCCGGTAGGCGTAATCAGAGACTTCCTCCGCTTTGCGGCTGCCATCTGGCATCAAAACATTTCGTGTGTAGGAGAAGCTGAAGACCGGCTCCAGACCGCTCGAGACATTATTGGCAAGAAGCGAAATAGTCCCCGTCGGCGCGATCGAGGTCACGAGGGCATTTCGCATACCGTTCTTTCGAATGGCGGCTTGTATTTCTGGATCCAGCGACTGAATAGTTTCACCCGAGAGGTAAGGCTCCTCATCATAAAGTGGGAAAGACCCTTTTTCTGCTGCCAGTTCGCTTGAGACGAGATAAGCGGTTTTTTGGAAGCTTGTCATCCATTGCCGGGTGAGAGAGAGGGCTTCATCAGATCCGTATCGCACCCCACACATGATCAGGGCATCGGCAAGTCCTGTTATGCCCAAACCAATTCGACGTTTGCCTTTGGCCTCTTTCTCTTGTTCGGGAAGCGGAAACCCGGATACATCAATCACATTATCCATCATGCGGACGGAGGTTTTAATTACCTCGGTCATTTCCTTCAAATCAATATGGGCATCAGATTCAAAGGGGTTTTTGACAAAACGGGTCAGATTTATGGAGCCGAGAAGGCACGCGCCGTAAGGTGGCAGCGGTTGTTCCCCACACGGGTTGGTCGCCGAAATTGTCTCGCAATAATGCAGGTTGTTGCGTGCATTGATCCGGTCAATGAAAATGACACCGGGTTCTGCGAAGGCGTAGGTTGAGCGCATAATAGTGTCCCAAAGCTCTCGCGCTTTTAGGGTCTTATACTGCGTTCCTTCAAACACCAGGTCCCAGGGGTCATCTTTTTTGACGGCCTCCATGAAAGCGTCAGTTACCAGCACAGAAAGATTAAACATCCGAAGACGACCGGGGTCTTCCTTGGCTTTAATGAAATCAATAATATCTGGATGATCGCAGCGCATGGTTGCCATCATCGCTCCGCGCCTAGAGCCTGCGCTCATAATCGTGCGGCACATGCTGTCCCAGACATCCATGAAGCTGAGAGGGCCAGATGCATCAGATCCCATGCTTTTCACCGGAGCGCCTTTTGGACGCAAGGTCGAGAAATCATAACCGATGCCACCGCCTTGCTGCATGGTGACGGCTGCTTCTTTTAAATTGTCGAAGATGCCAGCCATGTTGTCAGGGATCGTGCCCATGACAAAGCAGTTGAACAATGTAACACGCCGTTTGGTGCCAGCCCCTGCAATGATACGTCCTGCTGGCAGGAATTTGTAATCTTCCAGGGCTTTGTAAAAGACCTCTTCCCACTTGTCGGGATTTTTTTCGGGGACTGCCAAAGCCTTCGCAATCCGTCTCCAGGTATCCTCAACAGTTCCCTCAACGGTATTCCCGTCAGGGGAGCGGAAACGGTATTTCATATCCCAAATCTGTTTTGAGATCGGTGCGAGTGCAGCCATCAGCCCTTCTTCCATTTGGTGTGCAAAAGCTGTCTGAATTATAGGCTAAATTCAGATGGGATACAAACTGCAACCGAAAGTACATCCTTAAGCATCGATGTGTTTTTCGCGACCTTCTTGGACTAGGCGAGCCGTGTTCTCATCAATGGTGCTTTTAAGGCGGTTGATGAATTCAGGGCGTTTGAGACCTGCTTCAATAGGGGGGAAAAATTCAATCACGATGGTTCCGGGCCGGCAGATAAACTTCTTTCTTGGCCAGTATAGGCCCGTATTTAGGGCGACCGGGATAACAGGATGATTGAGTTTGCTATAAAGCGCGGCGATACCGGGTTGGTAGTCACCTGCCTCATCAACTGCTGTCCGCGTGCCTTCTGGAAAGATAACGATCTGCCGCTCGTCATCCAGTGCAGCCTTGGCTTGATCCAACATGCTTCGAAGGGCAGCTGCATGGCCTTTTCGATCAACGGCGATCATTTTTGTTTTCTGACAATACCAGCCATAAATCGGGATCCGCAGCAGCTCTTTTTTCAGGATAACGGCCGGATCTGAAAACAGCCAGTGGACGGCCATGGTTTCGAAGGCAGATTGATGTTTGCAGGCAATGATCGCCTTGCCTTTTGGCATATATTCCTTGCCTCTGACCTCCACCTTCAGGTTACAGATGATCCGCATCAGAACCATAATGCCTTTGGTCCAGATAGCCTGACCCCTCACGATCCAGGATTTATCCAGGGCCAAAAAGGGAATGAAAATCAGGTTCATGAAGGCTGACCACAGCCAAAAGCAGAAAAAGAAAAGAAGGGATCTGATTTGAATCACGCGCGGTCTCCTGCCATGGCGAGGCGTTCAAGGTTGGCCCTGATCAGGCTAACGACATATTTATTATATTCTGATGCCAGAATAAGGCCCGCTGAAGGTTTTTGCCACCAATGTTGAAAGAGCAAGTTTTCATTGAGGGTTGGGTAAGCATAAAGAGTTTTAGCCGGCATTTGGCGTTTAAACTCGACCAGGCTTCTGGGCATATGATAGGCGCTGGTGACAACGAGCAGGCTATCAAAACCATGCTCTTCTGCCCAGATAGAAGCTTCAAAAGCATTGCCGACAGTGTCCTTGGCGTTTCGACCAAGGTCCACACAGCAGTCCATGATTTTCTGGCTTTCACCCATTGCAATCCGCAAAGTTTCACTACTGATTTGCTTATTAACACCGCTAATGAGAACCCGTTTGGCGGCGCCCTCTCTCAATAGATCCAGGCCAACCTTCAGTCGGGCTGGTGTGCCGGTTAAAATGACAA
The DNA here is from genome assembly GCF_012932565.1 of Sneathiella limimaris. Taxonomy (NCBI): domain Bacteria; kingdom Pseudomonadati; phylum Pseudomonadota; class Alphaproteobacteria; order Sneathiellales; family Sneathiellaceae; genus Sneathiella; species Sneathiella limimaris. The sequence continues at coordinate 942,895 of NZ_JABBYJ010000001.1, forward strand.
TGCCGTCGGCTGAGGTAAGTGTGGCACTGTTGGGTTCGGAGACTTCTTGTGCATAGGTAATAAATCCGCCAAGCCAGATGCAAAATAGCAGCGCAAGGAGTTTAATCGCAAACCCAAGTCGGCCTCTCATTGAAACCGTCCTGCTTCGATGAAGTCCACCGCTTCGCTTAAGGATGCAGCCACAGCAACAGGAAGTATGTCTCTTGGAAGCCCTTCCTTTTGGGTTTTGACACCCTTGCCGGTTTGAACAAGGCACCGATGGCAACCAGAGCTGGCGGCAGCTTGCAAATCCCGAAGACTGTCGCCAATGACCACTGTGTTGGAAGGTTTCGCCCCAAACTGGTTCAAAGCCGCCTTCATCATGCCGTCGCCTGGCTTTCGCATGTTGGTCGCTTCCCACGGAGCATCGGGAGCAAAGAAAATCTGATCAACCCAGCCGCCAGCGGCTTTCAGGCTTTTTGTCAGTTTTTGGTGAATGATTGTCAGTGTGTCGGTCGTTATGATCCCGCGACCAATACAAGACTGGTTCGTTGCAATCACAACCGTGTGCCCTGCTTTATTGAGGCGGGAAATGGCACTTAACGCACCGTCTATAAATACAAGTTCGTCTGGCGTTTTTACAAAATCGGTTCGATCTTCGTTAATAACGCCATCTCTGTCCAAGATTACCAACACGCTACATCATCCGTTTTAAGCTTGTCAGAACAATGATCCGGACTGTCACCGTCGTCAATAGGGTAACTAAAACAGGGACTAATGCCAGACTAAACCAACCCTCAAGCGGAAGCTCAGGTGGTGTGATCAGGCCAGCCTGCAAACGATCTGCCAGATAGGAAATAACCTGCATGACGATGATGGCAATTATCAGGCCCGGAACGGCACCATAAAGACTGAGTTTGGCAAAATAGTTCTGAAATTGCCGGGCAATATACCCATCCTTGGCCCCGATCAGATGCAACACCTCGATAATATCATGGTGCATGACCATGCTTGTACGGGCGGCGAACACTAGAATAATTACCGTGACGACCCCAATCAGCAGCATGATGGCCGCTGCGATGGTCTGAACACTTCGGGCCAGCAGGATCATCTTATCCAGCCAGGGACGATGCGTGTTCAAAATTGCGCCAGGGACAGCGGTTGACAGTTTCTTGGCGGTTGCCAGCAAGTCAACCGACCCACCCTCTGCAATGGTGACTTCGATCAGTCGCGGCAGGGGCAGTTTTTTGATGACATCCGCGCGTCCCAGGTAGGGTGCCAATAGATCGGCGGTTTCATCAAGTGTCAGCGCCCTTACGCTATCAATGCCGGGAAACTCATTCAGAAACTCAACCGCTTTGTTCATCCGGGCATCTAGATCGACATTGTCATCATAGGCAATCTCGACGGTGAGGTTTCCACTAACGGCGGCAGACCAGTTGCTGACAGCCGCGTGAATGGAGAACAAACCGATCAAGGACAGAGATGCCAAAAAAACCATTGTGGCAATAACGACCGGGAGATATCTGCTGGATGCATCCTTTTCCAGCTGTAACTCTGGTGAAATCCCAAAAAAACCAGTCACATATCACTCCGTTGAAGTTTGGCAAGATACTGTTCTGCAGAAGCAAAATGCACTGTGCTGTCTTTTAGGTAAAGGACTGGAGCTCGAAATCTATCAATCAAACCAATATCATGGGTCGCGATCACCACGGTTGTCCCAAGTTTATTCAGCTCCTGGAAGAGATGCATGAGTCGCAGGCCCATTTCGGGGTCCATGGAACCGGTCGGCTCGTCCGCTATGAGGAGCTGTGGTCGATTAATCACGGCCCGGGCGATGGCGACACGCTGTTTCTCACCACCCGATAAGGTTGGAGGTCTTGCCTCCATCTGGTGACCCAGTCCAACCCAGTTCAGAAGCTCTGTGACATTTTTGTGGATGAGCTCCTCTTCTATTTCTGCGATTCGAAGGGGCAGGGCCACATTTTCTAATGCCGATAAATGATCCAGAAGCCTGAAGTCCTGAAAAACCACTCCGATTTTCCGTCTAAACTCAGGGAGGTCCGATCGATCCAGATTGCTGACTTCCTGTCCGAAAAGGCTTAAAAGCCCGCGGCTTGGACGATGTGAGAGGGCGAGTAATTTGAGCAGGGAGCTTTTACCAGCGCCGGTTGGGCCGGTCAGAAAGTGAAAAGAACCTGCGGGCAGGTGGAGGTTGATGTCCCGAAGGACTTCGGGCCCCATTCCGTAGCGCATTCCGACATTTTCAAATACGACCAAATGGCCCTCCCTTAAAAAATTACGCGGCAAAGATAATCTAAAGTGGATTTATTGCCTAGTCTTGTGCATCTTCTTTGATATGCCTATAAAAAAGAACGTTTAACCTTTGGACAGAATAAGTGTCTTACCCATGATATTGACTTGCCCATCCTGTTCAACACGATACTCAATTGACACCGCCTCAGTCGGAGCTGAGGGGCGGATGGTGAAATGTGCCAAATGTGGACACAAATGGCGTGAGTACCCACCCGAAGACTTGCCGAAACAGGTTGTCCAGGAAGTTACCCCTGAACCCGTGCAGGAGCCTGAAAAAGCACCTGAACCGGAGGCCCCTGCGCCTGAGGATCAGGGGATGAGCATTGAGCAGATGACCCAGATGCGTCAGCAACGGGCTCAGCAAGTGGAAACCAAAAGCCGCAGAAAAAAATCAATCTTTGGCTGGTTATTGTTTATTCTGATCCTGGCCGGGATCGGGGTCGGTGGATATCACGGACGGAATTATGTTGTGCAGTTCTGGCCGGCGTCTGCAAAACTTTATCAGATGCTGAAACTAGATGTGAAGACAACCAACCTGTTGGGTTTGGAAATTCATGATTTGAAGACCAAATCCATTCTGGAAAATGGTATTGTCAGACTGACAGTTACAGGCCGGATCAAAAATATTACGGGCGAGGAGCAGCCCATTCCGCGAATTGGAATTCAATTGGTGGATTCAAATGGTCACCATGTTTACAGCTGGAGCACCTCTATTGAGGAAACACATGTAACCCCTTGGGGAGAGATCGAATTCTCCTCCAGCATGAACCAGCCTCCTGAGGAAGCAAAGCATGTTAAGGCGCATCTGATCGCGCCGAAGGACCTGATGAAGAAACCTGAACAGGATGGCGAAAG